>JBFKDA010000065.1:0-11684 GCA_041619955.1 Acidimicrobiia bacterium | reverse complement strand
GTTGCGACGGGACAGCGAGCCCTCGGCGACGAGGTAGCCGAGCAGCACGGCCTCGTCCTCGTCGAGGCCGTCGCCGAGGGCCGCCTCATCGGCACCGAAGGCCGCCGAGACCACGGTGTCGCCCTCGGCGATCTCGCCGGCCTTGCGCCACACGATGGACCCGCGCTCGTTGAGCACCCGCAACGGGTGGTTGGCCGTCGCCTTGACCTCCCGCCCGGAGGCCAACCGCAGCCGGACCACGGGGCGGCGGTTGTTGTGCGTCAGCGCGGCGACCTGCTCCAGCCGGCCCTGCTCGTTGACCACCCGCACCCCGGAGTCGCTCACGTCGGTGACGCGGCTGGTGCACGATGCCGGCTGGTCGCAGCGGGCGAAGAGCTCCTCGACCGTCTCCAAACCGCGATCGGTCCAAATATACGTGTCGGCGGTCAGGCACTTCCCGCTCGACTCGGGTCCGAATATCTCGACGATGCGGCCGCGGGGGACGCCGCCGATGCCCAGCGCCAGGTCGAGCGACAGTGCCCCGGTGGGGATCGACTTGACGTGGCGGATGCCATCCTCGCCGAGGCGCATGATGGCGCCCTTGCCGAATTGGCGCTCGATCTGCGTCATCGCCATCTCGAGGGACTTGTCCCGGTCGCTGTTGTCCCGATCCATGGGCGGCTCCTTCCCTGCGTTCATTTCTGGGCCGCCGCTCAACCTACGACCCGGGTGTGACACGAACTACACCTGTGAACTTACGGGGGTGTGATCGTACTTCTTCTCGCCCGGGGAATCTACCCGAACAGACGTTCGATGTCGAGGACTCAGCGCAGCTCGAACACTTCGACCGGCTCGTAGCGGGCCGGCTTGCTGCCCCCGAGATGGCTGCGGTAGAGCACCACCGCTTCCACCTCCATCGACCTCGGGAGCGGCGGCACCCGTTCCACGACCGGGCGGACGTCCTGGTGGGGGCGGATGCGGCTCAGGGTCAGATGGGGGTGGAAGGGCCGCTCCTCCATCATCCACCCGGCAGCCACCGCCGCCTCCTCGGCGACCGCCGCCAGGCCCGAGAGCCGGTCATCGCCGCGAGAGAAGCCCAGCCACAGCACGGTGGCCCGAGCCGGGCGAGGGAAGGCGCCGAGGCCGCCGAAGCGCACCCCGAACGGGGGGCCGAAGTCGGCCTCGTCCAAGCCGTGGCAGAGCCGGTCCCGCTCGTCCTCGTACGTCGCGCCCAGGAAGCGCAACGTGACGTGCCAATTGGCCGGCGGCACCGGCATGCCGGGCACCGGTTTGCCGTCGAGCGCGGCGCCGAGGTGGGCGGCGAGGGCGTGGCGCACGTCGTCGGGGATGGCCACCGCCAGGAACAGCCGCTGCTTCTCGCCCACGGGCATGGCCGCCAACCTACCGGGCCCGGCCTGCCGGCCGGCGTCGTGCGGCGCCGGGGCCCATAATCCCCCGATGCGCCGCCTCGCCGTCCTGGTGCTCGTCCTCGCCGCCTGCGGCGACACCGCCACGACGACCACGACGACCACCGCCTCCGGCGCTGCGCCCCCGACCGCGACCACCGTCCCCGCCGCCACCACCACCACGGGCCCGCGTACCAGCATCGGCCCGCCGCCGACCTCCCCGCCGGCCCCGGCCGCCGACCTCCGATTCGTCGACCTCGGCAGCCACCCACCGGTCACGGTGCTGACCGTCACGGTCGAGCCCGGTGACGTGTCGATGCTCGTCTGGGCACGCGCCCCCGGCCCCGGGGACGAGGTGGCGATCGCCCGCATCACCGATCCGTCCGGCGAGGTGATCTACGACCTCGACCTCGACAGCTTCGAGGTGTTCGGCGGCGTCCTCAACGCGCCGCTGGTTGACCTCCACGAGGTGGCGGTGACCCTCCCGATCGACGGCGACACCCCGCTGGCGCCCGGCGACTACACGTTCGCGATCGACGCGCTGGCCGACGAGATCACGGCGTCCGGGGCCATCCTGCGCTCCGGCGACGTCGCCGGGCCGCAGGCGCTCGACGTGCGGATCGTCGTAGCGACCACCAACGACGACCTCGCCGACTCCGACCGCCGCGAGACGTTCGCAGCCGAGGTGCGGGCGACCGGCGAGGCGCTGCTGAACCCGCACGGCATCGAGGTCGGCGCCCTCAGCTTCCTCGACGCCCCGGCCGACTTCGTCGACCGGTTCGCCGAGCTCGAAGCCGACGAGAGCGACGAGCAGCAGCGAGAGCTGTGCCGGGAACTCGGCGAGCGCCTGCCGCCGACCCGGGCCGTGGATCTCGTCGTCGTGGACCGCGTCGTCGACCCGTCCGACGACGGCGGCGTCATCGAGGGCAACGCCGCCGGCCTCCCCGGCGTCGTCCTGACGCCGGGCGCGCTGACGTCGTGCGTCGTGGTGGTCACCGAGCGCGACGTCGACCGCTCGCTGCTCGACCGGGCGATCGTCGTGTGGCACGAGGCCGGGCACCTCCTCGGCCTGCCGCACACGAGCGAGGCCGACGGGAGCGCGTTCGACTACTTCGCCGACACCCCCGAGTGCCCCATCGACCGCGACGAGGACGGGGACGGGTTCGTCGACGAGTTCGAGTGCCCCGACGGCGGCAACTTCATGTTCCACGACACCGACAGCCTCATCATGTCCGAGGACCAGGCGTGGTTCCTGCGCCGCCGACCCCTCCTGTACCCGGTCGGGTAGCGGGCCCGCCCGCGATCAGCGCCACCACTCCCCCGCCACCGCCAGCCGCGTGAGGTGCAGCGCCGACGTGGTCGTGTAGGTGCGGACCCGCTCCCGGTCGCCCGGCATGCGCAGGGTGCGGGCGCGGGCGCCCTCCGGCGTCTGGACGGCGACAACCATCGTGCCGACGTCTCGCTCCTGGGGATCGGGCCCGGCGGACCCGGTGACCGCGGCGACGACGTCGGCGCGCAGGCGGGCGGCCGCCCCGGCGGCCATCGCCAGCGCCGCCTCCTCGGTCACCACCCCGCCGGTGGTGTCCACCCCGAGCACCTCCTCCTTCACGTCGGCGGCGTACGCGACGATGCTCCCCCGGAACACCGCCGAGGCGCCTGGGACCGACGTGATGCGAGCCGCCACCATGCCGCCGCTCGCCGACTCGGCGGTGCCGAGCGTCCAGCCCCGCTCCCCGAGCAGCCGCAGCGCCACGGCCTCCACGGTGTCGTCGTCGGCGCCGAACACCAGCGGGCCGAGCACCCGGCGCACCTCTTGCTCCATCGGGGCGATCAGCCCCTCGGCGCCGTCCCGATCGGCTGCCCGGGCCGTGAGCCGGACCTTGATCTCGCCCGCCGAGGCCAGGAACGCCACGGTCGGGTTGGCCGACGTCTCGTAGAGGTCGCCGAGCAGCGACGCCACCCGCGATTCCGACTCACCCCAGGTGCGGATCAGCCGGCTGACCAGCACGCCCCGGCCGTCGCCCGCCTGCTCGGCAAGGAACGGCAGCACGTGGTCGTCGACCATCGGCGCCATCTCCTGGGGCACGCCGGGGACGGCGAACACCCAGCACTCCCCCACCCGCAGCCGCAAGCCGGGAGCGCTGCCCTTCGGGTTCGGCAGTAGTTCGGCGCCAGCCGGGTGCTCGGCCTGGCGCAGGTTCGTCTCCGGCATCTCCCGGCCCCGCTGCGCCCACCACGACCGCAGCCTGTCGGCGTACTCCTCGCTGAACGCCATCGGCAGCCCGGTGGCCGCGCAGATCGCCTCCCGGGTGAGGTCGTCCTGAGTAGGGCCGATGCCGCCGGTGACGATCACCGCGTCGCTGCGGTCGATGGCGGTGCGCAGCACCGCGGCCGCCCGGTGGAGGTTGTCGCCGACGACGCTCTGGTGGTAGTGGTCGAGGCCGGCCTCGGCGAGCCGCGCCGCGAGGTGCGCGGCGTTGCCGTTGACGATCTGGCCCAGCAGCAGCTCGGTGCCGACCGCGACGACCTCGACGATCAAACGACGGTCCCGGCGAGGTCGGTCTCGTAGGCGCCGGTGATCTCGGCCCGCACCCACTCCCCGGCTCGCCCCCGGTCGAGCGTGATCACGCCGTCGATCTCGGGTGCCTCCCGGTACGAGCGGCCGACCGGCACCCCTTCCTCGACCATGTCCACCAGCACGTCGACGGTGCACCCCACCTGCGCCGCGTTGCGGGCGGCGGTGATCTCGTCCTGGATGGCCTGGAGGTGGCGCAGCCGGGCGGCGATCTCGTCGTCGCCGATGCGGCCGGGCAGCAGCGCCGCCGGCGTGCCCTCCTCCGCCGAGTACGGGAAGAACCCCGCCCAGTCGAGCTGGGCGGCCTCGAGGAACTCGGCCAGCTCCTCGACCTGGTCGTCGGTCTCGCCGGGGAACCCGACGATGAAGCTCGACCGCAGCGCCGCGTCCGGGTCGGCCGCCCGGATGTCCTCGACCAGCCGCCGGTGGCGCTCGCCGTCGCCCGGTCGCTTCATCGCCCGGAGCAGCGGCCCGGACGCGTGCTGGAGGCTGAGGTCGAAGTACGAGGCGATCAGCGGGTTGACCGCCATCTCGGCGATCAGCGCCGGGCGGATCTCCTTGGGGTACAGGTACAGCAGCCGCATGCGGCGCAGGCCGTCGACGTCGGACAGGAAGCGCAGCAGCTCGACGATGCCGCCGGGGGCGGCGATGTCCCGCCCGTAGGCGGCGAGATCCTGGGCGACCAGCACCACCTCGCTGACGCCGTCGGCCACGAGCTGGACCACCTCGTCCCGGATGTTGACCGGCGCCCGGGAGCGCTGCTTGCCCCGGAACAGCGGGATGGCGCAGAACGTGCACGGCTTGTCACAGCCCTCGGCGACCTTGACGTAGGCGTACGGGGTGGACGGCGCCGGGCGGCGCACCTCGAACAGGATGTCCATCTTCGGGCGGGGCCGAAAGTCCACAGGCTGCCAGCCGGTCATGGCATCCAGCCGCCCGACCAGCTCGCCGTAGCGGTCGAGCCCGACCACGGCGTCGGCCTCCGGCAACGCGTCGACCAGCTCGGTCTCGTAGCGCTGGGCCATGCAGCCGAGCACGACGAGCCTGGCGTCGTCACGCTTGCGCGCGCCGTGGTCGAGGATGGTCTCGATCGACTCTTGGCGGGCCGCCTCGATGAACGCGCAGGTGTTGACCATCACCACGTCGGCGTCCTCCTCGGATCGCGCCGCGGCGTAGCCGGCTTCGGCCAGGATCGCGGTCAGCTTGTCGCTGTCGACCTGGTTCTTGGCGCAGCCGAGCGTGGTCAGCCAGACGGAGGGGGGCGAGGTCACGGCGCCGAGTGTATCGACAGCCAGCGGTCGGCCTCCGCCGGGCGGCGCAGCCGCACGAAGTCGACGTGCGACCAGCGCGGGTCGGCGAGCGCCTCCTGGTACTCGGTCCGCCTCCTTCGAAAGGTGTTCCACTGCCAGACGAACAGCGAGTTCCTCGAGAAGAAGGCGTTGCGCATCGACTCGCGGCTGTGGCCCCACAGCGGTTCACGGGAGGCCACCCGGCGAGCGGTGCGCTTCAGCAGCCGCCAGAACATCAGCGGCAGCGGGTAGTCGAGGAAGACGACCGTGTCGGCGCGCTCCCACACGATGTCGCGTACCTTGCGGTAGTTGCCGCAGGCCACCCACCGATCGCCGGCCAGCGCCCCCCGCACCCGGTCCCGGAACACGTCGTCGTCGGGTGGCGTCCACCCCGGACCCCAGTGCAGGGCGTCCAGCTCGACGTGACGAACCCCGAGCTGCGCCGCCAGGCGGGCGGCGAACGCGGTCTTGCCGGCCCCGGTGGTCCCCACGACGTTGATCCGCTGGAGCTTCATCCGGCGGGGAGCATACGGACCGGTGAACGATCGACCCCACCCGCTCGTCGCATCGGGCATGAGGACGACGGCGCTCGCGATCCTGGCGGCGGCGGTGCTGATGGGGCTGGCGGCGCCCGCGGCGGCCGGCGGCTCGGTGTGGGGGACGGACCGGCCGTGGTACCGGCCGGGCCAGGCGGCGGAGCTGGTGGGCATCGTCGCCTGGGCGCACAACCCAGCGCTCGGCCGGCCCGAGGACGGGCCGTATGTCGTCCACCTCGTGCCGGAGGCCGACGACTGCTACGGCTGCGTTCCCGACGGCGGCCTGCCGCTCGGGGAGCTGACGATCGATCTGGAACCGTGGCAGGCCCCGAATGGCGAGTGGTACGGACCGTTCCACGCCTGGCTGCGGTTCACGGTGCCTTACGTGCCGGAAGGCCGGTACGCGATCACGCACTGCAACGTGCCGTGCACCAAACCGCTGGGCGACATGACCTGGGGGCGCCTGCTGGTCGCCGGGCCGCGGTGGCAGCAGCGCCCCGTGTAGCCGGGTCGCATCCGACGGGCGCGCCCGCTCCTGTGTCGCGGCCGCCAGCCTGGCAGTCCGGTACGCTGCCGGTACGTGGAGCCCACCTCGATACCCGCCGCGATCGCCGGCCTCGCCGGGCCGTGGCAGCCAGCCGACGTCGCGCTCGCCAACGACGCGGTGCTGCGGGTCGCCCGCCTGGAGGGCGAGTTCGCCTGGCACCACCACGACGAGGACGAGCTGTTCCTGTGCTGGGACGGGACGTTCCGCATCGAGCTGGAAGGCCGGGAGCCGGTGACGCTCGGGCCAGGCGACGTGTTCGTGGTGCCCCGCGGCCTCCGCCATCGACCGGCCGCAGATTCCCCTGCCCACACCCTGATGCTGGAGCGCCCCGAGACGCTCCAGTACGGCAACGAGGGCAACGAGCCCGTCTAGTCGAGCCGCCGGTAGCGGCCGCGGAAGTAGGCGAGCGGGTCGGCGAGGTCGGCCACCTCCACCCGCTCGACGAGGCCGGTGGCGAGCACGTGGAACGTCGTCTCGCTGCCCCCGGCGAATCGGCAATAGAGCCGGCTCTTGGCGTCCGTCAACTCGGGCCCGTAGTCGCCGTCGACGTGGTCGACGCCCGCGAACATGCCGCCCGGGCTGGGCCGGATGCCCGCGAACACGTCGCTCGCCTCGCGGTGGCGGTCCTCCAAGGCGTGCACGACGAATCGGCCGGTATCCTCGATCGCCTCGTAGAGGTCGGTCGCCGACCCCACCAGGAAGAAGGTGCGGGCCGGCAAGCCCTCGGCGACCATCAGCGACGAGATCGTCATCCCCACCGGCGCGCCCGGCCGGCCCGCAGTGACGATCGTCACCGGCGCCACCAGCCGGCCCCGGAACTGGCGCACCGGGTCGCGCTCTTCCGGCGGGTCGGTGAAAGGATGCTCGGCGTGGATGCCCGACGTGTCGGCGGTCATGGCAGCGGCACCTGGGTGGCGGCCCGCCGGTCGAACCGCACCCGGTGGGTGTAGCCGGCAGCCCGGGCGGCAGCCACCACCTCGACGTGGCCGCGGCCCGCCTCGGCTGGGGCGTGGCCGTCCGACGCCAGCGTGATCGGCACCCCGGCCGCCTGGAACGCGGCCAGGAACTCCGGCGCGGGGTACACCTCCCTCGCCGGCTTCCACAGCCCGGCGCTCGACACCTCGACGGCGGTACCGGACGCGGCCGCTTCCTTGACGACCCCCTCGTAGAGGTCCAGCGGCGGGGACGGCAGGCGATGGCCGAACTTCTTCACGACGTCGGCGTGGGCGAGCGCGTCGACGGCGCCCGATCCGGCGAGCTGCGCCTCCAGCGCGAAGTACTGCTCGTAGGCGGTGGCCACGCCCCGCCGGTCGAACTCGTCCGCCACCTCGTCGTGGTCGACGCCCCACCCGCCGATCCAGTGGATCGAGCCGATGAGGAAGTCGAACGGGTACCGGTCGAGCAGCGCGACGACGGCCTCGATCGACTCCGGGAAGTAGTCGACCTCCAGGCCCAGCAGCACCGGCAGCCCGCGTTCCTTGGCGCCGAGGACGGCGGCGGCGTAGCCGTCGAGCGAAAGCGTGCGCTCGACGTGCACGAAGGCCGCCGCGTGGGCCGCGAGCCGCGGGTCGGGCTCGCGCTCCCAGAAGTCGCCGAGCACCGGGCCGGCCTCGACGCAGCGGTACAGGTGCTCGGTGAACCCCAGCTCGGTGACGCCGCGGGCGGCCGCGGCCTCCACGTACGCCTCGATGTACCCGTCGGGGTACACCCCCGGCAGGGGCGCACCGGGCGGCGCCGGGTGATGGGGATGGAGGTGCAGGTGGTAGTCGGCCATCGGGCCCGGCGAGCGTAGTGCCGCCCCGGTCAGCCGCTGCGGGCGGCTGCGACCTCGGCGGCCAGCGGGCCCGGACCGACCGCCGCGGCGACGCCGTCCCATGCGGGCGCGTCGATCGGCCGCCCTGCGGCCAGGTCGGCGGCCGCGGCCTCGACGGCGGTCACCAGCGTGGCGAACGCGCCCACCTGGTCGAGGTCGGCGGCTTGCCGGGCGGCGGCGACGGCGCGATCCGCCTTGCCCGCCGCCAGCGCCTGGATCGCCTGCTCCGCCGCGGTCAGGGCCCGTCGCTGGCGGGCGCCGTCGAGTGCTCCTATAGCGTCGTCTCCTCCATGAGCCGGGCGAGCCGGGCGGTGGCGGACCGGAGGTCCGAATCGACCCCCTCGATGGTCTCGGGGCCCTTCAGGTAGCTGAGCTCCCGGGTCGGGTCGGCCTGCACCTCGAGGATCTCGGCACGGCGGGCTTCGAGCCGCTCGATGCGCATGCGGAGCAGCGTGCGCTCCCGGTGCAGCTCGAGCGCGTCCGCCTGCCGGCGGAGCTGGCGCGCCACGTCCTTCATCCGCGCCTGCAAATCGGCCATGCCCTCCTCGTCGCCGGGCTCGAGCCGGTAGCGGAGCCCTCGCAGCTTCTCGAGCTCCTCGGTGAGCCGATCGAGCTCGTCGATGCTGGGTTTCGGGAGCGGTTCAGGCTTGGCGACCACGGGCCGACTCTATCCCCTCGATCACCGCCGCGAGGAAACGCCTGCCAAGCGCGCCGTCGATCAGACGATGGTCGTACGACAGCGAGAGCGGGAACCGCCGCACCACCGCCAGCTCGCCGTCGACGACGGCTGGGCTCGGGTCCGCCCGACCGACCGACAGGATCGCAGTGGTGCCGAGCGGGATGAGCGGGGTCCCGAACCGGCCCCCGACCGCGCCGATGTTGGACAGCGTGAAGGTGGCCCCGCGCATCTCGTCGGGGCGCAGCGCGCGGTCGCGGGCGGCAGTCGCGAGGCGGGTCACCTCGGCGGCGAGGCCGGCGGCATCGCGCGCCTCGGCGTCGCGGACGACGGCGACCAGCAGTCCGTCCGGCGTGTCCACCGCTACGCCGACGTCGTAGTGGCGGCGCAGCAGCAGCGTGTCACCGACGAGCGACGCGTTGAACTCGGGGTGGGCGCGCAGCGCCGGCAGCACCGCGCCGATGAGCAGCGCCTCCAGCGGGACCCGGTCGCCGCTGGCCGCCGCCAGCTCCCGCCGGGCGGCGAGGAGCGCGCCGGCGTCGGCTTCCCCGTAGGTCGTGACGTGGGGGATCTCGCGCCACGACTGCTCCATGCGGGCGGCGATCGCCCGCCGGGTGGCCGACAGCGGCACGCGGTCGACGCGCTCGTCGGCACCGGCCGCAGCCCGCACGTCGTCCTCGGTGATCCGGCCACCGGCGCCCGACCCGGCGACCGCCGCCAGCTCGACGCCGAGCTCGGCGGCCAGCTTGCGGACCCGCGGCAGCGCCTGCGGCCCGCCGCCCACCGGCGCCAGTGGTGCGTCGCCCTCGTCGAGCGTCCCGACGATCGGCGCGGCGGTCCCGGCCGCTGCCGGCGCCGGCGGCGACCACGTCTCGCCCTCGTCGCCGATCACCATCAGTACCTCGCCGACGGCGATCACGTCGCCCGGCTCGCCGCCCCGGTGCAGCAGCACGCCGGCCCGCGGCGACGGCATCTCGGTGACGGCCTTGTCGGTCTCGACCTCAACGACGACGTCGTCCAGGCCCACCGGGTCGCCGACCTCGACCAGCCAGCGCACGATCGTCGCCTCGGTCAGCCCCTCGCCGACGTCGGGAAACGCGAACTCGTACGCCACCGTCAGGCCTCCAGCGTCCGGCGGGCGGCCGCGACGATACGCGCCGCGTCCGGGATGTAGTGATGCTCGGCGCGGCGCAGGGGCACCACGGTGTCCCAGCCGGTGACCCGCTCGACGGGCGCGGCCAGCGAGTACAGGGCCCGCTCCGCGATCAGCGCCGCCACCTCGGCGGCGAAGCCGGCCGTGCGATGGCCCTCCTGCACGATCACGACGCGGCCGGTCTTGTGCACCGACCCCAACACGGTCGCCGCGTCGAGCGGGACCAGCGTGCGGAGGTCGACCAGCTCGGCGGCGACGCCGTCGTCGGACAGCGCGGCGACCGCCGCCCGGGCGTCCCGCATCGCGGCGCCGTAGGCGACGATGGTCACGTCGCTGCCGTCGACCTCGACGGCCGCCTCGCCGATCGGCACCTCGTATGCGTCGTCGGGCACCTCCTCCCGCACGGCCCGGTAGCTGCGGATCGGCTCGAAGAACACCACCGGGTCGGGATCGGTGATCGCCGCCAGCAGCAGTCCCTTGGCGTCGTACGGGCGGCTCGGCACCACCACCTTCAGCCCCGGCGTGTGGGCGAAGATCGCCTCGGTCGATTCGCTGTGGTGCTCGGCGGCGCCGATCCCGCCCCCGTACGGCACCCGCACCACGAGCGGGGCGGTGAAGCGGTGCCGGGACCGGTTGCGGATGCGGGAGACGTGGCTGACGATCTGGTCGAACGCCGGGTACGCGAAGCCGAGGAACTGGATCTCGACGACCGGGCGCATGCCACCGATGGCCAGCCCGAACGCGGTGCCGACGATCCCCGACTCGGCCACCGGCGTGTCCACGACCCGGGCTTCGCCGTGCTTGGCCGCCAGCCCGTCGGTCACCCGGAACACCCCGCCGGCCCGCCCGACGTCCTCGCCCAGCAGCATCACCTTGGGGTCGGCGGCGAGCGCCGTGTCGAGCGCGGCGTTGAGCGCCTGGGCGACGTTGAGCTCGGCCATCAGTCGCCCGGCCGGTCGCGCGCCAGGAGCGCCGCCTGGTCGGCCAGGTGCGGCGGCGGCTCGGCGAACATGCCGGCGAACATCTCGCCGGCGTCGAGCGGCGGCAGCGCCTCGGCCGCGGCGACGGCAGCCTCCAGGTCGGCGCTCGCCTGCTCCTCGGCTGCTGCCTGGCGGTCGTCGTCCCAGGCGCCGAGAGCCTCCAGGTACCGGCGGACGCGGGCGAGCGGGTCGCGCCGGCGCCACTCGGCCACCTCGGCGTCGTCGCGATAGCGGCCCGGGTCGTCGGCGGTGGTGTGCGGGCCGAGGCGGTAGGTGAGCGCCTCGAGCAGCGTCGGCCCGTCTCCGGCGCGGGCCCGGGCGGCAGCCTCGGTGGCGGCGGCGAAGCAGGCGAGGAGGTCGTTGCCGTCGACCAGCACGCCCGGCATCCCGTAGGCGTCCGCCTTCTGGGCGATCGTCGCCGAGGCGGTCTGGCGGTCGCGGGGCAGCGAGATCGCCCAGCCGTTGTTCTGGCACACGAACACGGTGGGCGTGCGGAAGACCGCGGCGAAGTTCATCGCCTCGTGGAAGTCGCCCTCCGAGGTCGCGCCGTCGCCGAAGTACGTCGCCGCGATCCGGTCCTCGCCCTGGAGCGCTGCGGCCCAGCCGAGGCCGACTGCGTGCAGCATGTGGGCGCCGACCGTGATCGAGGGAGGCAGCACCGTGACGCCGTCCGGGGGGCTGCCGCCCCGCTCGTCGCCGGTGCGCCCCAGCACGAGGTTGACCCAGGGGT
>JBFKDA010000064.1:0-11836 GCA_041619955.1 Acidimicrobiia bacterium | reverse complement strand
GCAGGATGCACACCTCGGGCAGCTCCTCCACCTCGTACCGCTCCGGGTCGAGCATCACCTTGGCGACGACACCCGGGAAGCCGGTGTTGATCGGGAAGTACTTCGACTTGTTCAGCATGTAGTCGTAGGGCGGGTCGCCGACCGTCAGCTCCTCGAAAGCCGCGTAGTTCTTGTGGATCTTCCACTCGAAGTCGGAGAACATCCCGCCGACCGCGCCGACCGCGCCCACCAGCATCGCCACGTACGTCATGGCCCGCAGCGCCTGGAAGCCCAGCTCCTGCTGCGCCATGTGGTACGACATGATCGACACCGGCCGGTAGGGGATCTGCACGCCGTCGACGACGGTCGTGCTGCCGATGCGGGCGTGCTCCCCGAACTCGCGGGCGACCTGGCGGATCTGCTGCGCGTCGAGACCGCAGACCACCTCGGCCCAGTCCGGGTCGTACTGCGCGAGGTGCTCGGTGAATGCCTGGTAGGCGGTCCGATAAGTTGCGCCGTCGATCTCGTAGGTCCCGTCGAGCTTCGCCTGGCTGGCCTGGTCGGCCCGTACCGGGCCGTCGGCCGACGCCGACCAGACGATCGGGACCTGCTCGGCCTCGTCGCCTTCCCCCACGGTCTCGGTGAGGAACAGCCCGTCCTCGCCCACCAGATGCGGACCGTTGGTGTAGTTCGTCAGGTACTCGGTGTCCACGTACCCCTGGTTCACCAGCTCGTGGCACAGGGCGAGGGCCAGGGCCAGGTCGGTGCCCGGCTTGATCGGCAGCCACTTGTCGGCGAACGGCCCGGCGCTGCGGAGCCGCGGGTCGATGTGGACGATCTTCATGCCGCGCTCCCGCGCCACCACCATCTGGCGGGGCCACGTGAGCCAGCAGAACTTGTTGCCGCCGGCGTTGGTGATGTTCCAGCCCCAGGCGAGCAGGTAGTCGACGTTCTGGAAGTCGGGATGCTGCACGCCGTGCAGGCCGATCGTGTACTCCAGCGCCCGGTAGCCGGCGTCGGAGCAGTAGGCGCCGTGGCCCAGCTTGGAGCAGCCGATCGACTTGACGAACGCGTCGTCGTAGAAGTCCTTGGCCTTGCTCCGCCCCTTCTGCCACAGCACGAGCTTCGGGTTGCGGGCCCGCACCTCGTTCACCTGGTCGGCGATCATCGTGATCGCCTCGTCCCACGACGTCGGGCGGAACTCCCCCTTCTGCCCCTTGGCGTTGGTCCGAACCAGCGGGGTCTTCACCCGGTTCGGGTCGTAGATGGAGACGATCTGCGCCTGTCCCTTGGGGCACAGCGTGCCGGCATTCCTCGGGTTGCCCGGGTGGCCCTCGAACTTGACCACCCGGCCGTCGATCCTCCGGGCGAGCATCCCGCAGTCCTGCTTGCCGATCCAGCAGGTGGTGGGGAACATGTCCTCAACCGGAGGGCCTTGGGCCAGGGGGTCGGCGCGAGCCAGGGTCTCGAGCCCCCCGAAGAGCCATCGGTGCGCTGCCAACGCACCAGCCGTCACCGCCGAGCCTTGGAGAAAGCGGCGTCTCGTGAGAGACAACATCGTGCGCACCTCCCATGGCGTTGGTGAAAGAATTCACAATCTTCGGTCCCGGCCACTAGGGTCCTCGGACCCTTGGCGGCTCACGGACGGCAGTTCTGCGCAGCCCGGCCGGCGCTACGGGCAGGTCTGCAACCGCGCTGCGATCACCTCCGGGCGGATCCGCTTCAGCTCCGCGGCGCCGAACGGGGAAAGCAGGTCCCAGGCGAGGTCCAGGGTTTGCTCGATGGATCGGGCGTCGCCCCCCTGGTGGACGAACCGGCGCTCGAACTCGTCCGCAAAGGCGAGGTGCCGGCGGTCGCGGTCGGTGAGCGCCGCCTCACCGATGATCGCCACGAGCTTGCGCAGATCGCGTCCCTCTGCATACAGCGCGTAGAGTTGGTCGGCGACCTGCCGATGGTCGGCGCGAGTCTTCCCCTCGCCGATGCCGGCGTTCATGAGCCGGCTCAGGCTGGGCAGCACGTCGATCGGCGGGTCGATGCCCTTGCGGTGCAGCTCCCGCGACAGGACGATCTGGCCCTCGGTGATGTAGCCGGTGAGGTCCGGGATCGGGTGGGTGATGTCGTCGTCGGGCATCGACAGGATCACGAGCTGGGTGATCGACCCCTCGTGGTCGCGAATACGCCCCGCCCGCTCGAAGATCGACGCCAGGTCGGTGTACATGTAGCCCGGATAGCCGCGCCGGCCCGGTATCTCCTCGCGGGCGGTGGCCACCTCCCGCAGCGCCTCGCAGTAGTTGGTCATGTCGGTGAGGATCACCAGCACGTGCCTGCCGTGCTCGAACGCCAGATATTCCGCTGCCGTCAGCGCCACGCGCGGCGTCAACAGCCGCTCGATGGTCGGGTCGTCGGCCAGGTTGAGGAACATCACGGTGCGGCCCAGCGCACCGCTGTCCTCGATGAACCGTCGGAAGAATCCGGCCTCTCGGTGGGTGATGCCCATCGCCGCGAAGACCACCACGAAGCCGCCCTCCTCCTCGTCGCCAACCCGGGCGCTCGCCGCGATCTGCACCGCGAGGGCACCGGCCGGCAGGCCGAAACCGGAGAAGATCGGCAGCTTCTGTCCGCGGACCAAGGTGTTGAGGGCGTCAACGGCCGACACCCCGGTCTCGATGAACTCCGAGGGGTGCTCACGGGCCGTCGGGTTCATCGCGAGCCCGCCCACCTCCCAGAAGTCCTCCGGCATGATCGGCGGTCCGCCGTCCACCGGCTCCCCCGAACCGTCGAACATCCGGCCCAGCATCCCCAGGCCCACGCCGAGGCGGGCGGCGTCGCCGCCGAGCCGCACGCGAGTGGACGCTACGTCCAGGCCCTGGGTTCCCGCGAAGACCTCGATCACCGCACGGTCGCCGTCGATCTCGATCACCTGTCCTCGCCGCAACCCGCCGTCCGGCCCGATCACCTCCACCGTCTCCGCGTAGTGGACCCCGTGCACACCCTCCAAAAACAGCAACGGTCCGGACACGTACCGGACGGTCTGGAACTCGACGAGCCGCAGCTTCCCGGACGTCATGCTGCCTCCACCTCCTCGGCGATCCGAGACTCGAGATCCTTGGCGCGCGCCTCGGCGTCCTCTGCCGACCAGTCGCGGATCCGGCCGATCTCGGCGAAGATCGGCAGCGCCATCAGCTCCTCGGGATCGGCGCCCGTACGAACTCGCCGGCGCACGACCTCGTAGGCCTGGCGGACCAAACGCAGCATGTGGTATTGCTTCGGCAGCGGGCAGAACGCGTCGGCTTCGTCGAACGCCGACTGTTGCAGCAGGTCCTCCCGCAGCATGCGGCCCGCGAGGAACACGAGCCGCTCGGCTGGGGCGAGCACGTCGGCTCCCAGTAGCTGCACCACGCTCTGCAGCTGCTCCTCTTGCTGGAGCAGCTCCAGCGCCCAGCGCCGCTGCTCCTCCCAGTCGACCGCGACGTGATCGTCGAACCAGGCGCCGAGCTCGTACAGCGTGTAGCTGCGCGTCCAGTTGATCGCCGGGAAGTGACGGCGGCGCGCCAGGTCGGTGTCGAGGGCCCAGAAGGTCCCGGCGAGGCGCAGGCTGTACTGGGTCACCGGCTCCGAGAAGTCGGCCCCGGGGGGCGATACCGCTCCCACCACCGTCACCGAGCCCTCCCGGTCGCGGCCGAGGCAGCGGACCGGCCCGGCCCGCTCGTAGAACTCCGCCAGCCTCGACGGCAGGTAGGCGGGGAATCCCTCCTCGCCCGGCATCTCCTCGAGCCGGCCGGACACCTCCCGCAGCGCTTCCGCCCAGCGGCTGGTGCTGTCCGCCAGCAGCAGCACGGCGTAGCCCTGGTCCCGGTAGTACTCGGCGATGGTCATGCCGGTGTAGATGCTCGCCTCGCGGGCCGCCACCGGCATGTTGGAGGTGTTGGCGATGAGGATCGTGCGGTCCATCAACGGTCCTCCGGTACGGGGGTCGGTGAGCTCGGGGAAGTCCTCGAGCACCTCCGTGAGCTCGTTGCCACGCTCCCCGCAGCCGATGTACACGACCACGTCGGCCGCCGCCCACCGCGCCAGCGATTGCTCCTGCACGGTCTTGCCCGTGCCGAAACCGCCCGGGATCGTCGCCGTGCCACCCAGCGCCAGCGGGAACAGCGTGTCGATCACCCGCTGGCCGGTGATCAGCGGCGTCGTGGGGTCGAGGCGCCGGGCGGCGGGCCGTCGCCGGCGCACCGGCCAGCGCTGCAGCATGGCGAGCGGGCGGTCGTCCACCCACACGACGGGGTCGGCGACCGTGGCCTCCCCGATGTGGACCCGGGTCACGGTGCCGCGTCGACCCGGCGGCACCAGTACCCGGTGGACGAGGGCCCGGGTCTCGGCGACGCGACCGAGCTCGCACCCCTCCTCCACCACGTCCCCGACGCCCACCTCCGGCTCGAACCCCCAGGTGCGCTCGCGGTCGATGGACGGCACCTCCACTCCCCGGCGGATGAACGGCTCGCCGAACCGCCGGCCGTCCCGCTCGGCGAGCACCGGCAGCGGGCGCTGCACGCCGTCGAACACCTGGCCCAGCAGCCCCGGACCCAGCTCAACCTGGAGCGGCGCCCCCGTGTCCTCGACCGCCGAGCCCGCCTGCAAACCCGCCGTATCCTCGTACACCTGGATCAGAGCTTCGTCGCCCTGCAGCCGGATCACCTCGCCGATGAGCCGCCGCCGGCCCACCCGGACCAGGTTGTAGAGGCGTGTCTCGGTCAGCCCGTTGGCCACCACCACCGGCCCGGCGACCCGCACGACCCGTCCGTGCGCTTCGGTCACGGCTCGTCACCCTCCCCGAAGCTGATCCGGAAGCCGATGGCCCGCTGCAGCAGCGACGCCAGGCGTGCCCGATGGTCACCGGCGGCGGTGTCGGCGTGCCCGGCCGGGACGGACACGACCACCGGCGCCACGAGATCCTCCAGCTTACGGCGCCGGGCTGCATCCATCCCCGCGAGCAGCGACGCGTGGACGCCGATCACGCCGACCTCGGGGTCGGCCACCAGGCGCTCCAACGACGCGGCCGCGCCGGCCGCGTCGTCGGCCTCGACGACGCCTACGCCGGCGAGCCGGAATCCGGCCGCCACCTCCGAGGGGACCAGGATCGTCAGCCGCGCCATCGCTGCCTCGTCACAGGATCACCAACTCCTCCTCGATCAGGTCAGGCGGCAGGCCCGCGTCCAGGCCCGCCCCGATCGTCCGCAGGTTCGCCACCTCGTTCTCCTTCGCCCGTACGTAAGCCAGCGGCACTCCTGGGCCGAGCGGGTCTGCTGTAGCGAACATGGCGGCTACGGACCGCGTGAAGGTGGCGTGCAGCTCGTCGCCGAGCGCCACGGGGTCGCCCGTTTCGACCCAGTGAGCCAGCGCCGCGCCCCAGCCGGCCGGCACCGATGTCGCCACGGCGGCCGCCGCTGCCCCGCGCTCGGCGAGGCCGGCTGCCTGGGCCAGGACCACGGTGGGCAGCGACCCTCCCGGCAGGAAATGCCGGGCTGCGTCGGTCGGGTCCGCCGAGGCTTCGCCGCCGACCTCGCGCAGCCGGGCCGCGGCGACCAGGTTGGCCAGGTCGACCTCCGTACGCAGAGTGCGGGTGACCTCTGCGGAGTCCATCTCGGCGAGGTCGTCGGCGAGCCGGCTCGCCGCAGCTCCCTCTACGGCCACCTCGAAGGCCGCGTAGTCGCCGGTCGCTTCGTAGCGGCCGAGCGCACCGGCGGCGGCCCCGGCCACCGCACGGCTGGGCACGCCCCACACCACCATCAGATCCACGGCCGCTCGCAGGCCCGGCTGTTCGGCCAGCTCGCCGAGGACCCCGGCGCCGAGCGGGCCGGCCGGGACCAACGCCGCCCGGATCTCGGCCGGATCGCGGCGCGCCACCTGGCCGCGCAGCACCGCGCGCAAGTTGCGAAGGTCCCAGCGCGCGACGATCAAGTGGACCACGGCGGCAGCCTGGCCCGTGTACCAACCGGCCAGCTCCCGCAGCGTGCGCACGAGGTTGGCGGTCAACGCTGCGTCGAGGAGCCGGTACCCCCGATATCGGGCAGCAGCCGTTTCGAGATCCGGCCGGTACGGCGTCTCGCTGAGCGCCGCCAGCATCTGCGGGACGTCGAGCGTCGTGAGAGCCCGGTACTGCGACGCGTCGAACAGTGCGGCGCGCCGGGCACGGACCCGGGCATTGCCGAAGTCGTAGCCCTCGGTCACGATCCGGCTCCGCGGCCGCCCCCGGGGCGCATGCCGGGCACCCGCTCCCCAACCTCGCGCCGCAGCTCGGGCTCGGCGCGACTCAAGCGGGACTCGAGCGTATTGCGGACGAAGCCGCCGCACCCGTCGCCGGCAACGAGCCCTCCCCAACACTCGAGCGAGGGCTCCGTCGCGGCCTCGACTCCGCGGCTTGCCAGCGCGGCCCGCACCAACTCGGCGTCGCGGGCATCGACGAACACCGTTTGCGCCCTGCCGAGGAAGTCGAGGCACTCGCCCAGCAGCGCATCCAGGACGGCGGCGTATCGGGCTTTGCCGCGGAGGCGTGCCAGCCGGTCCCTGGTCCGGCCGAGCACATCCTGGAATATGGCCTCGCGCGCCTCCTGCAGCTGCCGCTCCACGTGGAGCACGGCCCGGTGGCGGATCACGTCGGCCTCGGCCGCGAGGGCGGCATCGAGTGACGTTGCCGCCGCCGCATCCACCCGCTCCGCTTCCTCCCGGGCGGCGCGCAGGATGGCCGCGACCTGCTCGTCGCGGTCGGCGGCGATCCGGGCAACTTCCTCATCGCCTTCCTCCTGCAACGCGGCGAGGAGGTCGGAAAGCGCCACTCAGCCACCCAGGATGAACACGATGATCGCCGCTACCGCGAAGCCCAGGATCACCAGCGTCTCCGGGATCGCAACGAGCAGGATCACCCGACCGATCATCTCTGGCTTCTCGGTGATCGCACCGATCCCCGCCGATCCGATGCGGGCCTGGGCGTAACCCGTGCCGATTGCCGCCAGGCCGACCGCCAGCCCAGCACCGATTCCCAACAATCCGGCTTCCATTCACCTCTCCTTTCTGCTCGCGACTGCTGCCACCGGCGTTGCGGCGAGTCGCGCCCGCGTCGGCGGGCGCGTCGCTCCGAAGGGCGTGAAGGGCTCGCCACCCGGCTCGTAGAACTTGTCGAAGAACTCCACGTAGTGCAGGCGCAGCGCCTGGATCGTGGGGCTGAAGGCGCCCAACGCGAGGTTCATGGCATGGAACAGCGCTGCGATCATCACCCCGAGGGCCAGCGGGGCGGCCGCGCCCAGCTCGTTGGCGACTCGCGCCAGGAACACCGAGGCCAGTCCGATGGCGGCGATGCGCAGGTACGACAGCACGTTGGTGACGGCGCCGATCAGGTGGAGCGGCCCCATGACGAGCCCCAGCGGCCACTGGAGGGCGATCAGCAACGCCAGCGCGACGGTGACTGCGGCAACCGCCGGCGTCATCGTCCCGGACGGCAGCCGGTCCGCAGCCGCACCGGCCACGGTGAACAGACCACACAGCGCCATGAGCAGCGCAGCTCGCTCCCCCAGGAGCCGGCGGTCGGCGGCCCGGGCCGCCGTCCACAGGCCCAGGAGCAGGCCGAGCATGACGTGCGCCGCGCCGATCGCCACCGCCAGCAGCAGCAAGGGTGCGATCGCTTCCTCCCGGTCGATCCACAGCGGCTCGAGACCGGTCAGCCGGCGGCCGAGATCACCGAACACCTCCCCGAACACGATCCCCCACGCCACGGCCCATGCCGCGCCCATCGCGAGGACGCTGGTGAGGTCCGCAGCCACCGCGCTGCGCCTTCCCCAGCGCCGGTGAGCCCAGCCCGCGAGTGCCAGCAGCAGCAGGCCGTAGGCGACGTCGCCGAGCATCAGCCCGAAGAAGAGCGGCATGAAGAGCGCCATGAGCACGGTCGGGTCGAAGGTGCCGTACCGCGGCAACGCCAGCATGCCGAGGAAGAGCTGGAAGGGGCGGGCTGCCCGGGGATTGGCCAACAGGATCGGCGGGCGTTCGGCATCGTCCACCTCCAGCTCGACCATCACGACCTCGCCTCCGACTTCCGACTGGAGCGCCGCGCCGAGCCCGTCGACCTCGCGCCGTGGCACCCACCCGACCATCGCGAAGGTCCGCTCGGTGGTGCCCACCGCCCGTTGTGCGTCGAGTTGATCCAGGCGGTGGTCGATGAAGCTTCGCGCATCGTGCCAGTGGCTGCGCGCCCCCAGCAGATCCAGCAGCGCGGTCCGGGTGGTGGCGATCTCCTCGGGGAGGGCGGCCAGGCGCCGTTCCATCGACGTGATCGCCGGAGCCAGTGGCATGCCGCGGAACCGGTCGGGGAGCCGGACCCGGCTCACCTGCTGCTGGGCGAGCAGGGAATGCACCCGGCGCGACTCCGCCCGCGGAAACACCAGCACCGCCCCGATGGTGTCTGCGTCGACCTGCGCGGAGATGATCTCGAACCGCCCGTCGAGCATGGCGGCGAGCTCGTCGCGCAACAACCCGACCACCCGGGCATGCCGCGACTCGACGAGCATCGCCACGGTCTCGTTCGCCTCCAGTTCCGGGAGCTCCGGGACCAGCGGCACCAGGCGCCGCAGCGACTCCACGTGACGGGGTAGGGCTGAGCCCTCCGCATCGAGTGCATCGAGGCGGGCGACCAGGGTCTCCACGAGCGGGGCCAACTCCTCCAGCTCGGCCCAGACGACGCGCAGATCGGCCGCCGAGAACTCGCCCGGCTCGGTAGCGGCCGGTACCGGGCCGAGCGCCAGGAGCGCGTCGAGGCGGGTCCGCAGCTGGCGCAGCTGCTCGGCCGCCCGCAGATGTGCCTCGTCCGCCGCGAGCGGAGCGATGTTCAGCACCGCCTCCGCCGTCGCGTCGACCAGTTGCATGACGGCTCGCCGCTGGATGCATGCGAGGGTGGCGTCGAGGCGACGGCGGTGCCCGACGATCTCGAGCTTCGCCATGTCCTCGAACACGTCAGCCCTCCCCCGGGACCACCACCGCCATCACTGCGTCGACAGCACGCGGCAGCGCCGCGTCGGCCTGGCGGCGCAGTGCTGCGATCCGGCCGTCGGCGTCTGCCAGCACGGCCTCCGCCTCGGCGCGCGCGAGGGCCAGCCCCTCCTGGTAGCGGCGCTCGGCCGCACCTTCACCGCGGCTGCGCGCGTCGCGGATGAGCCGTTCGGCCGCCCGCGTCGCCTCGGCCACCGCCGCATTCGACTCGGCGCGGGCCGCAGCGATCGCCTGCGAAACCGACCGCTCGACCCGGCGGACCTCGGCGAGCGGGTTGGTGGTCACGCCGCCACCGCCGGTCGCCGCGCTCGGTGCGCCTGTACGCGCTTCAAGCGGAAGTGGTCCTCGCGCTCCCGCTCCTCGAGCACGCGCTCGATCCGCTTCCGGCTGGTGATCAGCCGGGGGATCACGATGTGCTCCAGGGCGTTCACCCGCCGGGTGGTGGTGGCGATCTCGGCGGCGAGCCGGCGGAGCCGCACCTCGCCGGCCGCCACCTGGAGCACGAGGTCGACCTCCGCTTCGAACCGGTCCGCGGCGGCGTCGATCCGGGGTGTCGTGCCTACCAGGCTGTAGCCGCGAGCCGTGGGCGGACGGCCGATCGGTCGGTGCTCGATCCGGGGAACGCGGACGCCCATGATCGTCTCGACCCCGGCCTCCACCTCGACATGGCCGCTCGCTGCAAACCCGGCCGAGGCGACCGCCTCGGGGCCGGCCTCGGCCCGAGCCCGGCCCAGCGCCCGCCGCGCCGCACCCGCGGCGGCCTCCAAGGCGTCACTTCCCGCCAGCACCGTCTTCGCGTTGGCTCGGAAGTCCGCCATGAGCTGCTCGCGCTTCTCCCGGAGGAGGTCACGACCCTGCTCGGCGAGCGCGATCTGCGACCGGCGTGCAAGCAGTTCGGTGCGGGTTGCACCGCCTTCGTCCACGGCGAAGCTCCTTGCTCGCCACCAGTATCTGTGGCGGAGGCGGGCGCCGCGCAGGGTCGTTCGGCCCGCCTGCGTGCCGGCAGGACCCGGGTTGCCGGCGTGGCGGCGGCCGGCCGGCGGTTCAGCGGTGGGCGAGCACCTCGTCGATCCAGCCCAACGCGGCGATCGCCGTCGGGAAGCCGGCCGTGGTGACGGCGAGGAGCGCTGCGTGGCGGACCGCCTCGCTGCTCGCGCCCGCGTCGAGGGCGCGGCGGGCGTGCGAGCGAACCGCGCCCTCCGCCAGCGCTCCGATCGCGATGCCGAGCTTCACCAGGTGCTGGGTCTGGCCGGAGAGGGGGCCGGCCGCCCCCACCGCCTCGCCGAGATCGTCGAGCCGGCTGGCCACCTCGGGAAAGGCGGTGCGGAAATCCGTGTACGCGTCCGGCAGGTAGTCGCTCACGTCGCCTCCGTTCTCGGTCAGCCTCGCCGTCGCTGCACGTAGCCTGCCACGGCCGTGATCGTGATGAGCGTGCCGAGCACCAGGAGGGGTATCCGGACGGGCGGGAGGGTCGCGGCCATGAGTATGCCGGCGCTCAGCCCGGCGAGCACGGCGACCACCAGCACCGCCGCTCCGAGGCGGGCTTCCCAGCAGGCCGCCCGGACCAGCCGGTCGTGGCTGGTGACGGTGCGCTTCGCTGCCTTGCGGTGGGTTCGGACGATGTGGGCCGGGATGGTGTCGGGGATCTCTCCTTCGGTGAATTCCACTGCCATCGGACCCGCTCCGCTCCGCCGCCCGCCCCGGCTATAGGTTCGGGGTAGCGGGACCAGCCGATCCTGCCAAGGGCCGAAAGTCACAAATCACCCGAGCCCACCCCGCAGAGACGGGCCACATGCGCGCGAGACACCGTGGCTCGCCGGCCTGTGCAGGGGTGGATGACGGAGAGGAATGACACCCTGTACGGGGGGCGCGCCGGGGAGTACGTTGTCGCGCGGCACCACCAGGAGGGCCCATGACGACGCTCACCACCAGCCTGCACAACTTCATCGGCGGGGAGTACCGCGAACCGGCCGCGACCACGTCGGCGACCATCGTCAACCCGGCCACCGGCGGGCCGATCGCGGAGGCGCCGGTGTCGGGCGCCGCCGACGTCGACGCCGCGTGCCGAGCCGCCGCCGACGCGTTCGAGGCGTGGCGGGACGCCACCCCAGCCGTCCGCAGTCGGGCCTTGTTGCGGCTCGCCGACGCGCTGGAGGAGCGGGCCGAGGAGTTCGCCCGGGTCGAGGTGGAGAACACCGGCAAGCCGTACGGGCTGACGCTGTCGGAGGAGCTGCCGCCGTCGGCCGACCAGCTGCGGTTCTTCGCCGGTGCCGCCCGGGTGCTGGAGGGCCGGGCCGCCGGCGAGTACATGGAGGGCCATACGTCGTTCATCCGCCGGGAGCCGATCGGCGTGTGCGGCCAGGTGACGCCGTGGAACTACCCGCTGATGATGGCGGTGTGGAAGATCGCGCCGGCGCTGGCCGCCGGCAACACCGTGGTGCTGAAGCCGTCCGACACCACGCCGCTGTCGACGCTGAAGCTGGCCGAGCTGGCGGCCGAGTTCCTGCCCCCCGGCGTGTTCAACGTCGTGCTGGGCGACCGGGACACCGGCCGGGCGCTGGTCGCGCATCCCATCCCGCAGCTCGTGTCGGTCACCGGCAGCATCCGGGCCGGCAAGGAGGTGGCGGCCAGCGCCGCCGACCAGCTCAAGCGGGTCCACCTGGAGCTGGGCGGCAAGGCTCCGGTCGTGGTGTTCGACGACGCCGACGCCGAGGCCGCCGCCGAGGGCATCGCCGGCGCCGGCTACTTCAACGCCGGCCAGGACTGCACGGCCGCCACGCGAGTGCTGGCCGGGCCCGGCATCCACGACGACTTGGTCGCAGCCCTG
>JBFKDA010000063.1:0-11854 GCA_041619955.1 Acidimicrobiia bacterium | reverse complement strand
GCGGGAGGAACGTGCCGGCGAGCGCGCCGACCGCCTCGACGCCCTCGGTGGCCCTGGTGACGACGTCACCGCTGCGCCGGTCGGCCGCCGGCACCGTGGCCAGCGCCGCGTCCAGCACCCGCGCCCGCACGTCGTCGACGACCCCGTTGGCCGCCGTCGCGGCGAGCATCGGCCCGGCGGCGCCCAGCAGTCCCCGGCCGGCGAGCAACCCCACGAGGACCGCCACCTGCCCGGTCACCGGATCGCCCCCGACCGTCCGGTCCACGATCTCGCCCAGCACCAGCGCCGCTCCCGCCCCGAGCAGGGCCCGCGCCCAGCTAGCGACGACGGCACCCCGGATCGGCCCCCGGGCCTGGGCGAACAGCTTCGGGCCGGCCCGCCCCGACTTGGTCACGACCAGGTGCGGGGAGTGCCGCGCACCAGCTCCAGCAGCTCGGCCTCGGGCGTGCCGGGCTGCGGCTGGTGGTCGTAGTCCCAGCGGGCGCGGGGCGGCAGCGACGCGAGGATCGACTCGGTGCGGCCGCTGGTCTCGAGCCCGAAGCGCGTGCCCCGGTCCCACACGAGGTTGAACTCCACGTACCGGCCGCGGCGCAGCTCCTGCCAGTGCCGCTCCGGGTCGCCGTGAGGGATGTCCACGCGGCGCCGAAGGATGGGGAGGTAGGCGTCGGCGAGCCGGCCCCCGAGGTCCTGCTGGAAGGCGAAGACCTCGTCGCGGCGGTCCGTGAGGTGATCGAAGAACAGCCCCCCGACCCCGCGGGCCTCCCCGCGGTGGGGCAGCCTGAAATACTCGTCGCACGCCTGCTTCCACGCGGCGTAGTCGGCGACGTCGTGCCGGGAACACACCTCGCGGAGGGTGGCATGGAAGTGACGGGCGTCCTCGTCGTAGAGATAGTGGGGCGTGAGGTCCGCGCCGCCGCCGAACCACGCATCGCCGTTGTCGGTCTCGAAGTAGCGGAGGTTGGCGTGGAACGTCGGGGCGTGCGGGTTCACCGGATGGACGATGATCGACACGCCCGTCGCGAAGAACCGGTCGGCGGCCGCCGCCATCCGTTCGGCAAGCTGGGGCGGCGTGTCACCGTGGACCGCGGAGAAGTTCACGGCGGCCTTCTCGAGGTGCCGCCCCCCGGACAGGATGCGGGTGTCGCCGCCCCCGCCGCCGGGGCGCTCCCACACGTCCGAGGTGAACCAGGCGCCGCCGTCGAGGGATTCCAGGGCGGCGACCATATCCCCCTGCCAGTGGCGGTACCAGGCCTCGACCTCGTCCCGGCTCACCATGCTCGGGGGCCCCGATAGGGTGCCGGCTCGTGCGGACCGTCGCAGACCTCACCGATGCCGACCTCGCGTTCCTCGTCGAGCGCCACGTGGCCACCCTGACGACGCTGCGCCGCGACGGCTCGCCGCATGTCGTGGCGATCGCATTCGGCTATGACCCCTCCGCCGGCATCGTTCGCGTGATCACATCCGACGGCTCCCAGAAGGTGCGCAACGTCGAGCGGGACGGCCGCGCCGCGGTGTGCCAAGTGGACGGCGCCCGCTGGCTCACCCTGGAGGGCCATGCCCAGGTGCGGCGGGAGCCGGCGCGGGTGGCCGCGGCCGTGGCGGCGTTCGAGGCCCGCTACCGACCCGCCCGGGAGAACCCGAACCGCGTCGCCATCGAGATCGCCGTCACGCGGGTGCTGGGGCGGGGCTGAGCCGGTCACCCCGCCTGCTTCACCATGTCGGCGACGGCGGCCGCCCAGGCGGGGGAGGCGTTCACGCAGGGCACCAGCAGGAAGTCCGTCGCGCCGAGCCCGCGCCACTGGTCGCGGCCCCGGATGCCGATCTCCTCGATCGTCTCCAGGCAGTCGGCGGTGAAGCTGGGGGTGAGCACGGCGAGGCGGCGGACGCCCTGGGCGAACAGCTTCGGCAGCTCCTTGTCGGTGTACGGCTCGATCCACTTCTGGCCGGCCAGGCGGGACTGGAAGGCGGTCGAGTAGGTGCCGGCGGCGAGGTCGAGCTGCTCGGCGAGGCCCCTGGTGGTGGCGTAGCACTGCGCGCGGTAGCAGTAGCGGTTGGCGGCGACGATCCGGTCGCAGCAACCGGCGGCGGCGAGGCACCAGCCGCCGGTGGGGTCGCTCTTGCGGATCTGGGTCTCGGGCAGGCCGTGGTAGCTGAACAGCACGTGGTCGGGCCGGAAGCCGTCCAGCTCCGGCCGGGCGACGGCGGCGACCGCACGGAGGAAGCCGGGGTCGTCGTAGAACGCGCCGAGGGTCAGCACGTCGGGCACGTTCCACCGGCTGCCGATCACGCGCAGCGCCTCCTCGGCGGCCGACCCCCCGGCGGCGGACGCGTACTGGGGGAACAGCGGCAGCACCACGATGCGGTCGCAGCCGGCGGCCTCCAGCTCGTCGACGGCGGCGGAGATCGGCGGGCTCTGGTAGCGCATCCCGACGGCAACTCGGTAGCCGTCGCCGAGCAGGGCCTGCACCTCGCCCGCGAGCTTCCGAGTGTGGACGAGCAGCGGCGAGCCCTGCTCGGTCCAGATCTTCTGGTAGGCCTCCGCCGACCGGCGGGGCCGGAACGGGAGGATCACCGCGTTGAGGAGCAGGAAGCGGACCGGGGCCGGCACGTCGAGCACCCTCGGGTCCGACAGGAACTCCCTGAGGTACTTCCGGACGTCGGGCACCGCGGTGGAGTCAGGGGTCCCGAGCTGGAGCAACAGCACGCCTTGCACGCGGTCGAATCTATCCAGTCGGGGCCGTAGCCCGGCCGTGCGCCTACCGTCGAACGATGCGCCTGCGCCTCACCGCCGCCGTCTCCCTGGTTGCGACGCTGGCGGGCGCGTGTACGGGCACCTCGTCGAGCTCCACCACCGGAGCGCCGCCCGCCACCACCTCCGGAGCAACGACCACGGCGCCCGCCACGACGACCTCGGTCACGGCGACCTCGGCCACGGCGGCCGCGACCACGACCTCCGTCGCGCCCCCGGTGACGGTCGCGCCCACCGTGACGACGACGACTGCGCCGCCCCCGAGCCCAGAGGAGCTCGAGCTGGTGGCGTTCCCGGTGCCGGCCGGGTCCCGCCCCCACGACGTCGCGCCCGCCGCCGACGGAGGGGTGTGGTACACGGCGCAGGGCGCGGGGGAGCTGGGCTGGCTCGACCCGGCCACCGGCGAGACCCGCCATGTCGCCCTGGGGTCGGGCTCCCGACCGCACGGGGTGATCGTGGGGCCGGACGGCGCGCCGTGGATCACCGACGGCGGGCTCAACGCGATCGTCCGCGTCGACCCGGCCACAGCCGAGGTCGAGGTCTACGAGCTGCCGACTGACCGGCCGGGCGCCAACCTCAACACCGCCGCGTTCGACGCCGACGGCCGGCTGTGGTTCACCGGCCAGGAAGGCGTCCACGGCGTGCTCGACCCGGCGACCGGCGTCATGGACGTGTTCGACTCGCCGCGGGGGCGCGGCCCGTATGGCATCGCCGCCACCCCGCTGGGCCAGATCTACTTCGCCTCGCTGGCGGCGTCCTACGTCGGCATGGTCGCACCCGACGGCTCGGTCACCATCCTGGAGCCGCCGACGCCCGGCCAGGGTGCCCGCCGGGTGTGGTCGGACTCGGCCGGGGCGATCTGGGTGTCCGAATGGAACGCCGGCCAGCTCAGCCGCTACGACCCGGCGACCGGGGGTTGGGCGTCCTGGCCGTTGCCGGGCGACTCGCCGCAGGCGTATGCGGTGTACGTCGACGACGCGGACCTGGTGTGGGTCAGCGACTTCGGGGGCAACGCCATCCACCGGTTCGACCCGGCCACCGAGACGTACGCGACGTTCCCCCTTCCCTCCAGCCCGGGCAACGTCCGCCAGCTCCTCGGCAGGCCGGGGGAGGTGTGGGGGGCCGAATCGGCCGCCGACCAGCTCGTCGTGGTGCGCCGGGCGGGCTGAGCCGCGTGGGGTCCGGCCGCTACCGGATGCGCTCGGCCAGCCGCGCGGTGCCGGCCGCCAGCTCCCGGCGCAGCACCAGCGTCCACGTCAGCACGCCGGACAGGGCGATCAGGACCAGCGACGTGACGCCGACCTCCGCGAAGAACCCGTCCTCGGCCGCGTTCCAGATCCGGGTCGCGAGGGTCTCGAAGCCGATCGGCGCGAGCAGCAGCGTCGCCGGCAGCTCCTTGAGCGTCGACAGCAGCACGAGGCCCGCCCCGGTCACCATGCCGGGCGCGATCAGCGGTAGGTCGATCGCCAGGAAGCGCCGGCGGGCGCCGGCTCCGAGCGTGCGGGCGGCGTCGTCGTAGCGGCGCGGCACGTCGCCGATCGCCGCACTCGTCGCCGTCAGCGACTGCGCCCCGAAGTGCACCACGTACGCGAAGATCAGCAACGGGAAGCTTTGGTAGAGCGCCGCCAGCGGTCCCGGCGCCCGGATGGCCCAGAACACCACCGCCAGCGCGATCACGAGCCCCGGCAGCGCGAAGGCCGACGTCACCGCCGCCCGCGCTCCTTCGACCGCCCACCCGCGGCGGCGCGCCGCCGAGTAGGCGACCGGCAGCACGACCACCGCACCGGCCACCCCGGCGGCGACGGCTGCCACGCCCGAGTTCACGGCCGGCGACACCAGGAAGCCGAGCCCGTCGCCCAGGCCGGAGAACCCGCTCCCGATCGTCGCCGAGCCGCGCACGGCCCAGGCGGCGAAGACGGCCACCGGCGCCGCCAGCGCGAACGCCGCCACGCCGCCGACCAGCGCCAGCCCCACCGCTCGCCAGTGGCCGAGGGGGTAGCGGACCTGGCGCCCGCCCAGGTGCGGAGCCGGGCGGCGCCGCGGTGTCAGCCGCCGCTCGGCGACCACTGCGACCACGGCCAGCAACGCCAGGACCAGCCCGGCCGTCAGCGACGTCGCCCGGTCCACGAGCCGGGCGCCGAAGATCACCCGGGTGATCGTGTCGAAGCGCATCAGCGCCACGGCCCCGAAGTCGCTGAGCCCGTAGAGGAAGACGAGCATCGTGCCGGCGGCGACCGACGCACGGATCTGGGGGAGCACCACGCGCCCGACGGTGCGGGCCGGCCGGCTGCCCAGCAGCGGGGCGGCCTCCTCGATGGACGGCGCGGTCGTCGACAGCCGCGCCAGCACCGGGAGGTAGACGTACGGGTAGCTGAGCAGCGTCAGCACCAGGAAGGCGCCCCAGAAGCCCTCGATCCTCGGCACGAACGGCACCAGCCCGCCCCGGCCGAAGGCGGCGAGCACCGCGGTGGCGCCGACGAACGACGGGATCACCAGCGGCAGCGGCAGCAGCAGCCGCCAGATGCGCCGGCCCGGGAGATCGGTACGGGCGACGAGCCAGGCCAGCCCGGTCCCCAGCACCGCACACGCCGCCGCCGTCGCCGTGGCGATCAGCAGCGAGTTGCGCAGCGGCCGGAGCGTCCGGGAGCTCGCCAGCGTGTCCCAGAAGTCCCCCCCCAACGCGAAGCTGCCCCACGTGAGGTAGCCGATCGGGAACAGAAAGGCGAGGCCGACCACGGCGGCGGCCGCCACCGGCCACGTCCCGGCGCGGCCCTCAGCGCTCGAGGCCGCTCTCCTCGATCAGCTCCCGGGTGCGGGCGAGGCCCCCGCCCAACCGGTCGAAGTCGTACGTCGCCACGTCGAGGGTCGACAGCGGCGGCAGGTCGAGGGCCGGCTCGACCCCCGCCGCCAGCGGGTACTCGAACGTCTCGGCGCTGAAGAACGTCTGCGCCCGCTCGCCCAGCATGAACTCCACGAAGCGCTCGGCCCGGCCGGGATCGTCGGCCGTGTCGAGCACGCCGATCGCCGTGGCGATCAGCAGCGAGCCGATGTCGCCGTCCGGGAAGAAGTAGTTCTCCGACGGCGCTCCGGGGTCCTCGGCGAGGGCTCGGTAGTTGTAGTAGTGGTTGACGAGGCCCAGCGGCACGTCACCCCGGCCCACCGCCTGCACGATCGCGGTGTTGTTGGCGAATGACTGGGCGTCGTTGGCGGCCATCCCCTCCAGCCACGCCTGCGTGGCGTCGTCGCCGTGGATCTCGCGCATGGCGGTCACGAAGTCCTGGAACGACCCGTTGCTCGGTGCCAGCGCCACCCGCCCGGCGTATCGGTCGTCGGTGAGGTCGAACACCGAGGCCGGGAGGTCGGCCGGGTCCACCAGGTCGCGGTTGTAGACGATCACCCGGACGCGGCCCGACATCGCCACCCACATGCCATCGCCGTTGCGGAACTCGGGCGGGACCAGGTCCAGCACCTCCGCGTCGATCGGGCGGAGGCGGCCCTCCCCGGTCAGGAACCCGACGGCGCCCGGGCTCTGAGAGATGAAGACGTCGGCCGGGCTCCGGTCGCCCTCCTGGTCGATCAGCAGCGCGAGGTCGGCCGAGTCGCCGTAGCGAACGTCGACGTCGATGCCGGTCTCGTCGGTGAACTCGGTCAGCAACGGCC
This sequence comes from Acidimicrobiia bacterium, assembly GCA_041619955.1. GTDB lineage: Bacteria > Actinomycetota > Acidimicrobiia > Spongiisociales > JAOTWH01 > JBFJZV01. The sequence goes on along the minus strand of JBFKDA010000063.1, from coordinate 5,445 downwards.
CGATCAGGTTCTCGGTCCGCCCCGAATACACGGTGAGCGCCCCGTCGTCACCCCCACAGGCGAACGTCGCCAGCGAGAGCACCACCACCACGATCGCCATGGGCCTCATGAAGATCAACCTTTCCTACCCGAATTGATGAGGTCAGCCTAATACCCGCGGCAGCTAGCCGAGGACGGCCACGCTGACGTCGCGGGCAACGGCGGCGGCGAGGTGCACCCGGCCCCGCATGGTCTCGAGGAGGCAGCCGCCCCCGTCGGACAGGCCGAGCAGCGTGACCTCGATGCCCGGAACGACTCCCTGCTCGGCGAGGAACGACCGCTGCGCGGCGTCGCCGCTCACGCCGACCACCTCGGCGGAGGCGCCGACGCCGACGTTCACCAGCGGCATGCTCGGGGGAACGGCCGCGGCGGCGTCGGCCGGGAGCGGGATCGGCTTGCCCTGCGGGCTCACTCGGGGGTCGCCCAGGAACTCCGAGAGCCGCTGGGCCACGTCACCGGGAGTGATGTGCTCGAACTCGCACGCCACCGTGTCGGCGGCCTGCGGGGTCAGGCCGAGCCGCTCCGACAGGAACACCGACCAGAGGCGTCGCCGCCGCAGGATCGTGCGGGCGATGCGCTCGCCCTCTGCCGACAGCACCGCCCCCTTGTAGGGGACGTAGGCGACGAGGTCGCGGGCGGCGAGCTTCTTGACCATCTCGTTGGCGGAGACCCGCGAGACGTGGAGCGCCTCGGCGAGCTTCGGCACCGGCACCGGCCCCTGGTGACCGTCCTCGACGGCCATCGCGATCGTGATGAGGTACATCTCCTCACTCTCGCTGGTGGCGTGGGCGGCGCTGGCTGCGGTCATGGCGTGGGTCCCGGCGGGGCGCCCAGTGTACCGGTGGCCGGGGGCCGCGGCCGGGGCCGGTGGGCGAGGGGGCCGCTAGCCGCGGGGACCCCGGATCGTGCGGCCGAGTGCCTCCATCAGGAACGCCACCCGCTTCTGGATGATCACCTCGAGCGTGTCGAGCGGGATCTGCCTGCCATCGTCGAGCGTGATGAGCGGGTTGAGGTCGTCGGCCTTCGCTGCGGCGAGCTTCTCTCGGGTCTCGCGTGCCTTGCCGAGCGAGAACAGCACCTTCTGGAGCCAGCGCGCCTCGTCGTCGCGGTACTTCTGGATCTGGCGCTCGCGGCGCTGGTCGCTGCTCAACTGGTGCCCCTCGGTCGTCGGCGGGGGCCCCAATTTATCGCGATCGGCCCGCCGTCCGGAATCGACGCGTGAGGACCGCGCCCACGCACCCCTCTATCCAACGCCGGCCGGCCGGCGCTGGCTTGTACGGCAGTACGTACCTCAGCCGGCGAGCAGCCGTCGCAGCCGGGACGGTGTCACCCCGCCCAGGCGGCCGAGCGTCCGGGTCATGTGGGCGTGGTCGAAGAACCCGGCCTCCACGGCCAGCCGTGCGAGGTCGTCGTGCCCGTCGGCCAAGTGGTCGACGACGTGCCGGAGGCGCAGCTCGGTCCGGTAGGCCGACATCGTGCGATCGGCGAGCGCCGTGAAGAGCCGGCTCAGATGGTGCGGCGAGCTGCCCACGGCCGTGGCGACGCTGCGCAGGTCGGCGTCGTCGGCGTAGTGGGCTGCGAGGTACTCCCGAGCGTCGGCGACCAGTGCCTGGTGGTGCGCGGCGCCGGCGGCACCGTCACGGCGACCGGCCAGGTGTCCGATGGCGCGCACCGCCCACTCGTCGACCTCCAGCGCAGTCGTGGCGCCGCGCCACATGGCGCTCAGCAGCTCGTGGTGGCGGATGTGCGCAGCGAGCGGGATCGGCACGCATCGGTATGCGAACCCGCCGGAGGGCGGCAGGTGCTGGTCGGCGGCTGCGGTGCGCAGCGCGAGGACCGTGTTGCGGTCGCCGCCCTCGGACGGATGGGTGGTGCGATGCTCGTCGCCCTGGTTGAGGAGGAAGCCGACGGAGGGGTCGGCAACCATCCGCCGCCCGGCGGCGTGGTAGACGAACACGCCGCGGCGCGGCAGTACGGCGGCGAAGGCGGGCTCGATCTCCACGTCGCCGGGAGCCTGCGGCCCGGCAGGGCACCGCACGTCGAGCACGCGGACCGTCGAGGTGTGGAACACGAGCTTGGCTGCCGGCATGGCACCTCGATGCTACGCGAGGCGCGGGCGCGATCAGACCTCCACTGCGCCGCCGTGCTCTTCCAGGTGGCGGCGCAGCGTGTAGTGCGGATCGGCGGCGGCGCGGCGCAGGTAGTCGGCGAACCCGAGTTGGAGTCGCAGCGATCGCCCGTCGGCCATGGCGGCCGCCTGGCGGTGCTCGGCCGCCCGGATCGACTCGGCGGCGGCCACCACCACGGCGGCGTCGGCGGCGCCCACCACGATGAGGCCGTCGGCGTCGCCGTGGACCACGTCGCCGGCGTGCACGACGACGTCCCCGACGCGCGCCGACCGGAAGGTGGCTTCGTCTCGGGCGTCGAGGCGCTGCGGCCCCGCTGGGGTCGCGCCGAGGCTGAACAGAGGCACGCCGAGCGCGCCGATCTCGGTCGTGTCGCGATGCAGGCCCCACACGACCAGGCCGGCGAGCCCGGCGAGCTGGGCCTCGTGCGCGATCAGATCGCCGATGCAGGCCTCGTCGGTTCGTCGTCCGTTGTCGACGACGAGTACCTCTCCGGGCGCGGCAGCCTCGATCGCCTCCAGGAAGACGTCGACGGATCCGAAGTGGCGGACCGGGCGTGCCGGGCCCGAGACCTGCATGCCGGCCTCGAGTGGGCGGAGCTCGGGAGGGCCGACGCGGAGTGGGGCGCCGACGCGCAGGCAGGCATCGGCGAGGTGAGCCGTGGTGAGCCCGTTCAGGCTGGGCGGGGAGGCCATGGCCCCAGGATGCCGCGCTGCCCGAGCCCACGCTTGTACGAGCGTGCGGAGCGACCGCTTGCGGGTCGCGACCCAGACAAGCGAGCGACCGCTTGCGGGTCGCAACCCAGACAAGCGGGCGACCGCTTGCGGGTCGCGACCCAGACAGAAGCGGGCGACCGCTTGCGGGTCGCGACCCAGACAGAAGCGGGCGACCGCTTGCGGGTCGCGACCCAGAAAGAAGCGGGCGACCGGCTGCGGGGTCGCGAGGAGCCGGTTGGCGGGCGTCCTACGAGCTTGTGATCAGGCGGCGACGCCGGGCGGCGCCTCGCCGGTGACGGATTGCCAGCCGGCCGCGGCGCCGCGACGGGCCACCACCCGGGCGACGCCGGCGGCCAGGCCGGCGACCAGTGCCCAACCGAGGGCAGACCCCCATGAGATGGTCCGGTCGGCCGGGTTCACCGGTGGGTTGCGGTCGGAGAGCCTCGACCACGCCGCCGTGGCGGCCTTGCGGGCTGCGACGGCCCCACCCATCGCAGATCCGGCGGCGAGAGCTTTCCAGACGAGGTTCTTCACGACGGCGTGGTTACCCCGCGGCAGGTGAACCGAAACCCTGGAGCGCCCGCCGCAACCGGCCGATGGTGGGGTCAGATGGCTTCTCCCAAACCTGAACCCCAACTACCCTGTTCCGCACCATGATGCTTCTGCGTCGCTGGCGCGCGCTATTCGCGGTCGTCGGCACCGTCCTGCTGGTCGCGACGGTGCCCGTCGGCGCGCAGACCCAGAAGGACGTCGACGAGGCGAAGGCCACGCTCGACGAGGCGGTGGACGATCGCGCGTTCGTCAGCGACGAGCTGGAGGCTGCGATCGCCCGCTACCAGGAGATCAACAACCAGCTCGCCGAGGTGAGCTACCGGGTCACGCAGATGCAGGACCGCATCACCGACTACGAGTCGGACGTCCGCGAGCTGCGCAAGGCCGTCGAGGACCGGGCGATCGACGCCTACATGGCAGGCGGCGTCGACTCGCTGCAGCTCTTCTTCACCGCCGACAGCTACGCCGACGTGGTCACGAGCCAGCAGGTCCTGGAGCACGCCGCGTCGAAGGATCTCACGCTCATCGACCAGCTCACGGCCACGAAGACGCAGATGGAGCGGCTGCGGGAGGAACTCGAGACCGACCAGATCGCGGCGGCCGAGCTCCGGGACGCCGCCGACGCCATCGTGGCCGAGCTGGACAGGCTGTACTCCGCGTACGACGAGGAGGTGCGGGTCGCCGACGTCGCCTTCCGGGAGGCCCGCCAGAAGTACGAGGACAAGAAGCGGCAGGAGCGGCTGGCCGCCCTCGCCCGCAAGCAGGGCGCAGCAGCCGGGGTCGGCGCGGGCGTCACCCCGGGCTTCATCTGCCCCGTCACGGGCGGGGTCGGCTTCATCAACGACTGGGGCTTCCCGCGCTCGGGCGGCCGCACCCACAAGGGCACCGACATGTTCGCCCCGCGAGGCCGCCCGCTCGCGGCCGTCGGCAACGGCACCGTCTCGCTGCGCAACAGCGGCCTGGGCGGCGTCTCGGTGTGGCTGCGGGCCGACCACGGCAACTCCTACTACTACGCCCATCTCGACGGGTACGCCCCCGGACTCTCCACCGGCTCCCGGGTCAGCGCCGGCCAGGTCGTCGGCTACGTCGGCGACTCCGGGAACGCCCGCGGCGGCTCGCCTCACCTCCACTTCCAGATCCATCCAGGCCACGGAGGGCCCGTGAACCCTTATCCCACCCTCGTCCGGAGCTGCCGATGACCGACCAGCGCCGGCGCGTCGACCAGATCCTCGATCCCGAGTTCCTCGACGACGTCGCCGACATCGAGCTCGCCGAGCTGCGCCGGCGCCGCCGGATGTGCGACCAGGTCGAGACCGAGCTGTCCTACTACCGGCGGCTGCTCCACGGCCGGATGGACCTGCTCGCGTTCGAGCTCCGGCGCCGCCGTGGCGAGGACGACCGCACGCTGCTCGAAGCCCTGCCCGACATCCTCGCCGGCCAGGAGCGGTCGGCAGGGTCCGGGCTGCGCCAGATGGTGGTCGAGGCCCCCGACGCCCCCACCTCCGGTCGGCGAGGCGTCGACCGGGCGCTCGACGACGACTTCCTGACCCGGCTGCCGACGATCGACGCGGCAGAGCTGGAGCGCATCCAGGGGCTGCTCGCCGATACCGAGCGCGACGTGTCCACCCAGCGGCGGGCGGTGTACGAGGTCTGCGAGAAGGTCCAAGCCGAGCTCACCCGGCGCTATCGCGAGGGTCTGGCCGACCCGGACGAGCTGCTGCGCCCGAGCTGACGCCGCGTTGCTGGCGCGCTCCGTCCGCTCCGGGCTGGTCGAGACCTACCACCGCGGCGCCGTCGTCGCCGTCGACGTCGGCGGCCGGGTGCTCGCCTCGTGGGGCGAGCTGGACCGCCGCTTCTACATGCGGTCCGCGGCGAAGCCGTTCCAGGCCACGATCTCGATCGAGCACGGTGCCGACCTCTCCCCGGAGGAGCTGGCGGTGGCCTGCGCCAGCCACTCCGCCGAGCCGGTGCACCTCGCCCTCGCCCGCCGCATCCTGACGCGGGGCGGGCTC
>JBFKDA010000062.1:0-11862 GCA_041619955.1 Acidimicrobiia bacterium | reverse complement strand
GTGCTCATGCCGGTGGGTACCGACGCACATGCGTTCCAGCCGTCGGCCCGCCAGGTCGCCAGCCTCAGCGAGGCCGGCCTGGTGGTGGCGGTGGGCCTCGGCCTGGAGGAAGGTCTGGCCGACGTCCTCGCCAACGCGGCATCCGACGGCACCGCCGTCCTCGAGATCGGCCCGGAGCTGCGCCCGCGGCCGCTCGGCAGCGGGCCCGATCCGCACGTGTGGATGGACCCGCAACGGATGGGCGACGCGGCCGGCCTCCTGGCCGCCGAACTGGAGCGGCTCGACCCCGGCGGCGGTTGGTCGGCCCGCGCCGACACGTACCGCGCCGGCCTCGACGCAGCCGACCGGACCATCGCCGAGCTGCTCGCATCGGTGCCGGCGGAGCGGCGCAAGCTCGTGACCAACCACGAGGCGCTCGGCTACTTCGCCGACCGCTACGGCTTCGAGGTGGTCGGGGTGGTGATACCCGGGGGGTCGACGCAGGCGGAGCCCAGCTCGGCCGACCTCGCCGATCTGGTGGCGACCATCGAGCGGGAGGGCGTGCCGGCGATCTTCGCCGAGACCTCGGATCCCGCCACCCTCGCCGAATCGGTGGCCGCCGAAGCGGGCGGCGAGGTGGCGGTGGTCGAGCTCTACACCGAGTCACTCGGCGCGCCGGGCTCGGGGGCGGATACGCTGGCCGGGATGCTGATCACGGACGCCGAGCGCATCGCCGCGGCGCTGGGGTAGCCGGTGGACTGGCTGACCGCGCCGTTCGAGCTGTCGTTCCAGCAGCGCGCGCTGCTCGGCGGCTCGTTGGCGGCGATCGCGCTGGCGCTGGTCGGGACCTGGGTGGTGATCCGCGGCATGACGTTCTTCGGCGACGCGCTCGTCCACGGCGTGGTGCCGGGCATCGCACTGGCGCTGCTGCTCGACTTCAACCTGCTCGTGGGCGCGGCACTGGCGGCCGCGGTGATGATCGCCGGGATCAACCTCGTGCACCGTCAGACCACGTTCTCGGAGGACACCGGCATCGGGCTGCTGTTCGTCGGCATGCTCGGCCTGGGGGTGATATTGGTGTCGCGCACCGACTCGTACACCGGCGACCTCACCAGCATCCTGTTCGGCGACGCCCTCGGCGTCACGACCGGCGACCTGCGGGTGCTCGGCGCGGTGGCGGTGGTGACGCTGGTGGTCACCGCGCTCGCCCACCGTCCGTTCCTGGTCCTGGCCTTCAACGAGCAGAAAGCGGCGCTGCTCGGGCTGCGACCCCGGCTGGCCCATGCGGCCATGCTCGGCCTCATCACGCTGACGATCGTCGGGTCGTTCCAGACCGTCGGCGCTTTGCTGGTGTTCGGGCTCCTGGTCGGCCCGCCGGCCACCGCCGCGCTGCTGGTGCGCCGGGTGCCGGCGATGATGGCCACCGCGGCCGGCATCGGCGCGCTGTCGGTGGTTGCCGGGCTCGCCATCAGCTTCCACGCCGACATCAGCGGCTCGGCCACGATGGCCGTGGTGCCGATCGTCCTGTTCTTCGCAGTGCTCACCGTACGGGGCGCGCTGGCGCGTTGGCGCGTTGGCGCGTGAATCCTCGCCTCACCCCGTGACTCGCCGCGTCTTCGTCGACACCGAGTGGACGAAGGCTCCGTGGGCTGCGGGCGTGGAGCTCCTGTGGCTCGGGCTCGCCGACGAGGCCGGCTCGGCCTGGAGCGCGGTGGCTGCCGAGGTCGACCTCGACCGACTCGCCGGTAGCGAGCTGGTGCGACTGATCCCCGCCGAGGAACCCCGACTCGATCGCTCCGAGCTCGCGGCCGCGGTGGTGGAGTTCTGCGGCGACGTGGACGAGTTCTGGGCCTGGATCCCCACGATGGCGAGCGTCGCAGAGTGGTTCGGTCTCGGCGCCGAGGCACCCGAGCTCTACGCGCGCCACTGGGACGTCGACCTGCAGATGCTGCAGGCGCTCGTGGAGCCCTGGCCGGAGACGTGGCCGAGCCGGCTCTGCGACCTCAATGCCGCGGCCACCAAGGCCGGCGTGGCGCTCCCTCCGCGGCGCCCCGACCATCTGAACCCGCGAGTCCATGCCCGGTGGAACCGCCGGCTGTTCGAGATGATCCTCCGGTCTCGGGAGTCCTGAGCCGCAGGTGAGCTGCTAGCTCACCTCGAGCTCGACCACGGGGAGCCGGGCGCCCTCGAGCTCGACCTCGAAAATGCCGGGGATATCGGCCGTGAACTCGATGGACGCCGGCGCCCCCGGGCCCACCTGGGCGAACAGGTCGTAGCCGTGCAGGTGGACCTCGTCCGCGACGTCGGCGTCCACGGTCAGCACCACTGGCTCGCCAAGCGGGACCGAAACCACCTCCAGGCCGCCTACGACCGCTCCGTTGGCGACGGTGACGTCCACGCGCGTCACGCCGTCGTCCGGCGTGGTGGTCGTGGTGGTCGTCGTGCTGGTGGTCGTCGTGGTGATCGCCGCCGCGATGGTCGTGCTGGCAGTCGTCGTCGTGGGGGTCGCGAGCGTCGTGGCTGCGGCGGTCGTGGCAGGCGGCGGCTGCGTCGTCGCCGGCGGCTCGGCGGCATCGCCGCAGGCGGCCACGACCGTCGCCAGAGCGGCGAGGGCGAGGGCGCTGCGAATCCTCTGGCCACGCATGGGGCGCGATGCTAGGCCGGCCCTGTCGATGCGCTCGCCCCGGTCTGCGAAGATGGGACCATGAACCAGACGGAGACACGCCACGAGATCGACCCGCGCCTGGCGGACGGCGACCACGAGCGCTTCGCCCACTACGTCCGCAAGTCCGACATCGTCCGCAGCAACGTCGAGGGCGTCCCGGTGGTGGCACTGTGTGGCAAGAAGTGGATCCCGAACCGCGATCCCGACCGCTACCCGGTATGCCCGACGTGCAAGGAGATCAAGGCGAGGCTGTCCGGGGCCGGCTGATGGCCGCGTGGGCCGAGTTCGCCGCCGCCGCCCCCGACCTCGCCGCGGCGGTGCGGGCCCGCCTCGAGGGGAGCCGTTACTCGCTGCTCGCCACGACCGCTCAGCCGAACTGCAGCCGCGCGACCGTCTCGCCGTGGTCGACCTCGCCGGTCGGCACGAACCCCGCCCCGAGGTAGAAGGGCCGCGGCGAGCCCCTCCCCTCGCTCCAGCTCGTCAGCAGGCTGCCGGCGCCCAAAGCCCGGCACTCGGCGGCAACCAGGTCGAGCACCTGCCGGCCGATCCCGCGCCGCTGGTGGCGGCGGTCGATCAGCAGCCGCCACAGGAAGGGCTCGGCCGTCCCCTCGGCCGTCAGCGCCAGCATGACGAACCCGGCCAGGTCGCCGTCGGCCTCGACGGCGCGCAGCCATGGCACCACCCGCGCCCCGTCGACGACCTCCGGGAACAGCGCATCCGCGAACGAGGCGGCCATCGGGGCCACGAACCGCTTCTGGGACTCGTGGGTTCGCAACCGCAGGACGTCGGTAGCGGTGGCTTCGGTGATCTCCACCAGGCGCACGGCGGCAGGCGGGCCCTGCGGGCGGGCCAGCCAGTCGTCCCAGCCAGCCCGCGTGGTCCCGTAGATCCAGTCGTCCGAGCCTTCCCCGCCCCGCCAGTACGACAGCCGGGTGTGGCCCTCGAAGTCGAGCCCGCAGCGCTCCAGCACCTGCGCCGATGCGGGGTTGTCCGGGTGCAGCATCCCGAACACCCGGGCCGCTCCCAGATCCTCGAAGAGGTAGTGGACGAGCGCCCCCACGGCCTCGACCGCGTAGCCGCGACCCCAATGCTGGGGCCACAGCGAGTAGCCGAGCTCGGCGACCCGCCCGCCGTGGGAGAGCTGGGTGCCGACGTCCCCGAGCCGCTCGCCGGTGCCCGGCTCGGCGACCACGGCCATCCACCACTCGCCGTCGACCGGCCCGTCCATCGCCACGATGTCGGCGACGAGCCGCTCGACCTGGTCGCGTGGTCGAGGGAAGTCCCAGTCCTGATAGCGGGCGACGTCGGGATGGTTGTGGCGCCGCCACATGTCGTCGACGTCCCCCGGCTCGAACGGGCGGATGAGCAGCCGCTCGGTGCGGATCGGCTCGAAGGCGCTGCGCCCCACGGCCGGCCTCGGGTCAGCGCGCGGCGGCGAACGCGACGACCCGGGGACCGGCGTAGGTCACCGACACCCGGTCGCCGGGCTGGAAGCGGGGCGCGGCGATGCCGCGGACCAGGATCCGGGCCCCATCGACGATCACCTCGTACGACGTGTCGTGCCCGTAGAACTCGACGGAGGCAACCGCACCGTCCTCACCGTTGCCGACCACCAGGTGCTCGGGCCGGATCACCACCTGGCAGTCCCCTTCGATGCGCCCCGCCAGCGGCACCGGGCCCACCAGGGTGGTGGCCACGCCCTCGGCGGCAGTGGCGGGCAGGACGTTGGCGGCTCCCACGAACGTCGCAACCCACGGCGACGTCGGGTACTCGTACACCTCCGACGGCGTGCCGGCCTGGACGATCCGGCCCTCGCGCATCACCGCCACCCGGCGGCCCACCACGAACGCCTCCTCCTGGTCGTGGGTCACGAAGATCGAGGTCATGCCGACCTCGCGCATGAGCCCTGCGACGTCGGCCCGCACCTGCACGCGCAGCTCGGTGTCGAGGTTGGAGAACGGTTCGTCGAAGAGCAGCACCCGGGGCCGGGGGGCGAGTGCCCTGGCGAGCGCCACCCGCTGCGCCTGGCCGCCGGACAGGTCCTCGGGATACCGGTCGGCGGCGTCGGCCAGGCCGACCATGGCCAGCGACTCCGCAACCCGGCCGGCGGCGATCTCAGCTCTCGTCAGCCCGAAGGCCACGTTGCCGCCGACGGTCATGTGCGGGAACAGCGCCCAGTCCTGGAACACCATCCCGATCCTGCGCCGTTCCGCCGGGACGAACGCCGCCGGGCCGGTGAGCGTCTCGCCGTCGACCGTCACGGTCCCGGCGTCGGGGCGCTCCAGGCCGGCGAGGATGCGGAGCAGCGTGGTCTTGCCGCAGCCGCTCGGCCCGAGCAGGGCAAGCGTCTCGCCTTCCTCGACCTCCAGGCTGACGCCGGCGACCGCAACGGCGTCGCCGAACCGCTTGGAGATCCCGCTGGCCTCGAGATAGGTCATCCGGCAACATTGTAAACCCCGCCTTCGCGTTGTGCGCTGGTCGCCCCGAATTCGCCTGGGCGGCCCGCCCGGGCCGCCCCAGCCCGGCCTTCGGGTCAGCGGGCGCGGGCGGCGGCCCGCCAGCCCAGCATCGCCGTCCCGAGGAAGACGGAGGCGACCACCACGAACGAGGCGGCGGTGCCGTCGTCGAACACCACCCGGCGCAACGCCATCCCGCCCGCCACGGTGGTGGCGGCGACACCGGCGCCCACCGGCAGTGACGCCGGGGCGCGCCATGCACGCGTCAGCAGCCAGCCGGCGCCCAACCCGGCGAGGAAGGGGGCGGCGGTGCGCGCCACCCCAGCGGTGGTGAGGCCCTCCTCGTGCGCCCGCCGCCCGATCAGCGCGAACAGCGCAACCGCAGCGACGTCGAGCAGGAGCAGGCGGCGGGACATGGGGCGGATCCTACGGCGGCGCCCCTGCTAGGCCGTGGCGGGGCGGCCCCGCGCGCGGGATCTAGGTTCAGGGCGATGAAACCACCCGAGCCCGACGCGCGTGCGGCCGACCCATCGCCGGGTTGCCTGCGATGACGCCGGTCGTCGTGATCACCGGGCAGCTCGCTGCCGGCAAGTCGACGGTCGCCGGCGCGCTGCTCGCCCGGCACGACCTCGGCCTCCACCTCGACGTCGACGCCGTGCGGGAGATGGTGGTGCAGGGGCTGGCGAGCCCGCTGGAGCCGGGTGAGGAGACCGACCGCCAGTTCGGGCTCGCGATCGCAGGGGCGGTGGCGCTGGCGGCGATCTACCACGAGGCCGACCTCGCCGTGGTCATCGAGGGGGCGATCGATCCCCGTCGCACGGCGGCCGCACTCACCGCCGCCGGGCTGCCCTGGGTGGGCGTGGTGCTGCGCCCGTCGCTGGAGGTGGCGCTGGCCCGCAACCGGGCCCGCAGCAACAAGCCATTCCACGCCTCGCTACTCGAGGCAGCCATCCGGCGCATCGACGGGGACCTCCGGCGCCACCCGGCGCCGCCTCCCTGGGTAACCATCGACAACGGTGCGGAGGGGCTCGACGCGACGGTCGACCGGATCCTGCGGCTGGCCGAGCGCCCTCGCTAGCCGGCTGTGCCGCCTACCCGGATGAGGTTGCGGTCGGGGTCGAGGAGGGCGAACTCCACCAAGCCGTAGTCGGTGTCGGTTGGCGGCTTGAGGTTGTCGAGCCCCAGCCCGGTCGCCGCCCACTGCGCGTGGAGCGCCCGCGCTTCGCCGGCCGTGTCGTAACGCGCGTAGCAGCCGGCGGCGTTGGTCGCCGGGTCGAGGGCGGTGTCCAGCCAGAAGTGCAGCTCGATGCGCTCGGGGTGCCGGACGATCAGGTACTCCCCGGGGTAGCGAGCCTCCTCGGTGAAGCCGATGCCGCGGTAGAACTCCGACGTGACGCCGAAGTCCCTGCTGGGCAGGACGGGGATCGTGGTGGCCGTCACGCGATGGAGCCTACCCCCGCAGCTCGGCGAGGTAGCCCTGCATGCCACGGCCCATGAACGCGTCGGAGCCGGTGGTCACGTAGCGCGCTCCCCGCGCCATCCACTCTCGGGCGAACGACGCCGTGCCGGCGTAGATCCCCAGCGCCTTGCCGGAGCCTGCCACGGCTTCGGCCACCCGCTCCATGGCCGCCGTCACGTCGGGGTGCGACGGGTCGCCGGGGTGGCCGAGCGAGTGCGACAGGTCGGTGGGGCCGATGAACAGCACGTCCACGCCGTCGACGGCGAGGTAGTCCTCGACGGCGCCCACCGCCTCCCGGGTCTCGATGTGGATCACCACCAGCGTCTCCCGGTTGGCGCGGGCGGTGTAGTCGGCGAGCGACTCGCCCAGCCCGAAGTCGGACGCCCGGCTGCCGGCCAGGCCTCGCCGGCCCCGCGGTCCGTACTTCACCGCCTGCACGGCCTCCTCGACGCCCGCCGCGGTGTTGACCCAGGGCACGTGCACGCCGTGGGCGCCGGTGTCGAGGTAGCGCAGGATCACGTGCGCCTGGTTGGTGGTGGCCCGCACGATCGGGGTCACCCCGCGCAGCTCGGCCGCCCGGCACAGCCCCTCGACGTCACGCGGCTGGAGAGATCCGTGCTCGCCGTCGAATACGAGGAAGTCCCATCCCTGCATGGCCACGTACTCGGCGAGGGTGGGCTCGGCCCAGCGGAAGAAGCAACCGAGCACGGTCTCACCGGCGGCGAGCTTGGCCTTGGTCGTGTTGGCGAGCATTGGCGGCCGAGGCTACCCGCCGGCCCTCCGCCCGGTCGCGGACTTGGGAATCAGATGCGAGCGAACCGCTCGTCCGGGCGCTCCGCTCAGCAGTGCCACGGCTCCGCGATGTAGGGCACGGTGGCGACCGGCACCGCGTCGTCGAGCGGTGGCGCCGCCGGCCAGCGAGCGTCGCCGGCCGGCAGGAGGCCCCCGGCCACCCCGAGTCCAACTCCGCCCCCGCTACGCTCCGCCGCATGAGCGGACCGGTGCTGCCGCGCGACGCCGCCCACGAGGACGAGCCCGTCGGCCGCATCGAGGTCCGGGAGGGACGGGCCACGTCGGTCGGGGGGATGGACATCGCCCGGGTGCTGCCGACCAAAGGGCGCCGCACCGTAGGGCCGTGGTGCTTCGTCGACCTCATCACCCCGCCGGACGCGGCGCACCCCGACCCGATGGAGGTCGGCCCGCACCCCCACACCGGGCTGGCCACGGTCACCTGGCTGTTCGCCGGCGAGGCCGAGCACAGCGATTCCCTCGGCACGCACCAGCTCATCCGTGCCGGCGAGCTGAACCTCATGTCGGCCGGCCGCGGTATCGCCCACGCCGAGCTGGGGCTCGGCCGACGCCTGCTCGGTGCGCAGATGTGGGTGGCGCAGCCCGAGTCGTCGCGCCACGGCGCGCCGGCGTTCGAGCATCACGCCGCGCTCCCCCAGGTCGAGCTGGGCGGCGCCGAAGCCACCGTCATCGCCGGGGAGCTCGCCGGCGCCACGTCGCCGGCCCGCGCCGACTGGCCGCTGGTCGGTGCCGAGCTGCGCCTCCAAGCCGGCTCCGTCGAGGTGCCGGTGGCCCCCGGCCACGAGCACGCGGTCGTCCCCATCGACCGGCCAGTGCTGGCCGGCGACGCCGTCGTCGAGCCCGGCTGGCTCGCGCTGGTGCCCCCGGGCAGGTCCAGCCTCCGCCTCGAGGCGCGGGAGGCGGCCCGGCTCCTGCTGCTCGGCGGTGAGCCGCTCGGCGAGCCGATCCAGATGTGGTGGAACTTCGTCGCCCGCTCGAAGGACGAGCTCACCCAGGCGTGGCGGGCCTGGCAAGACCACGACGAGGAACGGTTCGGGACCGTGCCGTCGCGGCTCGCCCGGATCGACGCCCCGCCGCCGCCCTGGCTGCCGGCGAGATGACGATCGCAGAGGTGACTGCGCGGGGACTGGTCGCACCGCGCGTCGTCGGTGCCCGATGGGTCGCGGCTGACCGCGGCACGGCCGCCGCGCATGCCGCCGCCGCGGCGGTCGAGCCGGTGGCCGAGCTGCCGCGGTGGGCGGCCGACGTCCTGGGTGCGGTGCGCTGAGCAACCGCTCATTGATGGGGCGCGCCGTCGGCCTGGGCCTGGTGTTCGTGGCGAGCGCCGCGATCCTCGTGCTGGAGATCATGGCGGGGCGGATGCTGGCTCCGTACGTCGGCGTGACCCTGGAGACGTTCACCGGGATCATCGGCACCGTCCTGGCCGGCATCTCACTCGGCGCGTGGCTGGGCGGCCGCCTGGCCGATCGGGTCGATCCTCGCCGACTGCTCGGCCCGCTGTTCGCCGCCGGCGGGATCGTCACGCTCCTGTCCCCGGCTCTCGTGGCGTGGATCGGGCCGGCGGTTCGGGCCGCCGGGCCCCCCGAGATCGTGCTCGCCGCCGTGGTCGGGTTCTTCCTGCCCGCGCTGCTGCTGTCGGCGGTGGCGCCGGTCGTGGTGAAGATCCAGCTCCACGATCTCGGTCGCACCGGTGAGGTGGTCGGCGGGTTCTCGGCGGTGTCGTCGGCGGGCGCGATCTTCGGCACCTTCGTCACCGGCTTCGTGCTGGTGGCCGCCGCGCCCAGCCGGGTCGTGATCCTCGGCGTCGGGGGAGCGCTGGTGGCGATCGGCGTGGCGGCGTGGCTGGGCTACGGCCGGCCGCGAGGGGAGGCGCTCGGCGTGGCGCTCCTGGCGCTCACGGCCGCCTCGGTCACGGTGGCGGCCGGATCGCCCTGCGAGCGGGAGACCGCATACTTCTGCGCCCGCGTCCAGGTCGACGCCGACCGGCCCACGGGCCGGGCCCTGGTGCTCGACACGCTGCGCCACAGCTACGTCGACCTCGCCGACCCCACCTACCTGGAGTTCCGGTACGCGCGGGTGGTGGGCGACGTGCTGGCCGCGCTCCCCGAGGGCCCGTTGCGCACGCTGCACGTCGGCGGTGGCGGGTTCACGTTCCCGGCCTATCTCGACGCGGTGCGGCCCGGCAGCAGCCATCTCGTCCTCGAGCTGGATCCCGGGCTGGTGGAACTCGCCGAGGACGAGCTCGGTCTGGTCCGATCGCCGAGCCTCGTCGTCGAGACCGGCGACGCCCGCCTCGGTATCGTTCGCGCCGCCCCCGGCGCCTTCGACCTGGCGCTCGGCGACGCATTCAGCGGGCCGGCGGTGCCGTGGCACCTCACCACCGAGGAGTTCCTGGCCGACGTCGCCGGCCGGCTCGACGCCGGCGGCTTATACGTCATGAACCTGATCGACCACCCGCCGCAGCGGTTCGCCCGCGCCCAGGCCGCCACCGTGCGGGCCGTGTTCCCCCACCTCCTGGTGGTCGCCCCGCGCGGCTACCTCGACGGCGAGGCCGGCGGCAACTTCGTCCTGACCGGGTCGAAGCTGCCGATCGACGCCGCGGCGGTGACGGCCGGGATCCGGAGCCGCGGCGGCGAGGAGGTGGTGCTCGCCGGCGCCGCCGCGGACGAATGGGTCGGTGGCGCCCGGGTGCTCCGCGACGACTACGCGCCGGTCGACCAGCTCATCAGCCGCCGGTGACGGCCGGGGCCGCGCCCGACGCCACCCGGCGCCGGTTCGCCGGCTGGCGCATCGCGGCGCTGGCGACGATCACCGCCGCCATGACCGGGCCCGGCCAGACCATCGGCGTGTCGGTGTTCATCGACCCGATCATCGACGACCTCGGCCTCAGCCGGTCGAGGGTGTCCACCGCCTACCTGATCGGCACCCTCGCCGGCGCGCTGGCGCTACCCGCGATGGGACGCGCCATCGACCGCCTCGGCGCCCGCCGGGCGATGACGCTGATCGGGCTCGCGTTCGGCGCCGGGCTGATGGCGATGGCAGGCGTCCAGAGCTTCATCTTCCTGGCCGCCGGTTTCACCCTGATCCGCTGGCTCGGCCAGGGCTCGCTGTCTCTGGTCAGCACGGTCGCCGTCACCCATTGGTTCGAGCGGCGGCGGGGCCTGGTGTTCGGGGTGATGATGACCGCGGTGAGCGCGCTGATGAGCCTGACTCCGGTGCTGCTCAACCTGGCCATCGAGGCGTACTCGTGGCGGACGGCGTGGCTGCTGGCCGCGGCGGCGGTCTGGCTGGTCGTGGTGCCCATCGGCTGGTTCGGCATCGTCGACCGCCCCGCCGACATCGGCCAGTTCCCCGACGGCGACCCGGCCCCGAAGCCCGACGCTCCCCCGCCGGTCACGCCGCATTCCCACACCCGGCGCGAAGCCCTCGGCGCCGCCCGCTTCTGGGTGCTCAGCCTCACCGTCGCCACAAGTGCGTTGCTGGTCACCGCCCTCAACTTCCACCAGATCTCGATCCTCGGGGCGGCGGGCCTGTCCGCAACCAACGCGGCGGCGATGTTCCTCCCGCAGGTGGCCGGGGCGGTGGCCACCGGCTTGGTGTTCGGCGGGCTGGCCGACCGGGTCGCCACCCGCTACTTGCTGGCCGGCGCGATGTCGCTGATGGCGATCGCCCTGCTGATGGTGCGGGTCGCCGAGCCCGGCTGGCAGGTGGTGGCGTACGCAGTGGTGCTCGGCGCCGCCGCCGGAGCACAGCGGCCGCTGGCCGCCACCGTGCTCCCCCGCTGGTTCGGCCTCGCCAACATCGGCGCGATCCAGGGGGTCTCGACGTTCCTCGGCGTCGGCGCGTCGGCAGCCGGCCCGGTGGCGCTGGCGCTCGGCCGCACGTGGTCCGGCGACTACGTGGCGGCGACGACGTGGCTGGCCATCGTGCCGGTCGCGGTGGGAATGGCGGCGCTGGCCGTGCCGGACTCGGCAGACACCTAACCCTCGAAGTGGCGCTCGAGGCGGTGCCACACGCTGGGGTAGTCGTCCTGCAGCGCGGGGATCGAGCCGGCGTAGGCCGTGGGGATCAGCGGGTAGCGGGTCTCGAACATGAACGCCATCGTGCCGGCCAGCTTCTCGGGCGCGAGGTCCGACGTCGTGGCCTTCAGCCAGGCGTCGTGGTCGGGCCCGTGGGGGAAGTACATGTTGTGGAGGCTCATGCCTCCGGGCGAGAAACCCTCTTCCTTGGCGTCGTAGACGCCGTACAGGATGCCCATGAACTCGCTCATGATGTTCTTGTGGTACCACGGCGGGCGGAACGTGTGCTCCCCCACCAGCCAGCGGTCGGTGAACAGCACGAAGTCGACGTTGGCCACGCCCGGGTCCGGCGACGGCGAGGTGAGCACGGTGAAGATCGACGGGTCGGGGTGGTCGAAGCTGATCGAGCCGATCACGTTGAACCTGCGGAGGTCGTACTTGTAGGGCACGTGGTTGCCGTGCCAGCCGACGACG
>JBFKDA010000061.1:0-12124 GCA_041619955.1 Acidimicrobiia bacterium | reverse complement strand
TTCCGCCACCCGGGGATCGTCACCGTGCACGAGTACCTCGAGGAGCACGGCACGATCTACGTGGTGATGGAGCTGCTGGCGGGGCGGACGCTGCGCCAGGTCCTCGCCGCGGCCGGGGGCCCGCTCCCGGAGCACCAGGCGGTGCGCTACACGGCCGAGGTCGCTGCCGCGCTGGACGCGGTCCACGCCCAGAACCTGCTGCACCGCGACATCAAGCCCGACAACCTGATGGTGCTCGACGACGGTCAGGTGGTCCTCGTCGACTTCGGGACGGCTCGCGAGTTCGCCGAGGGGCGCTCGTCGCTGATGTCCCAGACCCTGACCCCCGGCTATGCCCCGGTCGAGCAGTACACCGCGCACGGCCGTTTCGGGCCGCCGACCGACGTCTACGCGCTGGGCGCCACCGCCTACCACATGCTCACCGGCGTCGCCCCCATGCCGTCGCTCGACCGCTACACCGGCGGCGCCGACCTCGTGCCGCCGCGCGCGCTCAACCCGTCGGTGAGCCAGGCGGCCAGCGACGCGGTCGTGTGGGCGATGGCGCTCGCCGGCAACGACCGGCCGCAGACCGCCGGCGAGTTCGCGACTGCGCTGCAGGGCGGCGCCAGCCCGCCGCCGCCCGACCGGGGCGGGACCACGCGCATCGTCACCCCCGGTGCCACCACGCCGCCACCGCCGGTTGTCGCGCCGCCGCACCGGGAGCCGTCCGTCGGCCCGCCGGGCGGCACGCCCCCCGGCGTCACGCCGCCCCGCCGCCGCCGGCGCCGAGCGGTGCGGCGCGGGTTCCGCCGAATGGGCCGGCTCGCGACCAACCTGGCGCTCACGGTGATCATCGGGATCGGCGCCACCTTCGCGGTGACGTGGTTCCTCGATCGCACCGACGACGGCCCCGACCCCGGCACCACCGCCCCGCCCCCAACAGGCGGCCCGACCTCCACCCTCGGCGAGGAAGGCTCCACGACCACCACGCTCGGGGAGGTGCCGCCGCCGCCCCCGCCGGGGGTCATGCAGCTCGACGTCGTCGACGTGGCCGCCGACGACGTGCTCAACGTCCGGGCCGGTCCGGGCACCGAGTTCGACCCCCCGATCTTCGAGCTGCCGCCCGACGCCACCGACGTGCCGGCCACGGGCAACGTGGCCAGCATCGGGCCGTCGGCGTGGGCAGAGGTCGCGACGCCCGGCGGCAACGGCTGGGCGAGCCTCAACTTCCTCGACTCGCGCGAGCCGGGCGCCGAGCTGGCCCTCACCGAGTCGCTGCGGGCATCGGTGGCCGGCGTGCTGCTCGACGAGCCCGGGCAGTACGTGGTGCTGGCCGACTTCGACGCTCGGCGCGGGCCGGGGCCGCGCTTCGAGCCGGCGGTTGCGTTGCCGGTCGGCGAGGTGGTGGAGGTCACCGGCGACCTGGCGCTGGTCGACGGCGAGCTGTGGGCGCAGATCGGCCGGCCCGGCGGCCCGCCCGCGTGGCTGCCGGCCGACCTGTTGGACGTCGGGTCCGGCCCCGGCTTCCTCGGCCGCCCGCCCGGCCTGCTGTGCGCCGACCTCGCCGCGGAGGGGTTCGACTACGCCATGGCGTACGCATATTGGGAGTGGGACGGCCGCCCCGACCGGATGGACTCGGATACCAACGGCATCCCGTGCGAGACGATCTACCCGGCGGCCGAGGTCGCATTCCATCTCTCGGTGCGGGGCGGGTAGGTAAGCTCGCCCTCGACGCCGGGGGTGTGGGTGACGGACGCAGGCAACGGGCCGGCCGGAGAGGCAGCGGCGGCGACGCGGCGGCTGGCCGCCTCGGGCGGCGATCTCACCGACGCGCTGATCGCGCAGGACTGGTGGGACGACCCCATGCTCGAGGCGTCGGGCATCCCCGTGCACGACGTGCCGCTGGTGACGATCGGTGGCGGCCTCGGCTCCTTCGCGCTGGTCGACTACCTGCGCATCGCCGGGGCCCGGCCGGACGACATCGCGGTGCTCGGCATCAACGACCGGCCGTGGCAGACCTACGCCTACCTCGCCCGCAACTCCCAGATCCCCGAGCACGAACGGCTCCGCTCCGACTCGGGCTCGGTGATGGACAACATCTGGGGCTTCCCGAGCTACGCGGTGCGGGAGGCGTTCGCCGCTCGCGACCTCAAGGGGTTCGTCGCCCCGCTGTGGAACGTGCTGACCGAGCCGATCCTCGCCGACTACTACACGCCCCGGGCCGGTCAGGTCTACGCCTCGGTCGACCGGGAGGCGGCTCGCATCGGCTGGCCGGCGATGCTCCACAAGGGCCAGGTCCGCATGGTGCGCCGCCGCCGCAGCGGCGGCTACTTCACGATCCTCACCCCCCCGGAGGGCACCACCCCCACCAAGCGGGTCGCCTTCCGGAGTCGCTACGTCCACGTGGCGGTGGGGTACCCGGGCGTCAAGTTCCTCGACGACCTCCAGGCCTACCGGGAGCGGTACCAGGACTTCGCCCGCGTCGTCAACGCCTACGAGCCGCACGACCACGTCTACGAGGAGCTGCTCGCCAAGCCCGGCACGGTGATCGTGCGCGGCTCCGGGATCGTCGGGTCCCGCATCCTCCAGCGGCTCATCGACGACCGCGACCGCAAGGGCGCCCAGACCACCATCGTCCACCTCTTCCGCAACTTCGTGGACGGCCCGCAGGGCGACAGCGTGTTCGCGCGGCGGCCCGGCAAGGACGGGTTCGCCTACCAGGCGTTCAACTTCCCGAAGGCGGCCTGGGGCGGGCAGCTCCGCGAGGACCTGCTGAAGCTCCCTCCGGAGGATCGGCCCGGCTTCATCCGTACGACGGGCGGCACCAACACTGCGCCCCGCCGATCGTGGCGGGACCAGCTCGAGCGGGGCCGCCGGGAGGGCTTTTACCGCACCCACGTTGGCAGCGTCGAGAGCGTGGTCCCCGGCCCCAGCGGCACCACGATCACCCGCATCGCCTCCAAGGACGGCGGCGTCTTCGAGTTGGAGGCCAACTTCATCATCGACGCCACCGGCCTGGAGGCGGGCGTCCGTGAGCACCGGCTGCTCGCCGACCTCCTCGACCACGGCGGTGCCAAGGAGAACCCTGCCCGGCGCCTCGACTGCACCCCGGAGTTCGTGCTCACCGGCACCGAGAGCCCGCCGGGCAAGATGTACGCGTCGGGCTCGATCACGCTGGGCAGCTACTACACGCCGGTCGACTCGTTCCTCGGCCTCCAGTACGCCGCGCTGCAGATCGCCGACGACCTCGGCCGGCTCGGCTTCGTGAACAAGATCGGGCCCTTGCGGTCGGCCCGTGGGTGGTGGAAGTGGATGAGGAACCGCCAGGTATGACCCCGACGCTGAACGGCCGCCTGCAGACCCGCCTCGTCGTCGTGTCGGTGGTCGGGGGGATCTGGACGCTGCTCGTCACCCTGGCGCTGCCCGGGCCCGGCACGCTCGGCGACAAGTACGCGGTCACGTTCCGGGCGCTGGCGCTGGTGGTGGTGCTCGGGTTGGTCTGGGAGGTGGTCTACCACGCGCTCCAGCAGTTCCGCTGGGAGAAGGACTGGCCGACGCTGTTCGGGCTGCTGACCGGCGTTCCCGAGGGGATCCTGGTGTGGCTGGTGCTTGCGGCGTCGCTGCCTTCCAACCTCGACGTGACGGCTGCCCAGTTCGTGATCCACTTCGGGACGACCTGGTTGGTGGTCTGGCTGTGGCTCAACGGCCCGATGCGCGTGGTGGCGCTGCGCTGGCGCTTCCGGGGAGGGAGGCTCGTCTGAGCGACCCCGGGCCGCTCGACCTCGGCTTCCTCGACGAAGGCCGCCGGGTACGGGAGGCGCGGGCTCGGCGGCGGCGCCGCAGCGCGCTCGCGATCTCGGCGGCGGTCACCGTCGCCTGGGCGCTGTACGTCACGGTGGCGGGCCACTGGGAGCGGGTGGTCGACAACTGGGTGGCTGCCCTCACGATGATCTTCGGCAGCTTCGTGGCCGGGTCGACGCCGCAGGGCGGCGGCGCGGTGGCGTTCCCGG
Organism: Acidimicrobiia bacterium; assembly: GCA_041619955.1. GTDB lineage: Bacteria > Actinomycetota > Acidimicrobiia > Spongiisociales > JAOTWH01 > JBFJZV01. The sequence goes on along the minus strand of JBFKDA010000061.1, from coordinate 8,135 downwards.
TATTCACCAAGGGCCTGGAGATCCCGGCCGAGGTCGCCCGCACCTTCTCGCTGGCGATCCAGACGGTCGGCATGGGAACGGCCACGGCCGCGATCGTGGTCAACCGCCGGCGGGTGGAGTGGCGGGTGGTGGCCTGGGGGCTGCCGGTGGCGGCGGTGACCTTCCTGGCCGCCGCGTTCCTGCTGGGCGACGGCGACGCACCGTTCCGGCCGCCGGTGCTTCCCGGCCCGTACATCAAGGTCACGTTCACGCTGGTCGTCGGCGCGATGGCCCTGATCACGTTCCTCGGCGCCCGGGTGCGGGTGCGTGAGGTGCACCACGAGCTCCCGCAGGTCAACTGGCGGACGAGCGCGGCGCTGGTGGTGATGGCCGGCCTCGGCGGGGTGGCGGCGGCGTTCACCGGCTCCGGCGCGGACGTGCTCGTGTACCTGTTCGTCGCCGTGCTGCTCGCGGTCGATCCCCGGGTGGGCGTGCCCACCAGCGTCGTGGTGATGGCCGGGATCAGCGTGCTGGGCTTCGTGACCCTCGGGCTCCTCGACGGGCAGCTCGACGTCACGCTCAGCACCGACGGCCGCGAGGTGGTGGCCCTCGGCGGCCGCGCGCTGGCGGTGCCGCTCGACGCCGCCCGGGCGGACCTGTTCGGCCTGTGGGTGGCGGCCGCCCCGGTGGTCGCCTGGGGGGCTCCGCTCGGGTCGTGGGTCGCGGCCCGGCTGCGGACCCGCCAGCTCGTGCTGTTCGTGGCGGTGCTCGCTGCGATCGAGATCGTGACCACCGCCATCTTCCTGCCGGAGCTGTACGAGGACCCGGCGCTGGCCGGTTACGCGGTCGCCGGCGCGGCCTTCCTCGGGTTCGGGCTGTGGTGGCTGTCGCAGCACCGCCGGAGCTTCTTCGCGCTCGGCGATCTGGACGTCGATCGGTCGCTGTCGCGGGGCCATCTCGACGTGGCCCCCGACTACCGTGACGTCCTGGAGGCGCCGGACGGGGACGCGCAGGGGAGCCGATGAGCCGGATCGCGGATTACGAGCTGGGGGAGTCGCTGGGGCGCGGCAACCACGGCCGCTACTACAAGGCGGCGCCGCCTGCCCGCCTCGGCATCGACGACGCGGTCGTCGCGGTCAAGGTGCTCGACCAGCACGCCGGCGACGACGAGTTCCGCCGCTTCGCCAACGAGCTGAAGATCTTCGCCTCCGTGCGCTCGCCCCACCTCGTCCGGATCTACGACGCCGGCCACCAGGAGGGCATCCTGTTCTACGCGCTCGAGTACTTCCCGCTCGGGTCCCTCGCCCAGCCGGCGGCCGAGCTCTCCGAGGCCGACGTGCTGCGGGCGGTGGCCGGAGCCGCCCGGGGCGCCCACGCGTTGCACGAGGTCGGGGTGGCGCACCGCGACATCAAGCCGGCCAACGTCATGGTCACTCCCGAGGGCGGCAAGCTGTCGGACCTCGGGCTCGCCCAGGTGCTCAACCCCGGCCAGACGGTCACGGGCTTCGGGCCGATCGGGGCGATCGAGTTCATGGAGCCCGGGGTGGTGCGCGGCGAGCCCGCCTCGCGAGCGTCCGACATCTGGGCGCTCGGCGCGACGCTGCACAAGGCGATGACCGGGAAGTCGGTGTTCGGCGCCATCCCCACCGACGACGTGCTGAAGGCGCTGCGGCACGTCCTCGGTGCGGTCCCGACCGTCGCCGACGAGCTCGACGAAGGCGCCCGCCACCTCGTCCAGCGCTGCGTGGCGGCCGCGCCCGAGGACCGCCCGGCCACGGCGATGGAGTTGGCCGAGGCGCTGGAGGTGCTCGCGGCATGAAGCTCGGTGACCTGCGGCTGGTCCCGGTTCCCGGAGCAGGGCTCGTCGCCCGCTGGCCCGGGTTCGCGCTGGCGGTCGCCGGCGGCGACGAGACCGCCCGGGCCGAGCTGGTGGAGCTGGTGCGCGCCGCGTCCGCAGAGAGCGCCGGTGCCACCACGTTCGCTCACCGGCTGGCCGGCTACATCACGTCGGCCGACCCTGAGGCGCTCCCATCGTTCGCCGCGCTCGCCGACGGCGACGTCGGCATCGCGGTGCTGCTCCGGGGCGACGCCCGCCTGGAGGCGGTCAACGGCGGGGAGGCCACCGTGCTGACCGGTGCCGATCGCCCCACGTGGGTCGACGACTACCTCCGCGAGGAGTACACGTCGATCACCGTGGTGGTCGGCGCCGGGGGACCGGGCCCGGCGGCGGATCTCGTCGACCTGGAGGCCGGCGTGGTCCCGGGCCGGGGCGCGGCGTTCCTGCTTCGGGGCGCGCCGGCGGCAGAGGAGCCGCCGCCTGCCGATGGGGTGGGCGACGACCCGGAGCCGGAGCGGGAGGAGGAGCCGGGGCCGGTCGAGGAACCTGTCCTCGCGGCGGAGCCCGAGCCCGAGGAGGAACCGGAGCCCGAGCCTGAGGAGGAACCGGAGCCCGAGCCTGAGGAGGAGCCCGAACCCGAGCTCGACGGGGACGCGGGGGAGCCTTCGGCCGACCGGCCGTTCGTCACGATCGACTTCGGCGCGCTTGGTGACGTCGCGGCTCGCGAGCCGCTGCCGGTGGCGAAGGACGCCACCGAGGACGCCGTGCCCCTCGGGACAGGGCCCAAGCCGGTCGAGGCGCCGTCGGGTGCGAAGGTGCGGGGCCTGCGCTGCATCCGCGGCCACTTCAACCACCCCCGGGCGCGCTACTGCGCGCTGTGCGGCATCTCGATGGTGCAGCAGACGCAGGTGCTGGTGGAGGGGGAGCGGCCGCCGCTCGGCATCCTGGTGTTCGGCGACGGCAAGACCGTGGCGCTCGACAGTAGCTACCTGCTCGGCCGGGACCCGTCAGTCGACGGCGCGGTGCGCACCGGGGAGCTCCGCCCCATCGAGTTGGACGACCCCGACCAGATCCTCAGCCGCGTCCACTGCGAGGTCCGCCTCTCCGAGTGGGACGTGCAGCTCGTCGACCGGAACTCCTCGAACGGCACGTTCGTTCGTACTGAGGACGCCGAGGAATGGCGCCGCCTGGACCCTGCCGAGCCCGCGACGCTGGGGCCCGGCATGGAGGCTCGGGTCGGATCGCACCGCTTCGTGTTCGAGTCGCACCACCAGCAGGCCTGACGATCCCGGTGCCCGCCGCCTAGGGTTATTGGCGGGGAACGGCGGTCGCTAGTAGGATGGCTACGTAAAGTGGTCGACCTGACCACTGAGGGACGGGAGCTATGACGAGGAGCCCGAAGAAGGCAGGGCCGCGTCGCAGTCCGGTGTTCGCCGTACATGTCCTCGCGGCGGTGGCCGCCGCGGCGATCGTCGGCACGGCCATGCTGTCGTCGCCGCCGTCGCGGGTCCACGTTCCTGACGACGTGGCGCCGCCGACCACGGTGCGGCCGACGACGACCACCACCAACCCGGACGGGGTCCCGCCGCCGACGCTCCCGCCGCCGACGACGAGCTACCCGGACGACGTGGTGCCGCCGACGACCATCCCGCCGACGACGATCGTGGTGCCGCCGACGACTGTCCCGCCGACGACTGTCCCGCCGACGACTGTCCCGCCGACGACGATCGTGGTGCCGCCGACGATCACCGTGCCGCCGACGACGATCGTGGTGCCGCCGACGATCACCGTGCCGCCGACGACTGTCCCGCCGACGACTGTCCCGCCGACGACTGTCCCGCCGACGACGATCGTGGTGCCGCCGACGACGATCGTGGTGCCGCCGACGACGACCATGGCGCCGACGACGACGCTGGCGCCGCCGCCGACCATCCCAGACGACGTCGTGCCGCCAACGATCGTGCCGCCGCCAACGATCGTGCCGCCTCCGACGTCGCAGCCGCAGCAGGTGGGGCCGGGGACGCTCACGATCAGCCCGACGTCGGGGCCGCCGGGGACCGGGATCTCGGCCAGCGGCGAGGAGTGGATCGACGGCGCGCTCGTCGAGATCCTGTGGGACGGCGCGTTCGTGATGACCGCTCCGGTCGACAGCGGTACGTGGACGGCCGCGTTCCGCGTGCCGCTCGACGCGGGCACCGGCGGGCACCGGGTGACGGCGTGCCAGCGCCAGCGGTCACTGTGCGCCACCCAGCCGTTCCAGGTGACCACGCCGCCCACGACGACGACCACCACCACGACGACCACGACCACGACGACCACGACGACGACCACCACCACGCTGCCGCCGACGACGACCACCACGACCACCACCACGCTGCCGCCGACGACGACCACCACGACGACGCAGCCGCCGACGACCACGACCACCACCACGCAGCCGCCGACGACGACCACGACGACGCAGCCGCCGACCACCACCACGACCCGCCCGCCGACCACGACGACCACGACCCGGCCGCCCACCACCACCTCGACCAGCAGCACGTCGACGACGAGCACCTCGACGAGCACGACGTCGACCAGCACCTCGACGACCTTGGCCAACCAGCGGCCGGTGCTCAACGACGACGTCGCCACCACCGTCACCGGCGCGGCCGTCACCGTCGACCCGCTCGCCAACGACGCCGACCCGGACGGGGACCTCGACGTGGCGAGCCTCACGATCATCCGCCCGCCCCGCAACGGGACCGTGGAGGTCGTGGGCGGGCAGATCGTCTACGAGCCGAACGAGGGCTTCACGGGCGTCGACTCCCTGGGCTACCGGGTTTGCGACGTGGCCGGCCTGTGCACTGCGGCGCAGGTCCGGTTCGAGGTGGTGGCCGAGGAAACCCCGCCGGTCGTGCCGCCGGAGTGCGACGTCCGGCCCGCCGACGTCGTTGCCTTCACGGTCGCCCCGCCGCGGGGCCCGGCCGGGGTCGACGTGTTCGTCGACCTCGAAGTGTCGACGGTGTTCGAGAGCGACTGCCTGCTGCCGCAGGTGCAGTTCACGTTCGACGGCGGCGCGTGGGGGCCGCCGGTGCCGATCCAGCCGAACCCCGGCGCGTCCGCCACGATCGGCGTGCCGGCCGACGCGGCGCCCGGCCTCTACACCGTCGGCGCGACGCAGCTCGGTGCAGCGCCGGTGGCGCTCGGCGATACGCAGTTCGAGGTGGTCGCCGCCGACAGCGGGGGCATCGCCGGCTGGCTGCCGGCCGCCGGAGCGGTCGGCGGTGCCGGGTTCCTGGCGGCCGGCCTGGTCGTCGCCCGGCGCCGCAACCCCTACCGGCACGTTCCGGTCGTGGGCGACGGCGTCTGCGGTCCCCTGCACGGCAGGCTGCTCGAAGCTCGCCAGGAGGCCGCCCGGCGCGGCGCCGCCGCCGACGAGGCCGCGCTCGCGGCCACCGACGCCCGATCGAGCGCCGATCAGGCGCGTACCGAGCTGGTGCGTTGCCGGGAGGGGGCGAGTGCCGGCGGAGGCGGGGACCAGCGGATGATGGGCGCCAAGCCGCCCTCGCAGGATGCCGGCGAGGTGGGCGAGGGGTTCCACCTGCTCGACTACGAGAACCCCAACGCGCCGCTCCAGGACGACGGGCACTTCGGCTGGTACTTCCCGGCCCGCACGGCGGCAGTCTCCGGCGTGGTCCTGCACGTGGCCCGCGGCGTCGCAGGGGCCGGGGTGGAAGGGCCCGCGATGGACGTGGCCGACACGTACACCAAGGCCCAGGTGCCGAAGTCCGTCCACGCCGTCGTCGACGAGACGGGGGCGGTCCCGCTGCTGCCCGACGACTACACCGCCCTCCACACGCCGGGTAGCGACGAGGCGTCCCTGGCGATGGAGGTCGTGTGGACGCCGTCGCTGGGGGAGGACGACGAAGCGCTCGAGAACGCTGCGACGTGGTTCGCGGCGAAGGCCAAGCAGCACGGCATCGCCCGGCGCCACGTCACCCGGGAGGAATGGCTGGCGGGCGCCGACGGCATCATCGGGCACGAGGCGCTGATGGTGGGCGGCGACGACCTCGGCTTCCCGTGGGAGCGGTTCATGGACCTCGTCGACGCCGCCGAGAAGCTGCCGCAGCCGGTGGCGCTGCGCATCCACCGCCGCGAGGGGACGGCGGCCGACCCGTGCGCCGGCCGGTCGGAGCAGGCCCACGCCTCCGAGTCGGCCGCGCTCCAGGCCGAGGAGGAGTCGAGCCAGGCGCAGGCCGCGGCCCTCTCGGCGCGGTCGCAGGTGGAGGGAGCTCGCGAGGCCATCTACGACTGCGAATGCCGCACCCCCACCGAGGAAGTCCCGGCGACGCCCGACGAGCAGGAACCCGACCACCGCAAGGAGCGGTGGTACCTGCTCCAGCACGAGAACCCCAACGGCAAGGTCCGCAGCAACGGCAAGCAGGGCCACTACGGCACGGTGCGCAAGTCACCCATCCAGGGGATCGTCGTGCACACCGCCGAGGGCACCAGCGCCGCCGGCGTGGCCGACTACTTCGCCACGGTCAAGAAGCCGGTGTCCGGCCACATCGTGGTCGACCCGGCCGGCTGGGTGAAGCTGCTGCCGGACCGGTACGTGGCGTTCCACGCCAAGGGTGGCAACGACCAGAGCCTCGGCCTGCTGTTCGCCTACCACGCCGGCGACTGGGGCACCGACCCCGTGAGCGAGGCGACGATGCTGCGGCTGGCCGCGGTGTGGTGCGGCATCAAGGCCAAGACCTACGGCATCCCGCTGCGCCGGGTGACCAAGGCCGAGTGGCGGGCGGGCGAGAAGGGCTTCGTCGCCCACTCCGACATCGACGGCCGCGGGTTCAGCGACCCCGGCGACGGATTCGACTGGGAGGCGTTCCTGGCCATGGCGTCCGGCAAGCTGCTCACGCCGCAGTAGCCGGGCGTCAGATCTCGTTCGAGTCGATGTCCATCTTCCTGAAGTCGAGGTAGTCCTCGCGGAGCTCGACGTCCGGGATCGCGCCGCCCCCGTAGTCCTCCTCGGACGCGTCGCCCTCGTCGAACTCCAAGTCGAGATGCCCCTCCGGATCCTCGACGGCATCGTCGAACGAGTCCTCGTCCATCGCGGCGACGTCCTCGAGCTCAGCCTCGAACCACTCGCTCGTGGCGCGTTCCTCCTCCGCCGTCGGAAAGGAGGTGCCGCCTTGCGGCGTGGTCAGCGGGCGCAGCCCCGACCGCATCAGACCCATCTGGGGCAGCGAGCTGCGGTTGATCCCCGACTGGAGCCGCATCCGGGTGGCCTCCTCGCTCTCCTCGTTGCCCTCGCGCTGCGCGTAGGCCACGTCGGTCATCCCCATGCGGTCGCCGAATGCGCCGATCAGGTCGTTGCGTTTCTGCGCCGCGTAGTCGCGCGCCTTGGCCACGCCCATACCGGACGGCCCGCGCTTCACGTTCTTCCGAACCGACTCCTCCGAGAAGTCGCCGCCGACCAGCGAGCTCTCGACGGCGCCGAACTGGTGGACCGCGCCCGAGCCCGTGGCCGGGATCGTGCCGGGGAGGTTGATGTTCTTGCCGCCCATCTTCGTCGCTCTCCCGAACGCTTGCGGGAAGCTCTGCGGGGTGCCGGTGGTCTGCGCCTGGTTGGAGATCACCATGTTGCTGGTGGCCGACATCAGCGGCGAGCGCTGCGCCTCGGAGATGTTGAAGATCGTCGGGACCGACTGCAGGCTCTGGGACTGGTCGGTGAACTCCTCCGGCAGCTCCTCGCCGCGGTTGGCGGAGTCGAGGGCTTGCCACACGTCCTGGGTCGACGTTTCCCCGCCCGTCATGCTCTGGAGATGGCTGGCCTCGGCGGGGTACGGCGTGAAGCTGCCCTCGGTGTTGTAGAAGTGCTGCTCGCGGGGCGCCCACGGGACCGACGACTGGATGCGGCCGAGGTCCTGCGTGCTGCCGGACGGCGAGCGGTTGCTGATGGTCATGTATTTGTGCGACCGCCCCTGGTCCTGCGCCTGCTTCACCAGCGCCGCCTTGTCGCGCGGCTGCTGCAGCTGGGCGTGACGGCGCTCGTCCTCGCCGTCCATCCGCTGCTGGTTCAGGTGCGGGAACGCACTCGGGTCGGAGGCGCTCTGCATCGCGCCGTAGCGGTTCTGGACGTCCTCGCGGAATCCTTGCAGGAACGGCTGCTGGGGGATCTGGAAGGCGTTGGTGCCGGAGCCCACGCTCCAGGACGACGCCTTCCCGCACTTCTCCCCGGCGATGCACGACTGGTCGGTGCATCCGAGCGCCGGGCAGCGCTGCACGGTCTCGCGGCCGGCGGCGCGCTGCTCGACCACGTGGCTCAGCTCGT
>JBFKDA010000060.1:0-12177 GCA_041619955.1 Acidimicrobiia bacterium | reverse complement strand
CGCGACGCCGCCCAGGACGACATCAAGCGCGCGTTCCGGCGGCTGGCCCGCGAGACCCACCCCGACGCCAACCCGGGCGACGCCGCCGCCGAGGCGCGGTTCCGGGAGGTCGCCGAGGCGTACGAGGTGCTCTCCGACCCGCAGCGCCGCGCCGCCTACGACCGGGGCGAGCTGAGCGATCCCGGCAACCTGTTCTCGAGCTTCGCCGGCATCGACGACCTGCTCAACTCCTTCTTCGGCGGCATGGGCTCCTTCGGCGGGCGAGCCCGGGCCCGGGCGCCCCGCGGCCCCGATGCCCGGGTGAGCGTCGAGCTGACGCTGGAGGAGGTCGCCACCGGCGTGCGGCGCGAGGTGTCGTTCGCCACGACCGTCGAGTGCGGGCACTGCCGTGGCGGCGGCGCCGAGCCGGGCCACCCGCCGCGCACCTGCGAGCAGTGCGGCGGGAGCGGCGCGCGCCGGATCAGCCAGCGAACGCTGCTCGGGTCGATGACCACCGTCGTGTCGTGCGACGCCTGCCGCGGCGCCGGCCAGATCGTCGACACGCCGTGCACGCGATGCGCCGGCCAGCGGGTGACCCGCGAGACCCGCGCGATCGCGGTCGACATCCCCGCCGGCATCGACGACGGGACCCGGCTGCGCCTCACCGGCCACGGTGGCTCGGCCGGCGCCGGCACCGCCTCCGGCGACCTCTACCTCGACGTACGCGTGCTGGCGGACGAGCGCTTCACCCGCGAGGGCGAGCACCTGCACCACGCCGCGCGGATCGGCCTGGCGGCCGCCGCGCTGGGGACCAAGGTCGAGGTCCCGCTGCTGGGCGGCGACAGCGAGACCCTCGACGTCGAGCCGGGCACCCAGCCCGGCACCGTCGTCCGCCTGCCCGGGGCCGGGCTTCCCCGCCTCCAGCGGCGCGGGCGCGGGGACCTGTTCGTCGAGTACGTCGTCGAGGTGCCGAGCGAGCTGTCCGCCGAGGAGCGGGAGGCGCTCGAGACCTTCGCCCGGCTGCGCGGCGAGCGGATCGCCGAGCCGAAGCGCCGCCGCCGCCGCAAGGGCTGATGCCCCGCGTCCCCCACGTGTACATCCCCCCGCCATGGGAGGGGGCCGAGTTGGCGCTGCCCGAACCCACGGCGCACCACCTCGCGAGGGTGCTCCGCCTGCGGCCCGGCGCCGCGGTCTCCTACACCGACGGCCAGGGCACCACTGGGACCGGCACGCTCGGTGCGGGCGCCGTGGCCCGGGGGACCGAGCAGGCCGTCGCCCGCCCGGCGCCCGGGGTGACGCTGGCCGTCGCCGCTCCGCACCGCGCCGAGCGGAGTCGTTTCGTCGTGGAGAAGGCCGCCGAGTTGGGCGTCGATCGCCTCGTGTGGCTAGCCACCGCACGGGGCAGCCTTCCCCCGCGCCCGGAAAGGGCCGCCGCATGGGCGATCGCGGCCCTCGAGCAGAGCCGCGGCGCCCATCTGCTGGACGTCGGCGGCCCGACGCCCCTGGGCGACCTCGATCAGCCACTCTGGGTGGCCGACATCGGCGGAGGGCGACCGCAATCCGTGGCGATTGCGCTCACCGTCGCCGTCGGGCCCGAGGGCGGATGGAACGACGGCGAGGTGGGGCCCGATGCGGTGCGGATCTCGCTGGGAGCGAGGGTGCTGCGCGTGGAAACGGCAGCGGTGGCCGCCGGAATCCTCGCGCTGCAAGCGGTCGGAAGGCTCCCGGCCCCCGGGTGAGCCGACGAAATCCTGCACGGCCCGGTGGGTTCTGACTATCATGCAGTCACGGAGCGCATCAACTTGCGCGCGAAGGGTCAACGCTGCCAGAATGGGGCAACGGGCATGACGGCCGAGGAGCGAGGCCACATCAGGGAGCAGGTATGAGTCCTACCTACAACGAGATGGTCGGTGCCCGGTTGCGCGCCATCCGCAAGCAGCGGAACCTGTCGCTCCAGGACGTGCAGCGCCTTTCCGAGGGCGAGTTCAAGGCTGCCGTCCTCGGTGCGTACGAGCGGGGCGAGCGGAGCCTCTCGCTGCCGCGCCTCCAGCGCCTCAGCGCGTTCTTCCAGGTGCCGATCACCCAGTTGCTGCCACAGGAGAGCCAGCGGGAGCGGCCGATCGCCACGCTGCCGACCGGCGGCCTGACGATCGACCTCAACTCGCTCGACCGGCTCGCCGGCCCCGACGCGGTGATCCTCGAGCGCTTCCTGCGCGCGATCCAGATGATGCGCCAGGACTTCAACGGCAAGGTTCTGACGATCCGGCGCGACGACCTGCGGACCCTCGGGCTGCTGCTCGAGCACGGCGACGAGCAGCTCGCCGAGCGGCTCACGTCGATGGGGCTCACCGCCGAAGTCTGAGCCGGCGCAGGGGTCAATGCGCACGGCGACCCCGCCGATATACTTTGCGCTTCTGATGTTGCCAATCCCCATGTGGGCAGAGCTCCCTGTTGGAGCGACCGACGCGTGACGCAAGCACCCCCCTCAGAGGTCAAGCTGCGCGTACCGAGCAACCACCTCATGTTGGAACTGCTCGGTGAGCGCGACCGCCACCTGCGCCTGGTCGAGGAGGCGTTCCCGGCCGCGCGCCTCGTGGCGCGCGGCAACGAGCTGAGCATCGCCGCCCCCGACGGGGATGCCGACCACGTGCGAACCGTCCTCGAGGAGCTGCTGATCCTCGTCCAGGAGGGGGAGCGGCTCGACGACGACCGCGTCGCCCGCGTCATCGACATGGTGCGCAAGGACGTGCCCAGCCCCTCGGGGGTGCTCACCGAGGGGGTGCAGGTGGGCCGCGGCAAGGTGGTGCGCGCCAAGACCCTGGGTCAGAAGCGGTACCTGGAGGCGATCCGCGACAACACCCTGGTCTTCGCGGTCGGCCCCGCCGGCACCGGCAAGACCTACCTGGCGATGGCCGCCGCGGTGGAGGCCCTGCAGGGCGGGCTGGTGAGCCGGATCATCCTCACCCGTCCCGCCGTGGAGGCCGGCGAGCGCCTCGGCTTCCTGCCCGGCGACCTGGCCGCCAAGATCGACCCGTACCTGCGCCCGCTGTACGACGCGCTGTACGAGATGACGGGACCCGACGAGATCTCGCGGCTGGTCGAGCGCGCCACGATCGAGATCGCCCCGCTCGCCTACATGCGAGGGCGCACGCTCAACGACGCGTTCGTCGTGCTCGACGAGGCGCAGAACACGTCGCCCGAGCAAATGAAGATGTTCCTCACCCGGCTCGGCTTCAATTCGAAGATGGTCATCACCGGCGACGTCACCCAGGTCGACCTCCCGTCCGGCAAGCTCTCCGGGCTGCGAGCGGCCGCCCAGGTCCTCGAGGGGATCGCCGGGGTGTCGTTCGTGACGCTCACGGCGCGTGACGTCGTCCGCCACCGCATCGTCGCCGCCATCGTCGAGGCGTACCGCCGCTTCGAGGAGGAGAACGGGCGATGATCAGCCGCTTCGCCGGGCCGGCCCGGGTGCTGGTGCTGGCGATCACCGTCGTCCTCGCAGCCGGCGCGCTGATGGTCGGCCGTGGGGTGGTGGCCGACCCGCCCGTCCTCACGGTGGGCGAGCCGTCGCCGCAGACGTTCTTCGCCACCGAGCCGGTCTCGGTGTCCGACGATGCAGCTCGCGCCGCGGCCCAGCAGCAGGCGCGCCTCCAGGTGCCCACGGAGTACTCCAACGACCCGCAGGTGACCAACGCCGTTCTCGCCGACATCCGCCAGTTCTTCGCCGACGTGCGCACCGCGGCGACACCGGACCCGGCGGTTGAGCCTGCCCCGGACGTCGGGGGGGAGCCGTTCGCCACCTCCACCACGTCGGCGGCGACGACGTTGGCCGAGCCGTCGGAGGACACCACGACCACCCCCACGACCGCGGCGGCGGGTACTGGCGACGGGGCGGCGGTCGCCGACGAGCCTGCCGAGCCCACCACGACCAGCTCGACCAGCACTACGACCACCACGGTGCCGCCGCGGCCGCGCGATGAGCAGAGCGCGCTGCTGGCCTCCAGCTCGCCGCAGGTGGCGCCGCCGGTGCGGGAGGCGATGCTGGACCTGATCAACGCCGACTTTGCCGGCCAGGCCGGCGGCGCCCCGCCGTTCTTCAACGAGGTCGAGCGGGAGGCGCTGGAGATCGCCCGCCAGGTGCTCGTCCAGGACGGCGGGATCGTGGCCGAGGACGTCGACGACGTGCAGCGGGAGCTCATCACCACGCCGCCGCCCGTGCTGCTCCCGCAGCTCACCTTCGACAACCGCGCGGTCGCCCGCTCGGCCATCGGGGGCGTGGTGGCGACGTTCCTCCAGGCCAACAAGCGCATCGACCAGGACCTGACCCGCGAGCTGCAGGACCTGGCCGCCCAGGCGGTGCCCGAGCAGCAGGTGGACTTCGTGCTCGGCGAGACCATCGTCGAGGAGGGGGAGCGGCTCACCGACGTGCAGATCCAGGCCATCTCCGAGCTCGGCCTGCTCGAGCCCGCGGAGCAGCTGCGGTTGGAGGCGTTGGGGGCCGTCGCCGCCCTGACGGTGCTGCTGGCTTCGTTCTTCCTGTGGCGGGTGGCCAACCGCCAGTGGCGCAACCCCAAGCGGGTGGCGCTGTTCGGGGTGGTGGTGGTGCTGGCCGCCGTGGCCGCCCGCGTCCCGGAGATCCTGCCCGACGACCGTCCCGAGTACCTGTTCGTCGTGCCGGCCGCCGTGTTCGGCTACTTGGGGGCGATCCTGTTCGACTCGCGCACGGCGGCGCTGCTCGCCATCCCGGTCGCCACGTTCACCGGGCTGGCCACCGGCGACGTCGGGGTGACCCTGTTCGCGGCCGGTGCCACGATGGCCCCGGTGCCGTTCGTGTCCTCGGTGTCGAGCCGGCGCCAGCTCCGCCTCGCGGTGCTGTCCAGCGCGGCCGTGGTGGCGCCGCTCGCCGCCGCCATCGCGTGGTTCTTCGGCGGCGGCGACCTGTGGTGGCGGGCCGCCGCGATCGCCTTCGCCAACGGGATCGCTTCGGGCATCGTGGCGCTCGGCGTCCTGCCGTTCCTGGAGAACCTCTTCCGGGTGACCACGACGCTCACCCTCCTGGACCTCACCGACCGGAACCACCCGGCCCTGCGGCGCATCGAGGAGGAGGCGCCGGGCACGTTCAACCACTCGATCCTCGTCGGCACGCTGGCGGGCAAGGCGGCGCGCGCCATCAACGCCGACGCGCTGCTCGCCCAATCGGCGGCCTACTACCACGACCTCGGCAAGACGCTGCGCCCGCGCTACTTCATCGAGAACCAGTTCGGTGTGTCCAACCCGCACGACGAGATGAGCCCGGACGAGTCCGCCGAGGTCATCCGCGCCCACGTTGCCGACGGGCTGCGGCTGGCCCGTCAGTACGGCATCCCCGACGAGGTCGCCGAGGGCATCCGGATGCACCACGGCACCGGCCTGATGCGGTACTTCTACCACCGGGCGCTCGAGGACGAGCCGGGCGTCGACCCCGCCGTGTTCCGCCATCACGGGCAGAAGCCACAGCGCAAGGAGATGGCGATCCTCATGCTCGCCGACGCGGTGGAGGGAGCGACCCGGGCCCTGGTGCAGCACGAGGACCCCACGAGCGCCGGCATCCGCAAGCTGGTGGAGCAGGTGATCGCCGAGAAGGTCGAGGACGGCCAGCTCGACGACTCCGCGCTGACCTTCGGCGAGCTGACGAAGGTCAAGGACGCGCTGGTGGAGGCGCTGCTGGGGTACTACCACACGCGCATCCCGTACCCGTCGTTCCCGGGCAGGGCCGTCGAGCCGGCGCCGGCGGGCCGATGAGCCCCGTGGTCGTCGTCGACGAGCAGGACGACCCCCTGCCAGCACCCGGGCTGGGGGATCTCGCCGCCGCCGCGCTGGCGGCGGAGGGCGTGCCGGACGGCGCGCTGCTCACCCTGCACCTCGTCGGGCGGGCGCGCAGCGCCGAGCTGCACACCGCCCACCTCGGGCGGACCGGTGCCACCGACGTGCTGTCGTTCCCGATCGAGGACCTGCGGCCGGGGGAGCCTCCGGCGGCCCCGAGCGGCGGCCCGCCCCTCGTGCTGGGGGACGTGGTGATCTGCCCGGCGGTCGTCGCCGAGCGCGCCGCGCGGGACGGGGTAGCCTTCGACGCACACATGGCACAGATGGTGGTGCACGGCATCCTCCACGTGCTCGGGTACGACCACCAGGACGACGCCGACGGCGACATCATGGAGGCCCGGGAGCGTGCGCTCCTCGCGCTGGCGGCGGCCACCGGCTCGTGAGCGCAGTCGCCCTCGCCGTGTCGGCCGCCCTGCTCGCGCTCGCCGCGGCGCTGCGCGCCGCTGGCGCCTCGCTGGTCCGGACGCCGCGTGCCGACGCGCTCCACGATGCAGCCGAGGGCGACGAGCGAGCGCGGGTGGTGGCCGACCTGTTGGAGGAGCGCGTCCGGCTGCAGCCCGCGATCGGGACCGTCCACTCGACCCTGCTCGTGGCCGCTGCCGTCCCCGGCGTGTGGGCCCTGGCCAGCGCAGCCGAGGGCTGGGCCGAGGCCGTGGTGCTGCTGCTGGCGGGCGTGACGCTGGTCCTGGCCGGCGACGTCGCCCCGCGCACCTGGGGCCGGCGCCGTCCCCGCGCGGTCGCCTACCGGTTCCACCACCTCCTGTCGGGGGCGGTACGGCTGGGCGGCCCGGCTGCGGACCTGGTGACCGACGACGACGAGCCACCCGCCGAGGACGACGCCGCCACCGAGCAGGCGGAGGAGATGACGCTGATCTCCTCGGTACTCGACTTCACCGACGCCATCGTGCGAGAGGTGATGGTGCCGCGCCCCGACATGCTCGTCGTGCCGGCGACGGCATCCAGCGACGAGGCGCTCGAGCTCGTCATGTCCGGCGGCCGCAGCCGCATCCCGGTGACGGGCGACAGCGTCGACGACATCATGGGGATCCTCTACGCCAAGGACCTGCTGCCGCTGGTGCGGGACAACGGGGCGCCCCGCACCGTCGCCGGCCTCATGCGCCCCGCCAACTTCGTCCCGGAGACCAAGCGGGTGTCCGAGACGCTGCGGGAGATGCAGGCGCGGCAGGTGCACATGGCGATCGTCGTCGACGAGTTCGGGGGCACGGCCGGGCTGGTGACCATCGAGGACATCATCGAGGAGCTGGTGGGCGAGATCGTCGACGAGTACGACGTCGAGGAGCCGATGATCACCCCGCTGGACGCCGGCGGCTTCCTCGTGGACGCCCGGCTCAACGTCGACGAGCTGGAGGACCTCATCGACGCCGAGCTGGCGGACGACTCCTACGACACGGTCGGCGGACTGGTGCTGGGCCTGGCGGGGAGGGTGCCCGAGGAGGGCGAGTCGTTCGAGCTGGAGCGGTTCGTCCTCACCGCCGACCGGGTGCAGGGCCGCCGGGTCGCGCGGGTCCGGATCTCCCCGCGGTGAAGTCGGGATTCGCCGCCGTCGTCGGCCGCCCCAACGTCGGCAAGTCGTCGCTCGTCAACGCGCTGGTCGGGTCGAAGGTCGTGATCACCTCGTCCCGGCCCCAGACGACCCGCAACACCGTGCGCGGCGTCCTCGACCTGCCCGAGCGGGACGCGCAGCTCGTCCTCGTCGACACGCCCGGCCATCACCGCCCGCGCACCTCGCTGGGCGAGCGGCTCAACCGGCTCGTGTACGGGTCGCTGTCCGACGCCGACGCGGCGCTGCTCGTGTTGGACGCCACCGAGCCGGTCGGCCCCGGCGACCGCATGATCGCCGAACGGCTGCAGGCAGCCGGGCTGGCGACGGTCGTGGCCGTGAACAAGGTCGACCGCGCCGGCCGCGACGAGGTGGTCGCCCAGCTCGGCGAGGCGGGGGAGTGGGAGTTCGCGGCGTACGTGCCCACCAGCGCGGTGAGCCGGGCCGGGCTGGCCCAGCTCGTCGACGAGCTGGTGGCGCTGCTCCCGGAGGGACCCGCCTACTTCCCGCCCGGGGCGACCAGCGACCAGCCCGAGAACCTGCTCATCGCCGAGATCGTGCGCGAGAAGTTCTTGGAGCGGCTGCGCGACGAGCTGCCCCACTCGCTGGCGGTGGTCGTCGACGACCGCGAGACCAGGGAGAGCGGCGTGGAGTACATCGGGATGCGGCTCTACGTCGAGCGCGAGTCGCAGAAGGGGATCGTCATCGGCAAGGGCGGCAAGCTGCTCGCCGCGGCCGGGGCCGAGGCCCGCGCCGAGCTGGAGGCGCTGCTCGGCACCCAGGTGTACCTCGACCTGCGGGTCCGGGTCGAGAAGGACTGGCAGCACCGGTCCGGCCTGCTGGACCGCCTCGGCTTCTAGGAGGGTTCGGCTCACACCGCGAAATCCGCATCTCGCAAGATGCGATGCGTCGCGTACCTCGACGCAAAACCAATGAGGCTTGCCGCAGCCGTCGTCACCGCAGCGCTGGCCGGCCTGCTGCTGATCATGCTCGGTGTGGCGGCGGATGCCGTCGTCGGGGAGCCGCTCGTCGCCCAGATATTGATCGGGCTCGGGACCGGTGTGCTCGTCGCGCCGGTGGCGGCGCTGTTGGCGGCGTGGATCGATCCGCGCGAGGATCGGAGACTCGCGACAGGAGATGCGAGAACCGTGATCGACGGCACTCAACCCGAGGTTCAGCACGAAACCCGCTGGGCGCGATTCGTGGCGTCAGCGGCGTCGCTGTCGCTCCCTGCGCAGGTCGCGCTGTTCGTCGCGTGCCTCTTGGGCGTCGTGGTTGGGGTGGTGGCGTTCGCAGGCACGCTGTAGACGCCCACCCGGCGCACGAGCCGTTGACCCGCGGCCCGCTTTTCCGGCCCGCTCAGCCCGCGAACCCGCTGATCTCGGCTGCCAGGTCGGTGTCCTTTGCGGTCAGCGCCCCCGCCGAGTGGGTGGTCAACGCCAGCGTCACCTTGTTCCACCGCACGTCGATGTCCGGGTGGTGGTCGGCCTTCTCCGCGGCGATGGCCACCCGGGTGACGAAGCCCATCGCCTCGCCGAACCCGGCGAACGTGAACGTGCGGCGGATCTCCTCGCCGTCCAGCTCCCAGCCGGGGTAGGACGCCAGGAACTCGTTGCGCTGCTGCGGGGACAGGGCCACGGGGTCAGGCTACCGGCTCGGCCTTGGCCAGTGCCGGCTCGGCCAGCTCGCCGTCGACCTCCACCGAGACCGCCAGGACCTCGTCCGCGATCCAGTCGCCCCACTCGGGGAGCAGGTCGGACGCCGCCGGCGGCAACCGCAGTGCGATCCGGTCGGTCAGCTCCAGGCCCGACGTCTTGCGCAGCTCGTTGAGCTCGCGCACGAGGTCCAGCGCCCGGCCCTCCAGCACCAGCTCGTCGTCGAGCTGCGGGTCAAGCGCCACGCTCAACCCGCCGTCGGATGCGATCGCCCAGCCCTCCAGCGCCACCCGCTCGACCCGGATGACCTCCTCGCCCGACAGCGACTCGCCGGCCGCCACCACGACGCCGTCCCGCTCCTCGTAGTCTCCGGCCGCCAGCGCGGCGGCCACCTGCTTGACCTTGCCGCCCAGCCGCGGCCCCAGCACCGGGAAGTTCGGCTTGATCGTCACCTCCACCTCGGGGTCCGAGTCGAACTCGAGCTCCTTCACCCGCAGCTCCTCGCGGATCACGTCGGCGTGGAGCCGGCCCCGCTCCCCGCCCCGGACGATCGCCCTCCGCAGCGGCTGGCGCAGCTTCACGTTGGCGTCGCTGCGCGCCCGCCGCCCGGCCTCGACGATGCGCCGGGTCACGGCCATGCCCTCCAGCAGCTCTGCGTCGACCGGCCCCGGCGCCTCCGGCCAGCCGGCCAGGTGGATCGAGTCGGGCGCGTCGGCGCACGGCCCGGCCACGAGGTTCTGCCACAGGTGCTCGGTGAGAAATGGCATCACCGGGCCGACGATCCGCAGCGCGGTCACCAGGCCCACCCACAGGGTGCGGAACGCTGCCTCGTCCATGCCGTAGAACCTGCGTCGGTTGCGCCGGATGTACCAGTTCGAGAGGTCGTCGAGATAGCCCTCGAACGACTCCATCAGCCGGTCGACCCGAGTGTCCTCGAGCGCCGCAGTGGCGGCGGTCACCGCCGCGCCGGCCCGCGCCAGCATCCAGCGGTCGATCTCGCGTAGCTCCACGCCGGCCGGCCCGCCGTCGAGATCGGCGTACACCGGCGCGAACCCCTCGATGCTCCCGTAGTCCACCAGGAATTTCGCCGAGTTCCACAGCGTCAACAGCTTGCGCTGCACCGCGTATGCCGGCCCGTACCCGAAGTTGAGGTTGCGGTCGGGCGGGTGGGCGCAGTACTGCCAGCGCATCACGTCGGCGCCCATGCGCTCGAAGGCCTCCTCGGCCCGGATGAGGTTGCCCCACGACCCGTGCATCTCCCGGCCGTCCTCGGCGAGCATCTTCTCGTAGCCGAGCACGGCGCGGAACGGCGCCTGGCCCACCATCGCCACCGACATGAAGAGCTGGGAGTAGAACCACAGGCGCACCTGCTCGCGCATCTCGGAGACCCAGTCGGCGGGGAACCACTGCTTCCAGTACGAGTGGTCGGGCAGGTCGGCGCCGGACAGGCCGGCAGCCGCGCCGGTCGCGTAGCCACCGTCCACCGGCACGTCGTTCTGCCAGCCGAGCGTCGACAGCGGCACGATCCCGGCGTCGAGCCATACGTCGCCGACCTCGGCCACCCGGCGCAGGTCGTCCCGCCCGCAGTGGTCGCAGCGGATCGTCACCCGGTCGATCCACGGCCGGTGCAGTTCCTCGAGCTGGTCCATCCCCGCGGTCGCCTTCTCCTCCAGCTCCGCCCTCGACCCGATCACGGTCAGCTCGCCGCAGTCGCACGGGTAGAACGGCAGCGGCAGGCCGTAGAAGCGGCGGCGGGAGATGTTCCAGTCGCCCATGTTCGTGAGCCAGTCGTCCATCAGCTTGCCCATGTACTCGGGCGTCCAGGCCACGGTCGCGTTCGCGTCGAGGAGCGGCTGGCGCACCTCGGCCACGTCGATGTACCAGTCGTCGGCGACTCGGAAGATGAGCGGCGTGTCGCACCGCCAGCAGTGCGGGTAGGCGTGCGGGTACTCACCGGCCTCCAGCAGCACGTCCCGCTCGGCGAGGTCGGCGATGATGCGGGGCGCGGCCTCCTCGGTGGTGAGCCCGGCGAGCCAGCCGTACTCGGGGTAGAAGCGGCCGCCCTCGTCGATGGGCGCCAGCACCTCCAGGCCCTCGGCCTTGCCCAGCTCGAAGTCCTCGGGACCGGCGCCCGGGGCGATATGGACGATGCCGCTGCCCTGGTCGAGCGTGACGCCGTCCTCCCACGAGACCACCCGGTGCTCCAGGTCCGCGGCGGGTTCGAGGTGGTCGTACGGGCCGCGGTAGCGCCAGCCGACCAGCTCGGCTCCCGCCACCCGCTCCACGAACTCGTCCTCGTCGGGGAAGCGCTCCACGGCCACCCACTGCCCGTTGGGCCGGCGGCCGTACTCGTAGCCGGGGTGCACCGCGGCGGCGACGTTGGCGGGCAGCGTCCACGGGGTCGTCGTCCAGATCACCAGCGACTCGCCGGGCCGGTCGACGAGCGGCAGCAGCACCCACAGCGACGGGTCGACCTTCTCCTGGTAGACGC
Source organism: Acidimicrobiia bacterium (assembly GCA_041619955.1). Classification (GTDB taxonomy): domain Bacteria; phylum Actinomycetota; class Acidimicrobiia; order Spongiisociales; family JAOTWH01; genus JBFJZV01. The sequence goes on along the minus strand of JBFKDA010000060.1, from coordinate 629 downwards.
CGGACATCGTCAGCTCGTGCTGGGACATCGACGTGCCGCACCGGGCGCACCACTGCGTCGAGCGGTGCCCGAGGTACAGCCAGCCCCGCTCGTCGATGATCTGGAGGAACCGCCAGATGTACTCGATGTTCGTGTCCGAGAACGTCAGGTAGTCGTTGCCCCAGTCCATCCAGTAGCCGAGGCGCTGGGAGCCGCGGGTCAGCTCCTTCACCGACCAGGCGACCTTCTCCCGGCACCGGCGGGCGAACTCCTCGAGGCCGTACTCCTCGATCTCCCGCTTCGAGTTGAGCCCCAGCTCCTGCTCGACCCCGACCTCGATCCACAGACCCTGGCAGTCGAACCCGTTCTGGAACCGCTGGTCGAACCCGCGCAGCGCCTTGTAGCGCTGGAACACGTCTTTCAGCGTCCGGCCCCACGCGGTGTGGACCGCCAGCGTCTTGTTGGCGGTGACCGGGCCGTCGACGAAGCTGAACCGGGGCCCGCCGGCGATCTGGGCGCGCAGCCGGCCGAAGACGTCGGCGTCCTCCCACCAGGCGAGGATCGCCCGCTCCAGCGCGTCGTGGTCGGGGATCCTCGGCAGCGGTTCGAAGGTGCGGCTCATCGACGGCGGATGGTACCGGTACGCTCTG
>JBFKDA010000059.1:0-12310 GCA_041619955.1 Acidimicrobiia bacterium | reverse complement strand
TACCTGCTCGCGATCGGGTTCAGCGGGCACGGCTTCAAGGAGGCGCCGATGGTGGCGGCCATGCTCGCCCGCCACCTGACCGGCGAGCCGGCCGACTTCGACACCGACGTGCCGATGCGTTTCCTCGCCGTCGACCGGGCGCCGCTGGCGGTGGCCACCAAGACGGTGCTGGCCTGACGCGTCAGACTCGGATCGGGGCGCCGCCCGGTCCCGTCCCGCAGAACTCGACCGCCGTGACTGGCGCCACGCTGAAGCCCCGCCACGCTCCGAAGTCCGTACCGGCCCAGCGGGCCATGGTGTGCGGCGCCCAGGCCCGGTAGTCGAGCCCGTGGTGGCCGCCGGTGTCGTCGGCGAAGGTCCAGCCCTCCAGGAAGACGGTCAGCGAGCCGTCGGCCGACGTCGCCATGCCGGCGTCCCCCGCCGCGAACCGCACGCAGTGATCCGGGAGCGCGTGCCGGGCCGGCCCGGCCTGCCGCGGGGCGGCGTCGACCGAGCCGCTGGTGGTGACTGCCACCAGCGCGATCAGCAGGGCGACGGCCCCGCGCCTCACGTTGCCTCCCGTCTCAGCCTTCCTTGGTCCGGCCAGCCCGGCGGCCGGGGGCGCTCGCGTAGCCCACGCGGGCACCTCGGGAACGACGCTACGTGCTGGGCTGCGGCAGCGAAAGGGTCATTTCGTGCCGGGCAAGGTGACTAGTCCCCGGGCCGGGGCATCGTGCCTACCCGGGTTCGGTCAGGCGAGGCCCAGCGCGGCGGCCGCCGCGGCCACGTCCTGGGGGGCGATCCCCACGGACTTGAACACGGTGGATGCCCGGCCGGCCGGGGCGCCCACCGTCCCGGCGAGCAGCTCGCCCAGCGCCGCGTCCGGCTCCACGCCGGCCTGCAGCAGGTCGCCGGCCTCGACCGACGCGGCAGCCCGGTCGTCGACCACCACGAACGCGGCGCGCAGGAGGCCGGCCGGCAGCTCGCACATGCCGGGCGTGTAGGCGCCGACCGCGTTGACGTGGGTGCCCGGCCGCACCGCCTCGGCCGGGAACAGCGGCTCGGTGGAGGGCGTGGCGGTGGTCACCACGTCGGCGGCGGCGACCGCCGATGCGGCGTCCTCGGCCACCTCGCCGCCCGCCCGCTCCGCGAGGGCGGCGGCCCGCTCCCGGGAGCGGCTCCACACCAGCACCCGCTCGATGGGCCGGACCTCCTGCACCGCGGCGACCTGGTCGAACGCCATGGCGCCGGCCCCCAGCATCGCCATCACGGCCGCATCGGCCCGCGCCAGCAGCCGGGTGGCCAGCCCGCTGCCCGCGCCGGTGCGGATCGCCGTGAGCGTCGGCCCGTCGACCGCACCGACCGGTGCGCCGTCCTCGCCGAAGACCACCACGATGCCGGCCGGATTGCCGGGCACCGTGGATACGACCTTGATGCCGGTGACGCCGCCGACGCGCCCCGGCATGAACAGCGAGCCACCCAGCGCCACCCGCGCCGGGGCCTCCGTGTCCGGTCCGAACGCAGCCTCTTGTGACCGGATCGCGGCGCTCATCGGCAGCGCCGACCGGGTCGCCGCCGCGTCGAGGACCAGCACCGCGGTCAGCGGTCGGCGCCGGCTCGCGGGTAGCCGGCGAAGCGCTCCCCGGGCGCGCGGTCGTCGACCTCCCACGCCAGCTCCGACACCACCGCGAGCACGCCGTCGATCCGGCCGACGATGTCGACGAGGATCTCGGCGTCGCTCCGGGCGTCGACGCTCCCGGACAGGACCACCGTCCCGTCCTCGACCGCGGCGGCGACGGCACCCGGGACGATCGGCAGGAGCCCCGCCGTCACCACCTCGTCGACGTCGGCTGCGATCGCGGCGTCGTCGCGGGCGAACACGGCCACCACGTCGGCGCGGCTCACGATGCCGACCAGCTTGCCGTCACCGTCGACGACCGGCAGCCGTTTCACGCCGCCGACCATGAGGCGGGCGGCCTCGGCGACGCTCGCACCCGGCGCGACCGTCCGCACCGGCGCCGTCATCATGTCGGCCACGTGCTCGGAGGGGACGATGGCGTCGCCGCCGTGGCCGAACAGGACGTCCAGGAGCCGGGGGCGGGCCGCGCCGTCGTGCACGGCCTCCTCGGCCACGAAGTCCGCCTCCGACACGATCCCGACCAGCGCGCCAGCCGCGTCCAGCACCGGCAGGCCCGAGATCCCGTGCCGCACCATCGTCAGCGCCGCCTCGCGCACCGTCGTGTCGGGGGACACGGTGACGACGTCTGTGGTCATGATGTCGGCGACGGTGAGCACGGCGACCTCCTCGAGTCCGGGTGTCGACTCCTTTCTAGCCCAGACCAGGGCCGGATGGCAGGGCCGAAAGCCGTGCCTCAGCCGACGCGGGACCCGTCGACCCGGAGCCGGCCGGCGCGCCGCGCCGCTGCGTAGGCGGCCTCGTCGACCACGACGATCGGGCACGACGCGCCGTACAGCTCGGCCGCCACGAGACCGCCGACCGCCAGGATCTCGTCCCGCTCGACGAGCACGATCGCCGCAGGCGCCGTGCCGCGCCGCACCGCTTCGGCGAGCACGCTGGCGGCGGACGACGAGCCGCGGCCGTGGGGCATCACCAGGACCCGGCCGGCGACCACCTCCCCGCATTGCGGGTGGCGGCGGTCGACGATCTCGCCGGTCGCCGGGTCGAGGCCGCCCCACATGCTCAGCGGCTCGTCGAGGGCGAGCACCGGCCCCTCGCCGATGCCGCCGACCAGCACCACGGCCCCGCTCACCCCGACCACAGGCCCGGGTCGCGCCGCACCTCGCCGGCGACCGCCGACTCGACGCACTCCGCCATGCTCCCGAACACGACGTCCACCCCCAGGTTGCCCGGCGCGTAGTAGGCCCATTTCCCCGAATCGGTCATCACGGTGCGGGCGTCGGCGGCGATGACCGGCGTGACGTAGGTGCAGGTGTCGACGACCAGATCGACGCCGGCCTCCTGCAGCGCCGCCGCCACGCCGCCGTCCGCGGCGGACGCCAGCACGCCCCGCCCGGTCGCCGCGAAGCACGGCACCGCCGCCCGCCGCCCGTCGAACAGCTCCGCGAGGCGGCGCAGCTCCCGCACCGAGTAGTGGGGGGTGCCCAGGCTGACCGCGTCGAGCCCCGGGCCGGCCGCCGTGGTGAGCTGGTCGCGCGCCCGGCGCAGGTCGGCCGGGCGCACACGGTGGGTCGCCGCAGGCGGCCGCCCGCCCAGCGCGGCCTCCAACGTCGGCGCCTCGGGCGTCACCCCGACCGCGTGGAACATCGCCACCGCTCCGGACGAGGCGGCAGCCGCCCCCAGCGCCTTGAGACGATCCTCGCCGGTCCCGGCGGGCAGGCCAACGAGGATCGGCACGAGCGAGCCGCACCGCGAGCCGACGAGATGGCCGAGCGCCGGGTAGGCGGCATCGACATCCAGCAGCCCCGGGGCGTCGACGTCGAACACCATGCGTCCGGCCCGGGCGGCGTCGAGGTGGAGACCGCCGGCCGGCGCGCGCCCGGTGATCGCCGCGGCGATGTCGGCGAAGTCGCCGTAGCGGTGGGTGCGCGCCCCGAGCACCGAGTTGGCGAAGACGATCGCGTTCGACTCGGCCCACGCGACGTGTTCGCCTCGGGCGGGCCGGGCGGCGAGCTGGTACGGGGCGCAGGTCCAGGTCGGCTCGCAGCCCATCGCCTCGTAGCACTCCATCAGCCGACGCCCGGCGGCACCGACCTCCGGGTCGCCGCGGTAGAGGTGGGGATGGAGCAGGTCGAGCGAGGAGACGTTGAGCGTGGTCGGCACCCGCACCCGCCCCCCGCCGGCCACCAGGCGTTCGGCGTAGTCGAGCCCGGCCTGGCCGTGGTAGAGGCAGCCGTCGACGTGGGCCCCGGTGATGTCGAGCAGCCGGTCGGCGCCCATGGCTCCGGCGAGGCCGACGACGATCCGCATCGCGAGCTGCTCGGCGGCCGTGCCGGCGCCGTCCAGCAGGTCGCGGTCGCGCTCCGACAGCTCCAGGCGCACCAGCATGCGGCGAGGCTAACTGGATGCGGGCGCGCCGTCCCGGTGGTGGGGGACGGGACGGCGGGCGGGTCGAGGATGAGAGCGTGAGGCGTCACCTGGGAGGTGTGACGGTTCCTCGACTCGCCGCATCGGGGATAACATCGGCGGTCGTGCGTTTCTTCCCGGGTTGGCTCAAGCTCGCGGTGTTGGTGCCCGTCGCCGTGGGCGCCCTGGCCGCCGGCGCCGTGGCCGGCGCCTTCGCGCTGGATTCGTGGTCGCACCGCGGCGAGGTGGTACGGAACACCCAGCTGCGGGGCGACGACGTCGGCGGGCTGGGCGAGGCCGACCTCCGCCGCCGCGTCGAGCTGCTGGCAGCACGGCTGGCGGACACCCCGGTCGAGGTGCGAGCCCCCGGCGCGCTGCTGGAGGGAACGGCCGAGGAGTACGGGGTCACCGTGGATGTCGATGGGACGATCGCGGCGGCCCTCGCGGCCGGCCGGGACGGCGGGCCCATCGAGCGGTTCCGCGCCTGGTGGGGCTCGTTCTCGGACAACCACCAGGTCGACGTCGTGTACGCGTACGACCCGGACGCCGCCGAGGCCGCGGTGACCGCGGCGTCGGCGTCGATCGGCGCCGAGCCCGCGGAGCCGTGGTTCGGCGCCGAGGGCGGCATCCTCGAGGTGCGGGAGCCCGTGTTCGGGCAGCGGATCGACCCCGCGGGGGTGGCGGCGGCGCTGCCGGCTGCGGTGGCGACCGGCCACAACCCGATCCAGGTCGATGTCGCATGGACGCCGATCCCCACCGAGGTCACCCAGCAGGAGCTCGACGCCGCCCTCGCCGAGGCGGAGGCACTCACTGCGGAGGACATCTGGGTGAGCGTCGACGGCCGGGCGTTCCCCATCGCCGCCGAGACCCAGCGGCGCTGGCTCCGCGCGCAGCACGTCGAGGGGAAGCTGGTACCGGTGTTCGACCTCGACGCCGCCCAGCGCTCGGTGGAGACGTTCACCGCCCACCTCGTGTCCGCCGGCACGACGCCGGCCTTCGCAGTGGTCGACGGGGAGCTGACCGTGCAGCCGGGAGAGCCGTCGCGCTCCTGCTGCGCCGACGGCGTCGGGGAGCTGATGTGGCAGGCGGCGCGGGGGCTGATCGACCAGCCGGTCGTGCTGCCGCTGCGCCTCGCCAACCCGGAGGGCGCGGTCGGCGAAGCCGCGACCTACGGGATCAGCGAGAAGATCTCCGAGTTCACCACCAGGCATGCGTGCTGCCAGAGCCGGGTGCAGAACATCCACCGCATCGCCGACATCCTCCGCGGCGTCATCATCGCGCCGGGCGAGCAGTTCTCGGTGAACGGCTTCGTGGGGATGCGTACCAGGGAGAAGGGCTTCGTGGCGGCCGGCGCCATCGAGCAGGGGCATCTCGTGAGCGACGTCGGCGGCGGCGTGAGCCAGTTCGCCACGACGATCTTCAACGCCGCCTTCTTCGCCGGGATGGACTTCATCGAGTACCAGAGCCACACGATCTACTTCAGCCGCTACCCGTTCGCCCGGGAAGCGACGATCTCGTGGCCGAAGCCCGACCTCGTGTTCGAGAACAACACCCCGCACCACGTGATGATCTGGACCTCGTACACCGACACGACGATCACCGTCGAGTTCTGGTCGACGCCGTACTTCGTCGTCGAGCAGACCGGCCAGGCCCGCTTCCCGATCGGCGCCTGCACTGGCGGGGAGACGTTCCGCCGCCGGACCACGCCCGACGGCCTCGTGCTGGAGGACTCGGTGGTGGCGACCTACCGCCCCGCCGAGGGCTTCGACTGCAACGGCCGCCGCATCCCGGAGCCGCGCCGCTAGGAGTCTGCACCGCAAACAGTCGAGATTGACGCTGCGCGGCCGGCGCCGTTCGGGCAGCCTTTTCACCGTGAGATCTCGACTGCGCGCGTGGTTGGGCGGCGACGACGGCGTCGCAATGCCGCTGGTCGCGATCGGAACCGTGGCGCTGCTCGCGATGGCGGCGTTCGCCATCGACATCGGCTACATGTACGCGACGAGGGCGAAGCTCCAGGCAACGGCCGACGCGTCCTCGATCGCCGCAGTGGCCGAGTTGCCGTCGATCAGCGACGCGCAGGCAACCGGTGTGCAGTACGGAAACCTCAACTACCCGAGCGCCGGCACCGCGGTCGCAGGCGCCGACGTTATCCCGGGATCGTGGGACGAGGGCAGCGACAGCTTCTCGGCCTGGGTGGCGCCCTACGACGCCGTACGCGTGACGGCGCGGCGAGCCGCCGCCAACGGCAACGCGCTCGACCTCTTCTTCGCGCCGATCCTCGGCAGGGACACCGCAGACGTGGTGGCCGCGGCCGTCGCGGTGAAGGGCCACCCGCGCAAGCTGGCGGTCCTCCCGATCATCTTCTCGGAATGCGAATGGATCCGGTTCCAGCCCACGATCCAGGAAGGGCCGCCGTTCAGCGGGAGCCCGGTGCTGATCTACTTCCACGGCAGCGCCGAGCCGTGCCACGGGTCGCCGTCCGGCCAGGACCTGCCAGGCGGGTTCGGCTGGCTCAACACGACGCTGCCGTGCGAGGCCGAGGTGGAGATCGGCGGCTGGGTGGGCATCGACCCCGGGGCGTCGCCACCAAGCGATTGCGATGCCGCCTACATGGCAAGCCTCATCGGCACCGTGGTGCTCGTTCCGTGGTTCAACGACATCTCGGGGGTCGGGAACAACGCCCAGTACCGGGTCGGCGACTTCTCGGCCTTGTACCTGACCGGCTACAACTTCGGCGGCCAGTACAAGGAGCCCGGCAAGCAGGCGACCCCGTGCAAGGGCGACGACCGCTGCATCGAGGGATACTTCACCACGGCGGTGCTGCCTGACGGCGACATCGGCGGCGAGGATCGCGGCGTCACGATCGTGAAGCTCGTCCAGTAGCAGGCCGGCTTCTCGCGCGAACGGTCAATTTTGACCGTGCACCGCTCCACCCGCGCCGTCCATCATCGCGCCATGACGTTCCTGCCCTGGAGGAATGAGGCAGCAAGATGACGAGTGGGACACGGCGCGGCGTAGCCGAGGTGGCACTGCGCCGCGGGCGAGACCACACCCGGCGCGCCGCTCCGCCAACCGGCGGAGCGGCAGCAGGGTCGTCGTACCCCTCGACACCTGCGGTCCGGCGCGGGTACCCTTCATCTGGAACGACGGCCCCCGCGGCGGGCAGCGGCCGGGCCGACGATGCAGCCGGGAGGTGCTTGGTGGCAACCACAACAACCCCGGCCAGGGTGACGATTCCTGGACCAACGCGCCTGAAAGGACTTTGATTGCCCGAGGCGAACACTTAGAGTATACTAGACGACCACTCACAGTCGACTATTTGCGCACAGCATTGGTGGCAACCAAAACAAGGGGGGCTTGAGGGGTGCGAGCGGTGCGGATCAACGAACGCAACGCGGGCACCGCAGCGGAATTGGGCGATTCGCAGCGGCGGCCTGCGACCACGGTGGCGGCGATGTTCGGCATCTTGCTGCTGACATCGACGTTCACGTTGCTGGCCCTGCTCGGCGACCGGATTGCGCTCGCCGACCAAGGCCTGTCGCTCGACGTCAACCTCGCGCTCGGCGCCGCGACGGCGGCCGCCACCATGCTTCTCGGTGGGCTGCTCGCATCTCTGGCGCCCGTCGCCGGCCGCCCGACCGGTATCTACCTCGGACTCGCCTCGAGCCTGCTCGCAGCGCTGACGCTCGGCCTGAGCGAGCTCGCCCCGACGTTCAGCTCGCAGGGGATGGTGGAGTACGGCATGGTCCGGGCCTGGAGCCTGACGCTCGTGTTCGGCCTCTTCACCCTGGCACTGGTGGCGTCGACCTCCCGGCGCGCCCAGCGCCTGGCGGTGATCCTCGGCGCGGGCGCAATGCTGCTCGTCGTCTCCCACGAGTGGGGCGCCGGCTCGCCCCACCTGGTGGCGGCCGCATGGGGCGCGATGGTGCTCGCGCAAGCACTGGCCTACCTTGCCACCGGCCGCAGCCGGCACCTCTGGGTATCGGTCGTACTGCTCGGCTTCTTCCTCAGCGAGATCGGTCTGGCGTCACAGGGGGCCACCGGGGTCTGGCTGTTCGGCGTGCCGATCCTCCGCATCGAGGCGACCGCACTCGCCATCGTCGGGATCCTGTCAGACCTCGCGCGGACCGAGCGCAACCAACGCCGGGAACTGGAGAGATCGTGGGCACGCGTCCACGACTTGGAACAGGCAACGCTCATGGTCCGCCGCACCCTCGAGGAGCGGGACCACGAGGCACGCTCGGCGCTCGCGGCCATCGAGTTCACCGCGCATACGATGCGCCGCCACGCGTCGACGCTCAACGAGCAGTCGCTGACGCAGCTGGAGCTCGCGTTCTCCTCGGAGCTGGCCCTCCTGCGCCGCATCGTCACGCTCCCCGATGGGGAGGCGCCGCCGGAGACCTATCTTGTGCGTGAGGCGCTGGCCGGCATGGTGGCGGCGGCCCGAGCGCGCGGCATGGACATCACCTTCGACGTGGCACCCGAACTGCTCGCAGTCGGGAGGGCTGGCGTCGCCGCGGAAGTCGCTCAGACCCTGTTCGACAACGCCCGGATCCATGCTCAGGGCTCTGCGGTCGAGGTCCGGGCGTGGGAGGCGGGCGACTACGTCGTGGTTGCGTTCGACGACTACGGCCCAGGCATCGCTCCAGATCGCCGCCGCCGTGTTTTTCAACGGGGTGGAGACGGCGGGCATGCGACGAGCGCGCGGGGAAGGGGGCTGGGCCTCTACGTGGCGAGCCGCCTGGCCATCCAGGAGCATGGCGAATTGTGGGTGGACGAGACGCGGGACGGCGGAGCATCGTTCCGGCTGTCGTTGCCCAGCGGCGCATCGGGCGCCGGCGGCGGGGCACTCGCCCCGTCCCAGGAACGTGGGGAGGCCCAAGGCGGGCCAGGAAGGGGGCGTGATGACGCTCGAGCGAGACTATCCAACTGATCCGATCCTCGGCTCCAGAGTGCTGGTCGTCGACGACCACGACATCGTCGCACAGAGCATCGTGCTCATGTTGCGCGCCGAGGGGGTGGCGGCCGAGCGGGTGAGCGGACCCACCCGCGAGAACATCGTCGACTTCGCCGCGCAGTTCGCGCCGGACGTCGTCCTGCTCGACTTCGACCTCGGCCCACTCGGCTTCTCGCTCGACCTCGTGGGCCCGCTGCACGCGCTGCCCTCGTCCGTGATCCTGTTCACCGCCGACACGGACCGCCTCCACCATGCTGCGGCGATCGAAGCGGGCGCATCCGGAGTGGCGGAGAAGACCCAGCCGGCTCCCGAGCTGCTCGACATGCTGCGCCGGACGCTGCGCGGCGGCACGGCAATCGACGAGAGCGAGCGCCAAGACCTGCTCGCGGAGCTGCGGGCGGCTCGCGACCGCCGGCGCAGGGACCTCAAGCCATTCCTCGAGCTGACCCCCCGGGAGAGCGACGTGCTCCTCGCACTCATCGGGGGCCACTGCGCAGCCGAGATCGCCGAAGCGCAGTACGTCTCCGTGTTCACCGTGCGTGGTCACATCCGGTCGATCCTCACCAAGCTCGGGGTCAACTCGCAACTCGCCGCAGTGACCCGGGCGAGAGATGCCCACTGGGAGCCGATCGGTCAAAGTTGACGTGGGCCGCCGGACGCGGACCGGCAAGCATGGCCACATGGAGGCCGGACCAACCCACGGCCAGCACCTTCGTGCTCGGCGACTGCGGGATGACGTCGGGGCGACGATGGCCGAATACGTCCTCGCAGTCATGCTGATCGCGCTGGTCGGCATGGTCGGCGCCGGGCTGCTCGGCGACGCGGTGCTCTTCAAGTTCGCCGAAGCCGTCGGCCTCTGGCCGAGTTGATCGACCCGGCGCCCCCGCCCAATCGGTCGATTTTGACGTTCCCCACGACCCCTCCCCCTGCCACGGTGATGGCAGACAGGCCCGACGCCGTAGGCGGCGGGTGAGGCCCTCTACGGGAGACAGGAAGGAGACGCGGATGCTGGCAACCCAGCTCCAGACGCTCTGGTGGCAGGTCACGGACAGGTTCCGCGACGACGACGGGGCGACCATGCCTGAGTACGCCCTGATGGTGGCACTCATCGCACTCGTCGCCATCGCGGGCGCGACGCTGCTCGGCGACGCCGTCGACCTCGAGCTCGGCGACGCTGCGACAGAGATCGGGAACGCCAACTAGGCAACGGGCGGGCGGCCAGCCTCTGGCCGCCCGCACCCTGCTTTCAACTTGGGAGTCGTGATGCGGCTGTGGTGGCAACAGCAAACGGTTCGGATGATCGCCGGCGCGGAGAGCGCCAAGGCGCATGGCTGGCTGCTCGCCATGTTGGCGCTGTTCTTCGCGGTGCTGTACGCGATCATCACCGGTGCCGCCGACTCCATCGAGATCCTGGCATGAGATCCGCCGCACGCGACCGCGGCGCATCGATGGTCGAGGCGGCCATCGTGCTGCCGATCCTCCTCCTCCTCATCTTCGGCATCGTCGAGTTCGGACGTGCCTTCAACGCGAAGAACACCCTCAACCAGGCCTCCCGCGAGGGTGTCCGGCGCTACGCGCTGACGCAGGACTTCGACCAGGGGGCCACCGCGGCGCGCAACGCCGCCACCAGCCTCGACTCCAGCTCCCTTTCGATCAGCGGCACGGCATGCAACGAGGGCGATCCGACGTCGCTGACGGTGTCCTATCCCTTCTCCTACGACATCCCATTCTTCGGCAGCAACACGGTGAGCATGTCCAGCACTGGAGTCATGCGATGCGGAGGCTGATCCGGCGCCCGCGGCACCGCGCGTCCGAGGATCGAACACCTGGTGGCAAGCCCCGCGGCTATGAGGCCGCGGCGGAAAGGGGCTGAGCACGATGAAGCGAAGAGTCGTCGGGGTGGTCCTGTCGGTGGCGTTGGCCGCCGTCGGCGTTTTCCTCGTCCTGAGCTACACGCAGAGCGCCGACGAGCGCGCCCTCGCCGGCGAGGAGGTCGTCGAGGTGCTGGTGGTCGATGCGCCGGTGACGGCCGGTGAAGGCGCCGCAGACATCGAGAACAGGGTCCGGCTGGTGCAGGTACCGGTAAAGGTGCAGGCCGTCGGCAGCGTGGCCAGCCTCGCCGACCTGGACGACCGGGTCGCCGCGGTGGACCTGGTGCCGGGCGAGCAGGTGGTGACCCAGCGGTTCGTCACCGCCGAGCAGTTCGAGGAGCAGGACGAGTTCGAGGTTCCCGACGGGCTGCTCGAAGTGACGGTGTCGCTCTCGCCGGACCGGGCGGTGGGCGGCCAACTCGAGCCGGGCGACTTCGTGGCGGTCGTGGCGTCGTTCGACCCGTTCGACCTCAACGCCATCGAGCCCAACGACCTCGAGAACCTGGCGGGCCTGCCGACGTTGTTCGTCAACCCACCCACGCAGGTGGAGGCGACCCCGGACGGCGTACCGAACGCGCAGCCGCTCAAGACGCCGAACTCCTCGCACATCGTGCTGCACAAGGTCCTCGTCACCGCCGTCCAGATCGAGCGCCTGCCGGCCGAGCCGGAGCGTGAGGACGCCGAAGCGGTCGGCGTGGAGCTGGCCCCCACCGGCAACCTGTTGGTGACACTTGCGGTGCAGGCGCCGGACGTCGAGAAGATCGTCTTCACGGCCGAGCACGGCTTCGTGTGGCTCGCCTCCGAACCGGGCTCGGCGAGCGAGGCCGGCACGCAGATCCAGACAAGGGGTTCGATCTACCGATGACGAAGCTCGCGCTCGCCACGCAGAGCGCCGCCTTCGAACAGCGGGTCCGGCGGGCCTTCCGCGGGGAGCTCAACGGCGAGCTCCGCCGCTGGAAGGACGGCGTCACCGCCTCGGACTTCCGGGCGGTCATCAACGAGTTGGGCAAGGAGGGCACCGACGTCGTCGCACTCGGGCCGGATGTGCCGCTGCAGACCGCACTCGAGCTTGCCCAAGCCTTCGAGGAGAACCGGCCGGAGGTCACGGTGCTCGTCGTGACCAAGCCGTCGCCGCAGGTGTACGAGGCGGCGCTGCGGGCCGGCGTGCGGGACGTCGTCGCCTCCGACGCCAGCGACGCAGAGCTCCGGCTGGCACTCGAGCGAGCATTGCAGACCACGGACCGTCGCCGACGCAACCTCATGGAAGCGGGCGGCGCGACCGGAGCGACCGGGCGAGTGATCACCGTCGTGGCCCCTAAGGGCGGCTCTGGGAAGACCGCCGTTGCCACCAACCTCGGCGTGACACTCGCCCGGATCGCTCCCGGGAAGGTCGCGATCGTCGATCTCGACCTCCAGTTCGGCGACATCACCCCGGCGCTCGACCTTCGGCCGGAGCAC
>JBFKDA010000058.1:0-12351 GCA_041619955.1 Acidimicrobiia bacterium | reverse complement strand
GTCGGTGCAGTTGAAACCCGTGAGGTTCGTGATCGGGCTCTCGGTGACCGTGTAGGTGCCGGGCTCGATATCGGGGAAGACCTTGGTGTTGGGGAGCGTCCCGTCGGCGTCGTCGTCGAGCTGGAAGTTGCCCGACCCGTCTATGTTCTGGCTGTAGTCGAAGTCGGCCGGGTTGTCGGGCACGGAGTCCTTGACGATGGTGATCGACCCACGCTTGGTGTTGGTGAAGGTGCACGTGACGGCTTCGCCCGGCGCCAGATCGATCGCCGACACCGGCGACCCGTCGCTACACGTCGCCGACGTCAGATCCCACCCCGCCGGCACCGTCTCCGCCACCGCGTAGGTGCCCGGCACCACATCCGAGAACACCTTCGTGTTCGACAACGTGCCATCCGCATCGTCATCCAGATCGAAGTCACCCGACCCGTCGACGTTCTGAGAGAACGTGAAGTCCTGCGGATCATCCGGCACCGCATCCTTCACCACCGTGATCGACCCACGCTTGGTGTTGGTGAAGGTGCACGTGACAGCTTCGCCCGGCGCCAGATCGATCGCCGACACCGGCGACCCATCGCTACACGTCGCCGACGTCAGATCCCACCCCGCCGGCACCGTCTCGGCCACGTTGTACGTCCCCGGCGTCAGGTTGGCGAACACTGCCGAGTTCGACAGCGCCGGATCGCTGTCGTCGTCCAGCGTGAACGAGCCGAAGCTGCCCGAGAACGTGAAGTCCTGCGGGTCGTCGGGCACCGCGTCCTTGACGATCGTGATCGAGGCGCCCTTGACGTTGACGAACGTGCACGTCACGTCCTCCGCCGGCGCCAGATCGATGGCGGTCACGGGCGAGCCGTCGTCACAGGTCGCCGACGTCAGATCCCACCCCGCCGGCACCGTCTCCGCCACGCTGTACGTGCCCGGCACCACGTCGGCCATCAGCCGGGTGTTCGCCAGCGTCGCGTCGGCGTCGTCGTCGAGCGAGAACGACGTGTGGCCGGGGACGTCCGACGTGAAGTCGAAGTCCTGCGGGTCGTCGGGCACCGCGTCCTTCACCACCGTGATCGAGCCGCGCTTGGTGTTGGTGAAGGTGCACGTGATGATCTCGCCGGGGTCGAGGGAGATCACCGCGGTCGACCCGGAGGAGCCGCTGCCCTGCCCCTTGTCCTCGACGCAGGTGATGTCGGTCAGGTCCCAACCCGCCGGCAACGCCTCGGTGACGTTGTGGAGGCCGGCCTCGACGTTGGCGAACGTCGTCGTGTTCTCGAGCGTCGGGTCGCCGTCGTCGTCGAGCGAGAAGGCGCCCAGGTCGCCGGTGAACCCGAAGTCCTGCGGGTCGTCGGGCACGGCGTCCTTGGTGATCGTGATCGTGCCGCGCTTCTGGCTCCGGAACGTGCAGGAGACGGTCTCGTTGGGGTCGACGACGATCGTGGCGGTCCGGCTCGGCACGTCACCGGCGCTGTTGCCGTCGCTACAGGTGATCGCGATCAGGTCCCAGTCGGGCAGCGCGCCTTCGGTGATCGTGTGGGTGCCCGGTGGGACGCTGAAGATCTGGTGGAGGTTCGAGGACGAGCCGTCGTTGGTCACGGTGAACGGCGGGAACGACGGCGAGGTGAACGAGAAGGACTGGGGATCGTCCGGGTCGGCGTTCTTGAAGATCTGGATCAGACCGAGGCGGGTGTTCGTGAAGGTGCAGGTGACGGTCTCGCCCGGGGCCGCGACGAAGGTGGCCGTGCGGGTGCCGGCGTCGCCCGTGCTGTCGGTGTCGTCGCACGAGACGTCGGTGAGGACGAAACCCTGCGGGCCGGGCTCGTCCTCGGTGGAGGTGTAGGTGCCCGGATCGAGCCCGGTCACCGAGAGGCTCCCCTCGCCGTTGATGGTCCCCGCGACGTCGCCGGTGAAGGAGAAGACGCCACCGAACCCGCCGGGCGGGTCGGTCACCTTCTCCACCACGACGGTGGCCGGCACACCGGTGACGGTCACCGTGACGGTGACCGGTCCGACCGAGGCGACCCCGTCGGAGAGGCGGTAGGTGAACGTGTCGTCGACGGACGCGCCGGCGGCGAGCGACTGGAGGGAAGGCGAGGTCGCCGGGTCGTAGGTGAAGCTGCCGTCGGCTGCCACGGTGACGGTGGCGCCTGCGGTGGTGGCCGTCGGGCTGCCGACGTTGGTGGCGGCGCCCTGTACGGCGGCAACCTCGAGGCCGTCGCCGTCCACGTCGGTGTCGTTGTCGAGAAGGCCGTTCACGACGAGGGCCTGGTCGTTCCCGGTTGCGTAGGCGTCGGGATTGCCGACCGGCGGGTCGTTGACCGGGGTCACCGTGATCTGGACGGTGGCCGGCGGCGACGTCTCGCCGTCGTCGTCGGTGGCCGTGAACGTGAAGCGGTCGGTTCCGTGGAAGTTGGCGCGTGGCGCGTACGTGACGACCGGAGGCGTCCCGCTGAGCGCGCCGTTGCTCGGGCCGCCAACGATCGAGAAGCCGAGGGGGTCGTCGTCGGGGTCGGTCCCGGTCAGCGTGATCGTCACCGGGGTGTCCTCGTTGGTCGAGACCTGCTGGGGGGTGGCGGTCGGCGGTCCGTTGTCCGGGGTGGGCGACCAGGAGAAGGGGTTCCAGAACGGGTCGCCGAGCGCCACCGTGAGGTTGGCGATGCTCGTGGCGTTGGTGTTCTTGAGGTAGAAGGTGGCCTCGAACGGGCGGTAGACGCCGACCGTCTCGGTGGGATTCCCGTCCCAGTCTCCGGCGAGCGGCTCGTCGCCGGGATTGCCGTAGAAGAACTCGGTGTCGGGCGAACCGGCGACCGGCACGTCCTTCTGGAGGACCCGGGCGGTCACCGGGTTGCGGGTGCCGACACCGGTGACGCCGTCGCCGTCCCAGTCGCCGACGAACGGGACGTCACCCGGCGACCCGAACGTGAACGTGATGTCGGCTCGACCGATGCCCTGGTTGTTGGCGCCGAGGCTGTTCTTCAGGTGGAACTCCTGGGTCGACGGCCGGTAGATCCCAGGAGTGTCGCAACCGTCGCCGTCCCAATCGCCCACCACCGGCACGTCGTCCGGGTTGCCGTAGAAGAACTCGATGTCGGCGATGCCGGTGGTGTTCGAGTTGCGGAGATAGAACTTGCCCGCCGGGCCTTCGGGCGAGTCGACGGGCCGGAACAAGCCCGGCGTGTCGACCCCGTCGCAGTTCCAGTCGCCCATGAACGGGATGTCGGCCGGGTTGCCGTAGAGGAAGCCGGTGATGTTGCCCGCGGTGTCGCGTACGAACCAGTGGCCGGTGGCCGGGTTCTGCACCCCGACACCGTCGCCGGGCGGCAAGGTGGGGGTCTGCGCGCCGGCGGGGGTGGCGAGGAGCAGCAGCGCTGCTGCCATCGAGAGCAGCATTGCTCCTGCCATCGAGAGCAGCATGGTGGCTGTCGCGAGAAGGGTGTCGCCCGCGCTGCGTCTGATCTTCGCCCTGGTCACACCCACACCCTCGCTAGCCGCCTGCGCGGCGAGCCTACAAGGTCCCCACGCTACGTGCGTTCCATGTCACGGAGCGGGGCCGCCGAGTGCCTCGACCGACCGGTACCCTCCGCTGGAGGGGCCCAGCCAGCCCGTAGCGAGCCGGCGGACGGGCCGCCAGCCGACGGCGAGCAGCGCCATGGCGACGCTGGCCAGCCAGTAGGCGGGCCGCTCCCCGATGCCTTCGGCCAGGCCGGAGCCCGCCACCGGGCCGACCGACTGGCCGAGGCGTATCGACGAGATCCAGGTCCCGACCGCCGCGCCGCGGAACGCGCCGGTCACCGAGGACGCCACGAAGTCCTGGAACAGCGGGAAGATCAGGCCGAGCGCCGCGCCCAGCACGAAGAGGCCCGCCCCCACCACCCACAGCGACGGCGCGACGGCCAGCACCGCGAAGCCGGCGACGATCCCCACGAACGACACGTTGAGGACCCGGGCCGGCGAGAACCGGGCGGCCAGCCGGGCGGTGTTGAGCGTCGAGATGCTGCTGCCGACCGACAGGATCGCCTGGATCAGCCCGCGCTCGGACGCGCCGATGTCGAACACCCGCTCCAGGTAGAGCGGCGTCACCGTGAAGCCGAAGCCGACGAACACCACCATCGCCACCAGCGAGAACGGCAGGAGGCCGGCGAAGTCGCTGAAGCGGTGATTCTCCCGCAGCTCGGCCACCATGCCGCCGAGGTGGGCCAGCGGCCGAGCCGGCAGATCGCCGACCGGCCGCCCCGGGAGCAGCAGCGCGAACGGGATCATCGGCAGGGCGAGGCCGAACAGGAGGAACGGCCGGAACGCGCCGCCGTCCGCGAGCAGCCCGCCGACCACCGGGGAGATCATCGCCGTGATCGTGATGCCAGCGGAGTTGATGCCGAGCGCCCACCGCCGCCGCGTCCCGGGTGGGAACAGGTCGCCGACGACCACCACCCCCAGGCTGAGCATCCCCGACGTGCCGATGCCCTGGATCGCTCGCAGCACCACGAGCGGCCAGAACGACCGGACCCAGAAGCCGGCGAGGCCGGCGACGCCGAACACGGCCAGGCTCGCCACCGCCACCAGCCGGCGGCCCCGTCGGTCGGCGACGTAGCCGATCACGACGGCGAGGAAGATGCCCGGCACCGCGACCGCGCCTTGCACGAAGCCGATCGCGCCGCGGGATACCCCCAACTCGTCGGCGAGGTCGGGCAGCGCGGGCGTGATCACGGCGAACGTGAGCACGCCGAGCCCGGTGATCGCCACCACCACCGGGAGCAGCCGGCGCGCGGCGCGGTCGTCAGCCACGGGGCAGGCAGGCGAGCAGGGCGAGGTCGTGCAGGTCCTTCTCCGTGGGCGCGTAGCCTTCGTGCGCCTTCCGCTGCCGACCGGGTGCCATGCAGCGGACCGGTCGCCCGCAGATCTCACCGGCGGCGTCCAGGTCGCCGGTCGGGAACTCGGCGGTGGTGCCGTCGGGCAGCGTCTGGACCGCAGTGCCGTCGGGCCGGTAGTGGAGTGGGTGGACGTCGACCGCTCGGGCGCGCCGGTCCTCGTACTGCACTCGGGTGGGCAGCCAGTCGGTCGCCGGCGAGAAGCTGTGGTCGCGCAGCACCCGGTCGGCGGTGAGGAAGTCGGCGAAGCCGAGGTACAGGTCGAGGTCGTCGTGGTCCCGGGTCTGCCGCCCGATCAGCGCGTCGACGCCCCAACCGCCTCCCACGCAGGCATCGACCCCGGCGGCGGCGAGTGCGTCGAGCACGAACACGGCGTCGGTGGGGGACATCACGGCGGCGCCGAGCCTACGGCCTACCGGCGGCGCATGGTCGGACGCCAGGCGTCACGGGGCGGGGCGGCCGGGCCCGCCGGGCAGAGCCCGCATTAGCGGCCCCAGCCACCCCCGCCCGGAGTGCGCACCAGCAGCCGATCGCCCGGGCCGACGTCCAACGTCGCCTTGCCGGGCAGCCGTTCGGGAGCCGCCCCGGGGCGCAGCAGCCAGTCCTCGCCGCAGGCGCCGGGCCCGCCGCCGTGCAGGCCCCACGGCGGCACCCGCCGGCGCTCGCCCATGAGCGACACGGTGGCCGCGGCGAGGAACTCGATCTCACGCTCGATGCCCTCCCCGCCGGGATGGCGGCCGGTGCCGCCGCTGCCCCGCCGGAGCGCGTAGCGGGAGATCCGCAGTGGGTAGTGGGCCTCCAGTGCCTCCACCGGGGTGTTCTTGGTGTTGGTCATCCCGGTGTGGATGCCCGACTGGCCTGGCCCGCTCGGCCTGCCGCCCTGGCCACCGGCCACGGTCTCGTAGTAGGCGAAATCGTCGTTGCCGACGAGGACGTTGTTCATCGTCCCCTGCGACGCGGCCGGCACCCGGTCGGGCGCCGCTCGTGCGAGCGCGCCGAGAAGCACGTCGGCGATCCGCTGGCTGGTCTCGACGTTGCCCGCCGCGACGGCCGCCGGCGGCCTGGCCGCGACGAGCGTCCCGGCCGGCGCCGCCAGCTCGAGCGGCCGGTAGCACCCCCCGTTGGCGGGGATCGTCGGGTCGGTCGCCACCCGCACCGCGTAGTAGAGGCACGAGCGGGTGACGGCCTCGACCGCGTTGATGTTGCCCTCCACCTGCGGCACCGTCCCGGTGAAGTCGGCCAGCAGCGCCCCGCCGTCGATGGTGACCGCCGCCTGGATGGCCAGCTCGGCCGCTCCCCACTCCATCACGTCCGTGAACGAGTACGTACCGTCGGGGAGGCCGGCCAGCGCCGCCCGCATCCGCTTCTCGCCGTAGTCCAACAGCGCACCGGCGAGGAGGTGGTACCCGGCACCGCCGTAGCTTGCGTGCAGCTCCCGCAGCCGGGCGGCGCCGGTCTCGTTGGCGCCGAGCTGCGCGGAGAGGTCGCCGAGCCGTTCGGCGGGGGTCCGGGTCGCGGCCAGGAACGGGGCGACGAACTCGTCGAGCCAGCGGCCCTCCCGCACCGCGATCGTGGGCGCGACGACGATGCCCTCCTGGTCGACCGTGGTGGCGTGCGCCGGCATCGAGCCGGGCGCCTCGCCCCCGACGTCGGCGTGGTGCGCCCGGTTGGCGACCCACCCCACCAGCTCCCGGCCGGCGTGCACCGGGCGGACGAGGGTGAGGTCGTTGAGGTGGGTGCCGCCGGCGTACGGGTCGTTCACGGCGAACTGGACGCCCGGCTCCGGGTCGGCCCCGACCCGGTCGAGGACCGCGGCGACCGACGCGGGCATGGACCCGAGGTGGACCGGGATGTGCTCGGCCTGCGCCAGCATCTCCCCCGCCGGCACGAACACCGCCGCCGAGCAGTCGGCGCGCTCCTTGATGTTGGGCGAGTAGGCGGTGCGCCGCAGCACCAGGCCCATCTCGTCCGCCACCGCCGCGAACTGGTGGCGGGCGATCTCCAGCGAGACGGCGTCGATGCTCACCACTCCACCTCGAGCACCCCGTGCTCGAGGACGCGCGCCCGCTCGCCCGGGGCGAGGTAGGTGGTCGCCTCCGGCTCCTCGACCACGCACGGCCCCACCAGCTCGGCGCCGGGCTCGAGCGCCGGCCGCCACCAGACCGCGGCCTCGACCAGGCCGTCCCGCGTCACCACCTCGCGGCCTGGCCTGGCCGCCTCCCCGGAGGGACGCGGGGAGGGCAGGTCGGTCCAGCGCAGCGCCGGCGGGGCGGTCGCCACGGCCCGCACCGTGACCACTTCGACCGGGTCGCCCGGCCGGGCGAAACCGTTACGCACCTCGTGCTGCGTGTGGAAGCGGGCTTCCAGGGCCGCGCGCCCGTCGCCCGGTCCGTACGGAACCACGGTCTCGTGCGACTGGCCCCGGTAGCGGGCGTCGACCAGGGTCGCCACCTCGACTGGCCCGGTGGCGCCCGTAGCGGCCAGGTCGGCGCGGGCCTGGTCGGCCACCTCAGCGATGGCCCGATCGAGCGCAGCGTCGGCTGCGCCGGGGAGGACCGAGCGGGACGCGTCGGCGCGCGGCGGCGACAGCAGCAGACCCAGCGCCGAGAACACGCCGGCGTACGGCGGGACGATCACCCGCTGCATCTCCAGCCGCCGGGCGAGGGCCGTGGCGTGGAGGCCGCCTGCACCCCCGAATGCGACGAGCACCGCGTCGCGGGGGTCGGCACCTTCCTCGACAGACACCCGCCGCACCGCGCGGGTCATGTGCGCTTCCACGACCTCGACGACACCGGCGGCCGCCGTCGCCACGTCCATGTCGAGGGCGTCGCCGAGCGCGGCGAGCGCGCGGTCGGCCAGATCGCGCCGCAGCGCCACGGAGCCCCCCAGCCGGCTGGCACTGCCGAGTCGGCCGAGCACGAGGTTGGCGTCGGTGACGGTTGGCTCCGCACCGCCGCGGCCGTAGCTCGCCGGCCCGGGCGCCGCCCCCGCCGACCGCGGCCCCACCCGCAGCGCCCCGCCGCCATCCACCCACGCGACGCTTCCGCCGCCGGCGCCGACGGTATGCACCGCCACCGCAGGCATCTGGCACGGGTAGCCCGCCACCTCCCGCCCATACGCGACCTCTGGCCGGCCACCCGTGATGCGGCACACGTCTGTCGAAGTGCCGCCCATGTCGAACGACACGAGCCGGGCGTGGCCGAGCGCCTCCCCGAGGGTGGCGGCAGCCACCACGCCGCCCGCCGGGCCCGACAGCAGCACCGCCGCGGGCAGCGCGGCTGCCTGCGCCGCAGCCAGCAGTCCGCCGCTCGACCGCATCACCGCGACGTCGGCGGCGATCCCGGCCGCTCGCGCCGCGCCGACCAGGCGGGCCAGGTAGCTGCTCGTGGCCGGCGCCAGGTAGGCGTTGAGCACGGCGGTCGCAGTGCGCTCGTACTCACGGAATTCCGGCGCGACCCGGCTCGACGCCGCAATCGGCGTGTCGTGCAGGCGCGCGGCCACGGCCCGCTCGACGGCTGCCTCGTCGCGGCCGTCGGCGTAGGAGTGGAGCAGGCAGATCGCCACGGCCTCGGGGGAGGCGGCTGCGACCGCGGCCGCCACCTCGTCGAGATCGGCCTGTGAGCCCTCGACCTCGAACCGCAGCTCCCGGTCGACCAGCGGCGGGGGGCGGTCGGCCGCCGGGTCGTACAGCGACGGGCGGTCCTGGCGCCCGATCTCGATGACGTCCGCGAACCCGGCGCTGGTGACCAAAGCGGTGCGTGCCCCCCGGCCTTCGAGCAGCGCGTTGGTCGCCACGGTCGTGCCGTGCAACAACGCTTCCAGCGGGCCGGTCGTGAGGCTTCCCGCTCCGGCGACGACGCCGTCGGATTGATCGGCGGTGGTGGGGACCTTGGTGGTGCGGAGCCGCGCGCCGTCCCACCCGGCCAGGTCGGTGAACGTGCCTCCGACGTCGACGCCCAGGATCACTGCGGGGCTCGGGCTACGATGCTGCCATGGCCGTCAACGTGAGCCCGACCCCCAACCCCAACGCCCTCAAGTTCGAGGTGGGCGTCGAAGTGGGCGGGCCCAAGGCGTTCGCCGCGGGCAAGGAGACCGACGATCCCATCGCGGCGCCGCTGCTCCAGCTTCCCGGCGTGACCAGCGTGTTCATGTCCGCCGACTTCGTGACCGTGTCCAAGGCGCCGGACGCGAGCTGGGACGGCATCGCGCCGGAGGCCCGAGGCATTCTCGAGGAGCACTTCGGCGCCTGATCCGCGCCTCAGCCCGGCCGCACGCCGACTGCGACCCGCCACGGCTCGCGGTGCGTGACCTCACCGCGCGGTGCCACCTGGCGCACGAGGTCCGCCAGCGCGCCGTCGACTGCGTCCAGGCCGGCCGGCTCGGCGTGGTGCATGCCGCGGAAGCCCCGCTCCCGGAGCCACGCGAGATACCGGTCGGGTGACGCGAACGTCGCCACCTCCTCGTCGACGTCGCCGGTTGCGATGCCGGTGAAGCGGGCGCGGCCCAGCGCGAGCGGCAGGTCGAGCCCGAACGCCAGCGAGGCTTCCAGTGCAGCGGCCACTGCCGGCAGCGCGGCGTAGAAGAAGGCGTCCGGGTACGTGCGGGGCGAGGACGCCAGTACCCGCTCGAGGTCCCAGTCGGCCAGCACGACCCTGCCACCCGGCCGGAGCAGGCGGCGCGCCTCGGCCGCGGCGTCGGCGAGCTGGGCAGGCCCGTCCCAGGCGTGCCGGAGCACGACCGTGTCGGCGCAGCCGTCGGGCAGCCCGGTGGCGCGGGGGTTGGACCCGTCGCCGGCACCGGCCGGCGGCTCGGCCGCGAGCACCGCCAGGCGAGCGATGCCCGACGCCAGCGGGGGGCCGCCGCCTGCCTGCGCCGCCTCGGCGAAGGCGAGGGCGTCCTCTCCGCCCACGACGACCACGCCGCCCCAAGGCGCTCCCAGCGCCGTGGGGTCGCCGGCCATGCTGGCGTCGCGGCGGCGAGGGGCGGGGGTGGCCGTGTCGGGGTCCATGCGAGGGAAATGTAGCCGGTAGGCCGCGTCGGGTCCGGGTGACGAGCCGGCGGCCCCGCCGATGTCAGGGTCGGGAGCCGGTCAGCCGGCTGCCACCCACGGCGGCACGGCGACGCGCCCGTCGCCGTCGAACCAGAGGGCCAGCGGCCAGCGGTTCCCCTCGCCGTCCTCGACGGTGACCTCCACCCGCCACCCTTCGCCGGCAGCGGCGCCGCCCGCCACCTCGGCCGCCTCCCCCCACCGGGCCGCCTCGTCGAGTGCGGCTGCCGCCACCTCCGGCGGCAGCGGCTGTGTGCCCGACGGCCATGGCTCGTAGCCGACGTCGAGCGGCGGCTCGACCGGGGTGGGGAGGTCGACCACAGCCAGGCCGGCGGCCGCGCCGGTGACCGCGATCACGACCTCCACCGCCCGCACCGGCAGGCGCACCAGCGACCCGGCTTCCGGCCCCGCCACCGCGCGGAAGGCGACGGCCACCCGGTACACACCTGGCCCCTCCTCGTGGACGCGGAACGCGCGCGCCCACTCGACGTATGACAGGCCCTCCGTCGGCGCGTCGTGGGGGAGGTCGGGCAGCGCGGCATCGCCAGGCAGTGCGGTGCGCACGTCGAGGGAGCCGCGGGGATCGCGATCGGTGGTGAAGTAGTCGGCCACGAACCACTCGGCCTTCATCACCGCTCCCCGGGCAGCGTCGCCGGCCGACCCGGCCAGGAGGTCGGCCTCGGTGAGCAGGCCGGCAGCCCGACCCGCCGGCCCGTCGGCGGCCAGCGGCGCAGCCGGCGCCTCGGCCAAGGGTGCGGCCACCGGCGCCTCGACCGCCGCCGGGTCCTCGCCTGCCGGCGCGACCTGGGCAGGCAGCGAGGACCTCGCGGTGGGCGCCGACCCGGGAGGCAGGAGCGTGCGCGCTCCCACGATGCCCAGCGCGACTGCGACGATGACGCCCGCTGCGATGTATGCCGCCCGCCGCCGGTCGGGTCCCTCGGGCGCCGCCAGCGCCGACCACGGGACCTCCTCGAATTCCTCGGTCATGGCCAATCCGGCAGGTCGAGGGTCTGGCCGGGGTGGATGAGGTCGGGGTCGTCGCCGACCACCCCGGCGTTGGCGGCATAGATCGCCCGCCAGTAGGTGCCGATGTCGGCAGCGGTTGCCCCCGCGCCGAGCGTGCGGCGGGCGATGTCCCAGAGCGTGTCGCCGGCGACCACCTCGTAGTCCGCCGCCGGGGTCGGCCCCGGCGCGGCGCCGGGTTGCGCGACCAGTGCGGCCGCCACTCGCGACCCGTGGCCGGGCGTGAGCCGGTACGCCGGCGGCGGCAATGCCGCTGCCGCCGGGGCGACACGCCCGAGGACCGAGACGACCGTCATCGCCGCCAGCAGCGGCCGCAACGACGGCAGCCCGGCCAGGCGGACGCCGGCGAGCCGGCGGACGCCGTCGAGCACCACGCCGAGCACGAGGTAGGCCGCGCCGGCGGCTGCCACGATCGCTGCGAACTTCGTCGCCGGGTCCATGCCACCAACATAGAGATAGATTGACTTAGATGCAATAGGCACGATTTCGCGCGGCGGTTCAACTTCTGGCGGCGCGCGGCCGATAGGAACGCACGGTCACACACGGAGGTGCGACACGATGCGGAACTTCTCGTTCGATCTGCGGCTGCCCAGCGGGGCGATCTCCCACGTCGCGGTCGACGCACCCTGCGAGCGCTGGCCGGAGGCCTTCAGCCGCGCCTGCCGGATGGTCGAGACGGCCTACGGCATCCCGCCCTTCTCCGAGATCGTCTGCGTCGCCTACCGGGCGACGCCGCTCGCCTGACAGGCGAGCCCCGGCTCCCCGGGGCTTCCCCGAGGGGAGGTGAGGGGGAGGGTTGGCAGGCGGCCGCCGCCCCCTCCCCCTCGCTCGCATCGCAGCCCTGGGTGCCGCGTTGCGGCCTTGGAGCCGGGCCTCGCGGCTAC
The DNA here is from genome assembly GCA_041619955.1 of Acidimicrobiia bacterium. Classification (GTDB taxonomy): domain Bacteria; phylum Actinomycetota; class Acidimicrobiia; order Spongiisociales; family JAOTWH01; genus JBFJZV01. The sequence continues at coordinate 547 of JBFKDA010000058.1, read as the reverse complement.
GGCAGGGGAACGTCGGCGCCGCCGCCCTGGCTCCAAAGGCTGCCGCCACGGGCTGTGCACTCGCGGCAGCAGGTGACCACGAGCACGGGACGCGCCCTGGGGCGACAGTCTCCTCACCAGGTGATTCACCGATACCCCCCCAGGAGTTCCAGATTTCTCGGCGGACGCCTCAGCCGCCGATGTACGACATCTCCACCCGGGCGAGGTCGGCGGTGGCCGCCGAGCGCCGCTCCGAGTAGCGGTCGTCCCGAGCCGCCCACATCCCCGCGATCAGGCCGAGCAGCTCGTCGTCCCCGGCGCCGGCCCGCAGCGGCCCCTTGAGATCGTGCCCCGCGGTTGCGAACAGGCACGTATAGGCGCGGCCATCGGCCGACAGCCGCACCCGGGTGCAGTCGCCGCAGAACGGGCGGGTGACCGAGGCGATCACGCCGACCTCGCCGCCGCCGTCCGCGTAACGCCAGCGGCGCGCCACCTCGCCGGGGTAGTTGGCCGCTACCGGGACCAGCGGCAGCTCGGCGTCGATCGCGGCGACGATCTCCGCCGCCGG
>JBFKDA010000057.1:0-12377 GCA_041619955.1 Acidimicrobiia bacterium | reverse complement strand
TACGACGAGGGCGGCCAGCTCACCGAGGCCGTGCGGCGCAAGCCGTTCTCGGTCGTGCTGTTCGACGAGATCGAGAAGGCCCACCCGGACGTGTTCAACACGCTGCTCCAGATTCTCGAGGACGGGCGCCTCACGGACGCCCAGGGCCGCATGGTGGACTTCAAGAACACCGTGATCATCATGACGTCGAACCTCGGCACCGCCGACCTGCGCAAGAAGGCGATCGGCTTCAGCACCGACGACGCGGCCGTCTCCTACGAGAAGATGAAGGAGAAGGTCACCGAGGCGCTGAAGAAGCAGTTCCGCCCCGAGTTCCTCAACCGCATCGACGAGGTCATCGTCTTCCACGAGCTGACGATGGACGAGGTCAAGGAGATCGTCGACATGATGCTGGTGCGGGTGCGCAACCAGCTCGAGTCACAGGCCCTCGACCTGGTGCTCACCGAGCAGGCGAAGGAGCTGCTCGCCGAGAAGGGGTACGACCCCCAGCTCGGTGCCCGGCCGCTGCGCCGCGCCATCCAGCTCATGATCGAGGACCCGCTGTCGGAAAAGGTGCTGTTCGGCGAGTTCCCGGCCGGGGCGACGATCCTCGTGGACGCCGACCCCGAAGACGACAGCCAGCTCGGCTTCACCGCCGTGGAGACCCCCGACCAGCCACCGGTCGAGCTCGCCGACTCATCCGAGGGCTGAGCTTCCCTCCAGTTTCTGGCAGCCCGCTGACCGTTCTTCGGTCCCCACCCGGGTTGCGTCGCTAGGATTCCGCCGGTGCGGCATCTCAGCCGCAAAACCAACAAGCGGGAAAGACGGGAAAAGAGGAGGAGTCACGTTGAGAACACGGAGATGGAGCGCGCTCGTTGCGCTCATGTTCGCGTTCATGCTGGTCGCGGCCGCCTGCGGCGACAGCACGGACGACACCACGGCGACCACCGTGCCGCCGGTAGTGGAGGACACGACCACCACGACCGAAGAGGAGATGGAGGACACCACCACCACGACCGAAGAGGAGATGGAGGACACCACCACCACGACGCTGCCTCCGGCGCCGGAGGGCAGTGAGGTCCTCGCCTGCCAGGTGAGCGACACCGGTGGCATCGACGACAAGTCGTTCAACGAGACGGCCTACGCCGGCGCCCAGCGCGCCGCGGACGAGCTCGAGGGCGTCACGATCGAGTTCCTCGAGTCGCAGGCGGCCACCGACTTCCGCCCGAACATCGACTCGTTCATCGCCCAGGGCTGCGACGTGATCATCACGGTCGGCTTCCTGCTGGCGGCCGACACCGCCGACGCGGCGGTCGACAACCCGGACCAGAAGTTCGCGATCATCGACCAGGCGCCCGGGCCGTTCGAGCCGTGGGCGGACGCCGACGGTGAGCTGCGCTCGGACTACTTCAACGTCCGCGGCATCACGTTCCAGACCGACGAGGCGGCGTTCCTCGCCGGCTACCTGGCGGCGGCCGTCTCCGAGACCGGCATCGTCGGCACCTTCGGTGGGATCAACATCCCGCCGGTGACGATCTTCATGGACGGCTTCGTCCGTGGCGTCGAGCACTGGAACGACGCCAAGGGAGACGACGTGGTCGTGCTCGGCTGGGACCCGGAGGCCCAGGAAGGCCTGTTCACCAACAACTTCGAGAGCCTGGACGACGGCCGCGCCTTCGCCCAGAACCTGCTCGACGAGGGTGCCGATGTCATCCTCCCGGTGGCCGGCCCGGTCGGCCTCGGCTCCGCGGCGCTCTGCCAGGAGACCGGGGCGTGCCTGATGATCGGCGTCGACGCCGACCAGTTCTTCTCGGCCCCCGAGTTCGCCGACGTGTGGCTGACCTCGATCCAGAAGAACATGGACATCGCGGTGTTCAACACCATCCAGAACGTGCTGGTGCTGGACTCGCTGGGCAACCCGTTCGTCGGCACCCTGGCCAACGGCGGCGTGGGCCTGGCGCCCGAGCACGACGTGCCCTACCCGGAGGGCGTCGCCGACGAGCTCGCGCAGCTCCAGCAGGACATCATCGACGGCGTGGTGTCGGTGACCGGCCCGCCGGCCGAGGAGGAGTAGGCGCTCAGCAGCGCCGAGTGACAGGCAGGGGCCCCCGCCAATCAGGCGGGGGCCCCGCCGCGTCGCGCTCCCTCTCCCTCTTCTCTTCTCTTCTCTCCCCCCTCTGGGGGAGTCCCGCCCGAAGGGCGGGGAGGGGGGCGCTGAACGCGAGCGGGCCGAGCAGCGGCCGTCGGGCGGCCTGCCGGCGATGCCGAGCAGCCGACGACCCGATCAACTAGCCTGCCGCCGGGTCGTCTCGGGAGGCACGTTGGCCGAACTGGAGCTGCGGGGGATAACCAAGCAGTTCCCTGGCGTACTCGCCAACGACGCCGTCGACCTGAAGGTCCGCTCCGGCGAGATCCTCGCCCTGCTCGGCGAGAACGGGGCCGGCAAGACGACCCTGATGAACATCCTCTACGGCCTCTACACGGCCGACTCGGGGGAGATCCTCATCGACGGCCAGCCGCGCGACTTCGGCGGCCCGGGTGACGCGATCGCAGCCGGCATCGGGATGGTGCACCAGCACTTCATGCTCGTCCCGGTGTTCACGGTCACCGAGAACGTCGTGCTTGGCGTCGAGCCCACCAAACCGGGCGGCATCATCGACTACAAGGAGGCCCGCCGCGAGGTCGCCGAGATCTCGGCCAAATACGGCCTCGAGGTCAACCCCACCGCGATCATCGAGGATCTCCCGGTCGGCGTGCAGCAGCGCGTCGAGATCATCAAGGTGCTGTTCCGGGAGGCCGAGTTCCTCGTCTTCGACGAGCCCACTGCGGTGCTCACCCCCCAGGAGGTGCAGGAGTTCTTCGGCATCCTCCGCTCGCTGCGGGACGCCGGGAAGGCGATCATCTTCATCACCCACAAGCTCAAGGAGGTGCTCGAGATCGCCGACCGCATCGCGGTGCTGCGGCGGGGCCGCAACGTCGGCGAGATCACCCCGGCGGAGGCCGACGACCAGACGCTCGCCGAGATGATGGTGGGCCGGCCCGTCGAGCTGGTGGTGGCGAAAGGCGAGACCGAGCCGGGGGACGTGGTGCTGGAGGTCGACGACCTCGTCGTGGCCGACCAGCGCGCCCACCCGGCCGTCAACGGCGTGAGCTTCCAAGTCCGCGCGGGCGAGATCGTCGGCATCGCCGGCGTGCAGGGCAACGGGCAGACCGAGCTGGTCGAAGCGATCACCGGCCTCCGCCAAGCCGTGAGCGGCACCATCCGCATCGGCGGCGACGACGTCACCACCGCATCCCCGCGGGAGATCCACAACCTGGGTGTCGCCCACGTCCCGGAGGACCGGCAGCGCTCCGGCTTGGTTATGAGCTTCACCGTCGCCGAGAACATGGTGCTCGACAGCTACCACGCCCGCCCGTTCTCGCGAGGCATCGCCATGGATTGGGACGAGACCCGCCGGGTCGCCCGCCGCCTCACCGAGGAGTACGACGTGCGCACCCCGAGCATCGAGGTGCCGCTCTCCAACCTGTCGGGAGGCAACCAGCAGAAGGTGATCGTCGCCCGGGAGGTGGGGCGCGACGTGCGGCTGGTGATCGCCTCCCAGCCCACCCGCGGCCTCGACGTGGGCTCGATCGAGTACATCCACGAACAGCTCGTGCGCGAGCGCGACGAGGGGGAGGCGCTGCTGATCGTGTCGACCGAGCTCGACGAGGTGATGGCCCTCAGCGACCGGATCCTGGTGATGTACCGGGGCCAAATCGTCGCGGAGGTGCGGCCGGACGAGGTCACCACAGCCGACGTCGGTTTGTACATGGCGGGCGCCAGCCCCGCCGGCAGGCCTGCCAGCGCCGGGGACGCAGCATGAGCGATCAGACGGAGGCCGGGGTGGAGGCGACGGTGCCACCCGGCGGCCAACCCGACGAGCCGCCGGAGCCGCGCCAGCGGGGCTTCGGCAAGCTGTTCAGCGACCTCACCGGCGTCGGTGTCAACTGGCGCACCGCGGTGCTCGTGCCAGTGCTGGCGATCGTCACGGCGCTCATCGTCAGCGCGATCATCATCTTCGTCACCGACGTCGACCTGTGGCGGAACTTCGGGGCCGCCGCCGCCGGCGACACCCTCGGCGAAGTGCGTGACGCCTTCCAGGCGCTGTTCACCGGGTCGTTCGGCTCGCTGCGGGCGATCTCCGAGACGCTCACCGCCACCGCTCCGCTGATCCTCGCCGGCCTGTCGGTCGCCATCGGCTTCCGCGCCGGCCTCTTCAACATCGGCACCGAGGGCCAGATCCTCATCGGGGGCATGTTCGCCGCGTACGTCGGCTTCACGCTGAGCCTGCCCACGTTGCTCCACATCCCCGTGGTGATCATCGCGGCGCTGGTCGGCGGCGCCATCTGGGGCGGCATCCCCGGCTTCCTGCGGGCCCGCACCGGCGCCCACGAGGTCATCACCACGATCATGCTCAACAGCATCGCGATCTTCCTGGTCGACTACCTGCTCACCAACTCGCTGTTCCAGGTGGAGGGGCGTCAGGACCCGATCTCGAAGACCGTCGACACCACCGCCCGCTTCCCTCGCCTGCTCGGCTTCCTCGACCGGTCCGATCTGCGGGTGCATCTGGGCATCGTCGTCGCGCTGCTGGCGGCGTACGCGATCTACTGGCTGCTGTTCAAGTCGACGATCGGCTTCGAGTTCCGGGCGGTGGGCGCCAACCCCGACGCCGCCCGCTACGCCGGCATGAGCGTCACGTTCCTGTACGTGGCGGTGATGGCGGTCGCCGGAGCGCTGGGCGGGCTGGCCGGGGCGATGCAGATCAACGGGGTGCTGTATCGGGTGACGCCCGGGTTCAGCGCCAACATCGGCTTCGACGCGATCTCGCTGGCGTTACTCGGGCGATCGCACCCCGCGGGGGTGGTGGTGGCCGGGCTGCTGTTCGGCGCGCTGCGCGCGGGCGGCCAGGAGATGCAGGTGGCCTCCAACGTCGCCATCGACCTGATCTTCGTGATCCAGGCGCTGGTGGTCGTCTTCATCGCCGCCCCGGCGCTGATCCGAGCGATCTACCGGGTCCGCACGGGTGAGGGCGCCGGGCAGCTCACAAAGGGCTGGGCGACGTGACCGCCGCACTCACATTGGTGACGACGTGACCGCCGCACTCACATTGGTGACGACGTGACCGCCGCACTCACATTGGTGACGACGTGACCGCCGTCACTGCCGACGCGTCCGCTCCGGCAGCAGTCATCCGCACCCCGGCGGAGCGGCGGCGGGCCCGCTATCTCGGCTTCAGCTACCTGTTGATGGCCGTGCTGGCGCTGTGGTTCGGCGCCCTCAGCTCCGGCAACGGCGACGCCACCCTCGGTTTGGCCCGCCCCACCGATCCGTCGTTCCCCGACCTCGTGTTCAACGCGTCCGCGCTGGCGTTCGCGGTCGCGGTCCTGCTGGCGGTGGCCGGCGGCGTGCAGCTCTCCCGCGGCTTCGGCCGCTGGCAGAACGCCGTGCTGGGCGTCGCGATCATGTTGCTCATCCTCGTGTTCCTCGGTTGGGCGACCGCGCAGAGCTCGATCGGCTCGTTCAGCCTCATCGGGATGCTCAACGAGACGGTCGTTCGCAGTGTCCCCATCACGGTCGGCGCGCTCGCCGGCGTGCTGTGCGAGCGGGTCGCGGTGATCAACATCGCCATCGAGGGCCAGTTGCTCGGCGGCGCGTTCGTCGCGGTACTGGTGGCGTCGGTGGCTTCGTCGCCCGACGACCCGCTATTCCTCGGCGCGCCGCTCGGGGGGTGGATCGGCGTCGGTGCGGCGATGCTGGCCGGGGCGGTCCTCGCCTGGTTCTTAGCCGTGCTCGCCGTGCGCTACCGGGTCGACCAGATCATCGTGGGCGTGGTCATCAACATCTTCGTGCTGGGCCTGACGTCGTTCCTGACGATCCGCGTGCTCGCCGAGAACGCCCACCTCAACCAGGGCCCCATCTTCAAGCCGCTGTCGACGCCGCTGCTCAGCGACATCCCGGTGATCGGCCCGGTGCTGTTCGTCCAGAACTTCTTCGTCTTCGCGATGTTCGGGTTGGTGGCGCTGCTCACCTTCGGCCTCTTCCGTACCCGGTGGGGCCTGCGGTCCCGGGCGGTCGGCGAGCACCCCAAGGCCGCCGACACCCTCGGCGTGAAGGTCTACGGCATGCGCTACCTCAACGTGCTGCTCGGCGGCCTGGTGGCCGGCCTGGGCGGGGCGTTCTTCACGCTGGGATCGGTGGGGCGGTTCGACGAGAACATGACCAACGGGCGCGGCTTCATCGCCCTGGCCGCGATGATCTTCGGGCGCTGGCACCCGGTGGGCGCACTGTCGGCAGGCCTCGTGTTCGGCTTCGCCGAGGCGCTCCGCCAGAAGCTCGGCATCCTCCAGACGCCGATCCCGTCGGAGTTCCTGGCGATGGCGCCGTTCCTGGCGACGATCCTCGTCGTGGCCGGCCTGGTCGGCAAGGCCCGCCCGCCGGCCGCCGACGGCCAGCCGTATATCAAGGAGTGACCGCTTGCGGGTCACTCCAAATGTGACGAGTGGCCCCGGCCAGCTCGTCGAGGCCGTCAGATGTCCGGCGGCGAACCCGCCCGTCAGATGATGCCCGAGGTCGTGGTGGTGGGTTCGGTCAACCGAGATCTGACCGTGGAGGTGCCGCGGTTGCCGGCGCCGGGGGAGACCGTGCTCGGGCTTCGGCATCGGTGGGATAACGGGGGGAAGGGGGCGAATCAGGCGGTCGCTGCCGCCCGGCTGGGTCGGTCCGTGGCGCTCGTTGCTCGGGTCGGGAGCCACCACGATCTCAGCTCATTCGAGAGCGAGGGCATCGACGTTTCTCACGTGGTGCGGGATCCCGATGCTGGGACGGGCCTCGCGGTGATCACGGTGGAGGACGGGGGGGAGAACTCGATCGTCGTCAGTCCCGGGGCGAACGCTCGGCTCTCCGTCGACGATGTCGAGGCCGCCGCCGGCCTCCTCGCCGGCGCGACCGTCGTGCTGTTGCAGCTCGAGGTGCCGCGCGACGCCGTCTACCGGGCCGCCGAGCTGGCGGGTGGCACCGTGATCCTCAACCCGGCGCCGGCAGCCGAGCTGCCCGCCGGCCTGACGGATCACGTCGACGTCCTGGTACCGAACCGCTCCGAGCTCGCCTTCTACGCCGGTGCGGACGGCGATGTCGCCGACCGGGCGGCCGCGCTGGGGACTCGGGTGGTGGTGACGCTCGGCGCCGGCGGTGCGCTGGTCGTGGCCGGCGGCGCAGCCACGCACGTGGCCGCCCCGGCGATCGACGCCGTCGACGCCACGGCGGCCGGCGATGCCTTCTGCGGCGCGCTGGCCGACGCCACGACTCGGGGACTCGATCTCGTCGCGGCTACCCGCTGGGCGGTCGCGGCCGGTGCGGCCGCCGCCACCCGCGCCGGCGCGCAGGCCTCGCTGCCGTCGGCCGCCGACGTGGCGGCGCTCGCATGAGCCGCCGGATCATCGTCGACACCGACCCCGGCCAGGACGACGCGGTCGCGCTGCTGCTGGCGCTCGCCTCGCCCGAGCTGGAGGTCGTCGGCGTGACCGCGGTTGCCGGCAACGTCCCCCTGCCGCTCACCGCTCGCAACGCCCGGATGATCTGCGAGCTGGCCGGCCGGCCCGACGTGGCGGTCTACGCCGGCTGCGAGCGGCCGATGGTGCGCTCGCTGGTCACGGCCGAGCACGTCCACGGATCGACGGGCCTCGACGGCGCCGACCTCCCCGAGCCTTCCGTGCCTCTCGCCGAGGGCCACGCGGTCGATTTCCTCGTCGCGACCCTGCTCGCCGCGGAGCCGGGCGAGATCACCCTGTGCGCCCTCGGCCCGCTCACCAACGTGGCGATGGCGATGATCCTCGAGCCGGCGATCGTGCCGCGCATCGGCGGCATCGTGGCGATGGGCGGCGGCTTCTTCGAGGGAGGCAACATCACGCCGGCCGCCGAGTTCAACGTCTACGTCGACCCGCACGCGGCCGAGGTCGTGCTCGGCAGCGGTGTCGACCTCACCTTGCTCCCCCTGGACGTCACCCACCAGGCGCTGACCACCCCGGCCCGCCTCTCCCGGTTCGCCGCCATGGGCACGCCGGTCGGCAATGCGGTGCACGGGCTGCTGGGCTTCTTCGAGCGATACGACGTGGCCAAGTACGGCCAGGAGGGCGGGCCACTCCACGACCCGTGCGTGATCGCCTACCTGTTGCGGCCCGACCTGTTCGCGGGTCGGGACTGCCACGTCGCCGTCGAGATCGGGTCCGAGTTGACGATGGGCATGACCGTCATCGACTGGTGGGGAGTGACCGGCCAACCGGCCAACTGCCGGGTGATCCGGACCGTGGACGCCGACGGGTTCTTCGACCTCCTCGTGGAGCGGCTCGCCCGGCTGTGACGCCGGTCAGCCCCCGACGACCTTGCCGAAGAACTCCACCTGCTGCAACGCGAGCTCCTCGAACGGCGGGTCGCCGTCGAACGGCTGGCCCTGATAGGTGTCGGTCACCTTCATGGTCACCGTCTGGGTCTCGAGGCTGTTGATGTCGATGACCTGCGCGCCAGGCTGATCCTCGAGCTCGCGGATGATCGTCTGCGCCAGGTCGTCGAGGTCGACCTGGAGGCCCTTGATGCGGTAGTTGCGGGCGAAGGCCCGCTCGTCGTCGAGGTTGTGGATCACGATCTGGCGGATCTGCACCGGCTGGGCGAAGAAGAAGGTCAGCGTGGCGTCGACGCCCTTCTGGCTCTCGTCGTTCCAGTAGTTGGTCGGGTCGGCGTCGATCAGCGCCGAGGCGGGGAAGCCGGGCAGCTCGCTCGAGGCGGTCACGCTGGTCGGGGTCAGCGGCTCCACCGGCAACTGCGGCGTGGTCGCCGCGGTCTCCTGCGTCCCGTCCTCGCCGACGGCGCCCGTGGCGGCCACCGTGGAGTCCGGGTCGGGATCGCCCCCTCCCCGGACGACGTTGACGATCAGCGCCAGCAACGCGACCACCAGGACGACCGCGGTGAGGATGCCGAGGGCGCGGGCGCCGGGCGTCGTGCGGAGCATCGGTTGGGGCGCCACCGGCAGCGGGCCCTGCGCCACCCGGGCGCCGCACGCCTCGCAGTGGCGGTTCTGCGGCTTGTTGCGCGTCCCGCACGACGGGCAGGCGATGTAGCTCCCCTCAGGCTCGTAGCGCGGCGGCTCCTCGCCCGGCGGCGGGGGTTCGTCGAGCTCGAACGGCTCGAAGAGGTCGTCGAATGAGTCGATGCTGCCGTCGTCGCGTTCCACGTCACCTCGTCGTCTCGAATGGCCGGGCCGTGCGATGCAGGGGTCAGCCGGTATTGTGCCACGACCATGCTATTGGCTGCGACCCGTGTCGCCGAGGAATGGTCGGTCGGGAACGTCGTGGGGGCGGTGTTCCTCGGCGTGATCGCGCTGGCCGCGATCTTCTGGGCCATACTGTCGGCCTTGCGCTGACCCTACTGCGACTCGCGATCAACGCTTTCTGTCACAGGCTCCCGGTACGTTGCCGGCATGAGCTACGCATGCGGCGATTGCGGTTTCACCACGACGCGCTGGATGGGCTTCTGCCCGCAGTGCCGGGGGAGCGACGCGCTGCGGGCGGTGACAGCACCGGCGCGCGCGATGACGCGGCTACCCACGGCGCCGGTGCCGCTGCCCGAGGTGCCGGTGGGCGGCGAGCCGCGCCTCCATACCGGGGTCGCCGAGGTCGACCGGGTGCTCGGCGGCGGGCTGGTTCCCGGCTCCACGCTCCTCCTCGGCGGCGAGCCGGGCGTCGGCAAGTCGACCCTGCTGCTCCAGCTCGCCGCGGCGGTGGCCGGCCGCGGTGGCAGCGTGCTGTACGCCACGGCCGAGGAATCGGCGGCGCAGGTGGCCGGGCGGGCCCGCCGGCTCGGTGCCTCCCACGGCGGCGTGTCGCTGCTCGCCGAGCGCGACGTCGACCTGGTGGTCGGAGCGGCCGCCGGTGAGCGGCCCGACGTGCTGGTGGTCGACTCGATCCAGACCGTCGGCAGCGACGGCGTCGGCGCGGCGGGCGGGGTCGCGCAGGTGCGGGAGTGCACCGCCCGGCTGGTGCGCCTCGCCAAGGAGCAAGGGGTGGTGGTGGTGCTGGTCGGCCACGTCACCAAGGACGGTGCCGTAGCCGGGCCCAAGCAGGTCGAGCACGTCGTCGACGCGGTGCTCTACCTCGAGGGCGAGACCGACCGGGGCCTGCGCGTGCTCCGGAGCCTCAAGAACCGCTTCGGGCCCACCCACCAGGCCGGGCTCTTCGAGATGCGAGACGCCGGCCTGGTCCCGGTCGAGGACCCGTCGCGGGCGCTGGTGGGCGGCTGGACCGGCCATGCGCCGGGGGCGGTGGTGTTCCCGACCGTCGAGGGCCGCCGCCCGGTGCTGGTCGAGGTACAGGCACTGGTCGCGGACGCCGGCCCGCTCCCGCCGCGCCGCTCCGTGCGCGGCCTCGACGCGCCACGCGTCCACCAGGTGCTCGCAGTCCTGCACCGCCACGCCGGGCTGTCGTTTGCGTCCTCGCACGTGTACGTGGCGGTCGCCGGCGGCGTGCGGGTGCGCGAGCCGGCCGGCGACCTGGCGGTGGCCCTGGCGCTGGCGTCCTCGCTGCTCGACCGACCGCTTGGCCCGGTCGCCGCATGGGGAGAGGTGGGCCTCACCGGTGAGGTCCGCCCGGCCAGCCACGATGCGCGGCGCCGCGAGGAGGCCAGCCGGCTGGGGATCAGCCGGGTCGTGGCGCCCGCCGCCGACCGGCGCGGCTCGCGCCTCGTGGACGCGCTCACGGAGGTCGCCATGGTCGCATGAACACCCCTTTTCCGCCGTCGGTCGGCCACGCGCTGTAGTACCCTCCGGCCCGATGTCCGAGTCGTCCGACTCCTCCGCACTCGAAATCGAACGCCTGGTTGCGCCGGGTACCCGGCTGCGAGAGGCCCTCGATCTGGTCCTCCAGCAGGACTCGGGCGCGCTCGTGGTCCTCGGCGACCGCAGCGAGGTCGAGCAGATCTGCTCGGGTGGCTTCGACCTCGACGGTGCCGTGTTCACGCCGCAGCGGCTGGCCGAGCTGGCGAAGATGGATGGCGCCATCGTCGTCGACGGTGATGCGCGCTATCTGCTGAAGGCGAACGTTCACCTGATCCCGGACCCGTCGATCTCGACTGACGAGACCGGCACCAGGCATCGCACCGCCGAGCGGGTGGCCCGCCAAACCGGGCTGCCGGTGATGTCGGTGAGTGAGGGCCGCGGCAACGCAACGGTCTTCCACGGCGTCAACAAGTACGAGCTTCAGTCACCCACGTCGCTGCTCGCCCACGCCAACCAGAGCATCCAGTCGCTCGAGCGCTTCCGGCGCCGGTTCGACGACGCCATCGAGCAGCTCACCCGGGCGGAGGTCGACGACGTGGTCACGATCCGCGATGTCGTCACCCCGCTCCAGCGCGCCGCGCTGGTCGTGCGCCTGGGAGTCGACCTGGAGCGGGTGGCGGTGGAGCTCGGGAGGGAGGGCGACCTGATCCGCCTCCAGCTCGCCGACCTCACCGAGGGCATCGCCACCGCCGCCGACCTCATCTACAACGACTACTCGCGCCGGCGTGCCCGGCGCGTGGGTCAGCTCGACCGGCTCGACGGGCTGCCGACCGACAGCCTCTACGACATCGGCAAGGTCGGCGCCTCGCTCGGGCTGGGCAACCTCGACAGCGACGCCCGGCCGCAGGGGTTCCGCATCCTGGACCGCATCCCGCGCCTGCCGGACAGCGTCAAGGAGTCGCTGGTCGACCACTTCGGCGGTTTCCAGAAGCTGATCCACGCGTCGGTCAGCGAGCTCGACCAGGTCGACGGCGTCGGCAGCACCCGCGCCCACCACCTCCGCCACTACTTCGACCAACTCCTGGCGGCCAGCCCCCTCTGGGAGGTCGGCGAGCTCTAGCCGGCCGCCGCAGGCGGCGGCCGGGGAAACCCGGCCTCAAGCCGGCCGCCGCAGGCGGCGGCCGGGGGAATCCTGGCCAGGCCGTGGCGTCACTTGAAGGAGTCTGGGCCCTTGCGGCGCCTTCGTCGCTGTTGGCCGCCCTCTCCGTGCCGGTGGGCCGGGAACGGCGGGCGAGGAATGGGGGCTTGGTGGGGACGGAAGGCTTAGTTCCGGGGGGTGGGGTGCCGATGTGTCTCATGACATGGCGCATTCGAGCTTGCCTCCGGCGGGGACACGGGGCGGGGCAACCAGGCCCCGCCGTCGTGGCGCGCGCGAAGGGACGCCATGAGGGCGCGGGCCGGGGCGATCGTCGAGGCCGTCCGGCTGCTGGTGACGCTCGCCACGACGGCCGCCGGGTTCCTGACCGCCCGCCAGATCGTGTCCCGCAGTGCCGTGGACGCCGACCTCGCCGTCATCACCGGCGCCGTGATCGG
>JBFKDA010000056.1:0-12381 GCA_041619955.1 Acidimicrobiia bacterium | reverse complement strand
GTGCCCGGCTCTATCAGATGCAGCTCGACGCGCAGCTCGACGAGATCGCCGCCAACCGCAAGGCGCAGGTCGGCTCCGGCGAGCGCGCCGAGAAGATCCGCACCTACAACTACCGCGAGAACCGCGTCACCGACCACCGGGTCGGTCTGACCATCAAGCGGCTCCCCGACATCCTCGAGGGCGACCTCGACGAGTTCCACGAAGCGCTGCTCGCCGACGACGAGGCCCGCCGCCTGGCGGAGGGACAGTGACTCGCCCCTCGCTCGCGGGGGGAGGGAAGTCCTGATGTCTGGGGCCGATCTCCCGGCCCACGAGCTGCGCCGCCTGCGCGCCGTCGCGGCGGACGACGACCACTTCGGTGAGCTGGTCGGGCGCCGCCGGGCTGGCGAGCCGCTCCAGTACCTCGAGGGCACCGTGCAGTTCGGGCCGCTCGAGCTGGCGGCCGACGAGCGGGCGCTCGTGCCGCGTCCCGAGACGGAGCGCTTGTGGGAACTGGCCGCCGACGCGCTCGGCGACGCCGGTCCGGGCCAGGTGATCGTCGATCTCTGCACGGGCAGCGGCAACCTCGCGCTCGCACTCAAGCACGTCTTCCCGCGTGCCCAGGTGTTCGGCACCGACACGTCGGAGGATGCGCTCGCCCTCGCCAAGGAGAACGCGGCGCGCACCGGCCTCGACGTCGCCTTCCTGCACGGCGACCTCTTCGAGCCGCTGCCCCGCAAGTTGATGGGCCGCGTCGACCTGGTGGTGGCGAACCCGCCCTACGTGGCTGCCGGCACCGAACTGCCGGCCGACGTGCTGCGGGAGCCGCCCGAGGCGCTGTTCGCCGGCCCGGCCGGCACCGAGGTGCTCGCCCGCATCGGCGACGACGTCCCGTGGTGGCTGGCGCCCGGCGGCTGGCTGTTCGTCGAGATCGGCGAGGACCAAGCGGACGACGCCATGGCGCTGTTCCCGCACCTCGACCGGGAGGTGCGCACCGATCTCACCAACAGGCCCCGCTACCTCGTGGGCCGCAAGGGCGCCAGCTGCTGCGGGTGAGCCCGTGGTATCAGTCACCCGCCCGTCAGTCACCCGCCCGTCAGTCACCGGCCCGTCACAGGGCCTGCAGCAGCCAGAGCGCCACCATCCCGCTCGCCAGCGTGAGACCGACGTTCTGCCAACGCCACGCCACGCCGGCCGCGATCGCGGCTGCGACGAAGCGAGCCGTGGCCAGATCGACGTCGGCGCCGCGGCCGGCCACCGCCGGGGCGACGATCGCGGCCAGCACCGCCGCCGGCACCAGCCGCAGCGCCCGGGTAGCTGCGGCGGGCACGTCGCCGCCGCGCCCCAGCAGGCCCAGGAACGAGAAGCGCAACAGGAAGGTCCCGGCGCCCGCGATCGCGATCATCGCCCAGATCAGCGCCGGGTTCGTGGTGGTCACCGCGACGCCGCTCGCGTGGCGAGCGTGTAGCCCGCCGCGATCCCGGCTGTCGCGGCCAGCAGCAGCCCGGCGTTGAGCCGCAGCCCGCCGGCCGCCACCGCGACCACCGCGGCGACCCCGGCCGCGGCGACGCCGGCGCGGTCTCGCACGGCCGGGACGAGGAGGGCGAGGAACACGAGCGGGATGGCGAAGTCCAGCGACCACGATGCCGGGACCGCCGCCCCGGCCACGGCGCCGACCACCGTGCCCGCCTGCCACTCGATCCACAGCGGGACGGCCGCGCCGAGGAAGTAGGCCAAGCGCGTGCCCGGCGGCTCCTCGCGCTGCTCGTAGCGGAGCGCGGACACGACGAACGCCTGGTCGGTGAGCAGGTAGGCCACCAGCGCCCGCCGCCCCGTGCCGAGCCCTCGGAGCGACGGTGCCAGCGACGCGCTGTACATCAGGAACCTGGCGTTGATGACGAGCGCGGTGGCCACCACGACCGCGGTTGCGCCGTCCCGCCCGATCAACTCCAACGCGGCGAGCTGTGCAGCACCGGCGAACACCAGCACCGAGAACGCCACGGTCTGCACCTGCGACACGCCGGCATCGACGCCGGCGAACCCGGCGATGAGGGCGAACGGCGCCACGCCCACCATGATCGGGAGCACCGCTCGAAAGCCTGCGAGCGCGGCGGCCCGCCGGGGGTTGGTCACCCGCCGAAACCTACCGACGCTGCCGCCGGCTTCCACGCCCGGCCAGCCGCTCGTGGGGAACGGGCTACCCGCACCGCCGCGCGGACAAGCGATGCGATAGCGTGCGAGCCATGGGCGCCCCAGCCGGTGTCGACCTCGTCGTCGCCAAGCTGCACGAGTACCTCGCGGTGCCGGCGGTCGTCGGCTACGAGGGCCCGTTCCTCCGCCACCTGGCGGCGGACTTCGGAGCCGCCGGGCGGCGGGTCACGGCGGCGCCCGGCATCTTGGCGATCGACGGGCCGGCGGACGAGCCGATCCTCACCGCGCACGTGGACCGCCACGGCCTCGTCGCCACGGGTGGCGGCCGGTTCGGCTACGCCGCCCACGTCGTCAAGGCCGCGGTGTACGCCGAGGAGGTTGCGGTGAGCGGCCGCTTCGCGGCCACCGCCTGTTCCCGGCTGGCCGACGAGCGGGTGGTGGCGTACGACCCGGAGAGCGGCGAGGGACTCGGCTCCGGCACCACGGCCCACCGCTGCGAGCACGACGCCGAGGTCGAGCTGGCCGTGGCCGGGCTGGAGGACCTGCCGGCCGGGACGCCGGCCGGGTTCGCGCTCGGCTGCACCGAGGTGGGCAACCTCGTCGTCGGCCAGCTCGACAACACGCTGTCGGCGGCGATGGCGTACGCGCTGGTGGCGGGCGGCTTCCCGGGCCGGATCGTCCTCACCACCCGCGAGGAGGTGGGCTGGAGCGCCCGCCACTTCCTCGACTTCGCCGCGAGCGCGGAGTTGCGGCCGTCCCGCGAGCTCGTCGTGCTCGACACCAGTCCGTTCCCCGACCGGGGCCCGGTGGACGAGGGGGTCGTCGTGCTCCGGGCACGCGACGCCACGGCCGACTTCGCTCCGGAGCTCGTGGCGCGTCTGGGCGCCGCGGCGACCGCCGCCGGGCTTCCGCACCTCTACAAGGACCGGGTGCTGAAGGCTGCAGGCCACGGCGACCGGCTCGGCCGGACCGAGCTGGGGCGGATCGCCGAAATGTCGGGCGGCGCCTGGAACGGGGCGACAGTCCAGGCGCCGACCTGCGACTACCACACCAATTCGGAGACGACCAGCCGCGTCGCCATCGCCAACGTGCTGGACCTGTTGACCCTGGCGACCGCCGGCTCCTGACCAGGCGCGGTGCCTGGCCGCCGCCCGGTGTATACATGGCCCTCATGGCGACCGGCGAAGGGATCGAGGAGGCGGTGGCGGCGCTGCGGCGCGGCCGGATCGTCGGCGTGCCAACCGACACCGTGTACGGGCTGGCGGCCGATCCGCACCTCGAAGCCGCAGTCGCCCGTCTCTACGAGGTGAAGGGCCGCCCGGGGCGGCGGCCGATCCCGGTGCTGGCGGCGACGGTCGCCCAGGCCGGGATGGTCGTCGAGTTCACGGCCGATGCCGAGGAGTACGCGCTGACGCATTGGCCGGGCGCGCTGACGTTGGTGCTGGAGCGCCGCACGGTGATGCCCCCCTGGGTCGGCGACCCGGCCCGGCGCACGGTGGCGGTCCGCATTCCGGACCACCCGGTGGCGTTGGCGCTGCTGGAGGCGGCCGGCCCGCTGGCGGTGACCAGCGCCAACCGCACCGGCGAGCCGCCAGCCACCTCGGCCGCCGAGGCCGAGGCGGCACTCGGCGACGCGGCGGCGGTCTACCTGGAGGGCACGTGCCCCGGCGGGGAGGCGTCGACGGTCGTCGACTTCACGGTCACCCCGCCCGCGGTGCTGCGGGCCGGGCCCGTCGCGCCCCCCGGTCAGGCCCCGGCGACGAGCTGAGCCAGGTACCGGCCGTACCCCGACGAGCTGAAGCGGGACGCGGCGGCCGCCACCTCCGTGGGCCCGATGTAGCCCTGGCGGAACGCGACCTCTTCGATGCAGGCCACCTGGGTGCCCTGGCGCGCCTCGAGCGTCTGGATGTAGTTGGAGGCTTGCATCAGCGCCTCGTGCGTCCCGGTGTCGAGCCACGCGATCCCGGGGCCGAGCACCTCGACGTGCAGGTCGCCCCGCCCGAGGTACTCGTTGTTGACGTCGGTGATCTCCAGCTCGTCGCGGGCGGAGGGCTGCAGCGACGCGGCGATGTCGAGCACCCGGTTGTCGTAGAAGTAGAGCCCGGTGACCGCGTAGCTCGATCGCGGGAACGGCGGCTTCTCCTCGATGCTCAGCACCTGGCCGGTCTCGTCGAACTCGACGACCCCGTACCGCTCCGGGTCGCGGACCCGGTAGCCGAAAACGGTGGCGCCGGCGGTGCGTGCCGTGGCGCGCCGCAGCGCGTCGACCAGCCCCTCGCCGTGGAAGATGTTGTCGCCGAGCGCCAGCGCCACGCGATCGTCCCCCACGAACGCCCGGCCGATGAGGAACGCCTGCGCGATCCCGCGTGGCTCCGGCTGCACGTCGTAGGCGAGACGGATGCCGAGCCGGCTGCCGTCGCCGAGGAGCCGCTCGAACAGGTTGCGGTCCTCCGGCGTCGTGATGACGAGGATGTCGCGGATCCCGGCCCACATCAAGGTCGACAGCGGGTAGTAGATCATCGGCTTGTCGTACACCGGGACGAGCTGCTTCGACACGACCAGCGTCACCGGGTGCAACCGGCTGCCTGCCCCGCCGGCGAGGATGATGCCCTTCACGCGGCGGGAGGATAGGAGCCAGGGCTAGCGTCTCGCCGGTGGAGGCCGCCATCGACCATCTCGTGTACGCCGTGCCGGACCTCGGCGACGCCGCCGCCGGCTTCGCGGCGGCCAGCGGGGTCGAGCCCGAATACGGCGGCCGCCACCCGGAGTTCGGCACCCACAACGCGCTGGTCTCGCTGGGTGACGCCTACCTCGAGCTGCTGGCTCCCCATCCGGACGCAGGCGCCGTGGCCGGGCTCGGCGAGCTGGTCGCGGGGGTCCGCGAGCCGCGGCTGCTCACGTATGCCGCCCGCGCCGGAGACGCCGCCGAGGTCGCCGCCGCTGCCGCAGAGTTGGGCCTCTCCGTCGAGGTCACGGTCGGGTCCCGCGACACCGGCGCCGGGGTGCAACTGGCGTGGAAGAACGTCAGGCTGGCCGGCCACGGCTTCGGCCTGCTGGTGCCGTTCTTCATCCAGTGGTCCGAGAGCTCGCCGCACCCGGCGGCGACCAGCCCGCCCGGCTGCACGCTGGGGGAGCTGGCGATCACCCACCCCGACGCCGGTGACCTCGCCTCGGTACTCGGTGACCTCGGCGTGCGCGGGCCGAAGGTGACGGCCGGGCCGCCCCGGCTGCGGGCGCGCCTCGACACGCCCCGCGGGCCGATCGACCTCGGGTAGCGCCCGTGGAGGCGGGCGGGCGGCGCACTACGCTGTCGCCGCCAACCTCGAAAGGCCGCGACCATGCTCGACAACCGACCGCTGGCCGAGGTCGACCCGCAGCTCGCCGACCTCATCGCCAATGACGCCGCCCGCCAGAACTCCTCGATCCAGCTGATCGCCAGCGAGAACTTCGCGCCGCTGGCGGTGCTGGAGGCCTCCGGCTCGGTGCTCACCAACAAGTACGCGGAGGGCTATCCCGGCCGCCGCTACTACGAGGGCTGCCGATACGTCGACGAGGTCGAGAACCTCGCCATCGACCGGGCCAAGGAGCTGTTCGGCGCCGAGTACGCCAACGTGCAGGCGCACTCGGGGTCGCAGGCCAACATGGCTGCGTACTTCGCGCTGCTCGAGCCGGGCGACACGATCCTCGGCATGCGGCTCGACCAGGGCGGCCACCTCACCCACGGCGCCGGTGTCAACTTCTCCGGCAAGCTGTTCGACTTCGTGCACTACGGGCTCGACCCGGCCACCGAGCTGGTCGACATGGACGACGTCCGCAAGCTGGCGGTGGAGCACCGGCCGAAGATGATCGTGGCGGGCTACTCGGCGTACTCCCGCCTCCTGGACTGGGCGGCCTTCCGCGAGATCGCCGACGAGGTGGGGGCGATCCTGCTGGTCGACGCCGCCCACATCATCGGGCTCATCGCCGGCGGCGCCCACCCCAACCCGGTGCCGCACGCCCACGTCGTCACCGCGACGACCCACAAGGCGCTGCGCGGCGGGCGGGGCGGGCTGATCCTGGCCGACGAGGAGTTCGGCAAGAAGATCAACAGCGCCGTGTTCCCGCTCGCCCAGGGCGGCGCGCTGTTCAACCAGATCGCCGCCAAGGCGGTGGCGTTCCGGGTGTGCATGACCCCCGAGTACCGCGCCTACGCCCACCAGGTGGTGCGCAACGCGTCGGTTCTCGCCGACACGCTGTCGTCGGAAGGGCTGCGGGTGGTCAGCGGCGGCACCGACAACCACCTCTTCCTCGTCGACACCCGGTCGGTGGACGCCGACCTCACCGGCAAGACGGCGGCGACGCTGCTCGACGACCTCGGCATCACGCTCAACCGCAACGCGATCCCCAACGACCCGCGCTCGCCGTTCGTGACCAGTGGGCTGCGGATCGGCACCCCGGCGGTCACCTCGGTCGGCATGAAGCAGGAGCAGATGGTGACGATCGGCCGCCTGATCGCCGCAGCACTCCGCGACCGCGACGACGACGTCGTCCGCAAGGAGGTGCGCGCCGCGGTCGCCGAGCTGACGACGGCGTTCCCGCCCTACCCGGAGGGGTTTCGCGGGCATGCGTGAGTCTCTTCCCCCTGTGGGGGAAGTGGCCGGCGCCGGAGGCGCCGGTCGAAGGGGGTGCTGGTGACCGACTTGCGCTCTACGGGGTCGGTCGAGTACATTGTGAAAAGATTCACAAGCGCACGGAGGGCCGATGGCTGCGCCTGAGAAGCCCGGCGGCAGCGACACGCACCAACAGCTCTACTCGCTGGCGCGCGAGGGCTACCTGGCGGGGGGCGGCTTCTTCTCGTCGATCATGTCCGGGTTCCTGCTCGGCCTCGGCCTCGATTGGTGGCTCGGCACCGAGCCCTGGTTCGTGGTCGGGGGCATCGTCGCCGGCTCGATCTCGGGCTTCTACATGATGCACGGCTGGGCGGTCCAAGAGGAGCGGCGCCGTGGCCGCTGACGTGCCCAACCCCGCCACCCCCGGCGACCCGGTGGACGTCGAGGCGATCATCGCCCGCAACACCGTGAAGCGAGCCGTGTTCGCCGGCCCGCTCATCGTTGCGATCTTCGGCGCGTTCGGCGGCCTCGGAGGCGCGGTCGGGTCCCTCGTCGGGGTGGTCGTGGTGGTCGTCAACTTCCTGGTGGCGGGGCTGGTGCTGTCGGCGGCGGCGCGGGTATCGCTGGGTCTCTATCATGCGGCGGCCCTGTTCGGGTTCCTGCTGCGGCTGGTGCTGGTCAGCATCACGATGGTGGCGGTGGCCCGGCTGGCCGACATCGACCGGGTGGCGATGGGAGTGAGCGCCGTCGTGGCCTACCTGGTGCTGTTGTCGTGGGAGGCCTGGGCAGTGTCGCGAGGCGCAGAAAGGGAGCTCGAGTGGATCAGCTGATCGTCGCCATCGACACGGTCAAGTGCGCCGAAGAGGACATCATCTGCACGCCGGAGTTCGTCAACGAGCTCTTCGAGACGCACACCGAGACGATCCTCGGCGTCGACGTCAACCGGGCGATGATCCTGATGATCCTGGCGGCCGTGATCGTGGTGGCGATGCTGTTCTTCGCCTTCCGGAGGCAGCGCCTCGTGCCCACCAAGTTCGGTGCCGCGATCGAGAGCCTCGTCCGCTACATCCGCGACGAGGTGGCGATCGGCATCATCGGCCCGGAGGGGGTCAAGTACGCCCCATACCTGATCTCGCTGTTCCTCTTCATCCTCGTCGGCAACCTCTTCGAGATCACCCCGCTCATCAACTTCCCGATCACCTCGCGCATGGCGATCCCGGCGTTCCTGGCGATCGTCACCTGGATCATCTTCATCGTGGCCGGCATCGCCAAGCAGGGCCTCGGCTACTTCGGGCACATGGTGTGGCCGCCCGGTGTGCCGACCGCGCTGAAGCCGCTGGTCGGCCTCATCGAGCTGGTGTCGATCATCTTCGTGCGGCCCTTCAGCCTGGCGGTCCGGCTCTTCGCCAACCTCGTGGCCGGCCACGTGATGCTGAGCCTGCTGCTGGTCTCCTCCTACGCCTTCATCACCGCGCTGGAGGCCAAGGCCATCGTCGGGGTCGCCTGGGGGGTCATGGGCCTGGCGATCTTCCTGTTCGAGA
Organism: Acidimicrobiia bacterium; assembly: GCA_041619955.1. Taxonomy (GTDB): domain Bacteria; phylum Actinomycetota; class Acidimicrobiia; order Spongiisociales; family JAOTWH01; genus JBFJZV01. The sequence goes on along the minus strand of JBFKDA010000056.1, from coordinate 4,121 downwards.
TCATCGTCTCGGTCCTGCAGGCCTACATCTTCACGCTGCTCAGCGCGGTGTACATCCAGACGTCGATCCACCCGGAGCACTAGTTCATGCACGTCCATCACGAGAAAGGAACCATCGGATGGGAGAGGTAATCGCGGCCGCACAGGTGCTGGCCCAGGAAGCCGGGGGCCTCACCGGCGACATCGGCGGCAGCATCGCGCTGATCGGCTACGGCCTCGCTGCCATCGGCCCCGGGGTCGGCATCGGCATCGTCGCCGGCAATGCCGTCCAGGCCATGGCCCGCCAACCCGAAGCCGCCGGCATGGTGCGCACGACGATGTTCCTCGGCATCGCCTTCACCGAGGCGCTGGCGCTGATCGGGTTCGTGCTCTTCTTCCTGGCATAGGGAGGATATGCGCATGCTGTTCGCGCAGATCGTGCTCGCAGCCGCAGAGGGCGAGGAGCCGGAGGGCATCGACCTCCTGATCCCCGAGATCCCCGAGCTGGTCGCCGGGATCGCGGCGTTCTCCGTGGTGTTCTTCTTCGTGTGGAAGTACGCGCTCCCGGCGCTGAATCGCACGCTGGAGGCCCGCCAGCAGGCCATCGCCGGCCAGATAGCCGAGGCCGAGCAGGCCAAGGCCGAGGCGCAGAGCCTCCTGGCCGACTACCAGGCCCAGCTCAAGGACGCCCAGGCCGAGGCCAACCGCATCATCGACGAGGCCCGCACCCAGGCGGAGCAGGTCAAGGCCGACATCCTGGCCAAGGCCGAGGCCGATGCCGACGAGGTCCGGCGCCGGTCGCGGGAGGACGCCGCCGCCGAGCGGGCCCGTGCCGAGGGCGAGCTGCGCCGCGAGGTCGCGTCGCTGTCGCTCGACGTCGCCGAGAAGGTCGTGGCGGGCGGCATCGACCGCAACGCCCAGCAGGCCCTGGTCGACCGCTACATCGACGAGCTGCAACGGATGAGGAACTAGATGGCCGACGACCGCATCGACGGGTACGCGGCGGGCATCCTCGCCATCGCCCGCGCCGAGGGTCAGCTCGAGCGCGTCAGCGACGAGCTGTTCCGGGTCTCGCGGTCGTTCGACCAGTCGGCCGAGCTGCGGGACGCCCTCACCGACCCGGCGGTCCCGGCCGACCGCAAACGCGGGATCGTCGCCGACCTGCTGGGCCCCCGCGCCTCGGAGCTGGTCACCGGGCTGGTGAGCTTCCTGGTCGGCCAGGGCCACGCCCGCGACCTGCCGGCGATCGCCACCCGGCTCGCCGAGCAGGCGGCCGCCGCCGAGCGGAAGGCGGTCGCCGAGGTCCGCACTGCGGTCGAGCTCGACGAGGGCACCGTCGCCCGGCTCGAGCAGGCGCTCGGCCAGGCCACCGGCAAGCGGGTGGAGGTCAAGACCGTGATCGACCCGGCGGTGATCGGCGGCGTCGTGACCACGATCGGCGACACCGTTATCGACGGTTCGCTGCGTTCCCGGCTGGATTCGATCCGCACCGCGCTGCAAGAAGGATGAGTGATGCCTGAGCTGACGATCAACACCGACGACATCGCCGCCGCGCTGCGGCGCAACCTGGATGGCTGGGAGCCCACCCTCGAGGCCGAGACCGTGGGCTACGTCACCTCGATCGGCGACGGTGTCGCGCGCGTCAAGGGCCTCCCGAACGCGATGGCGTCGGAGATGCTGGAGTTTCCCGGCGGGCTGCTCGGTGTGGCGCTCAACCTCGACGAGGACTCCATCGGCGCGGTGCTGATGGGCGAGTACACCCACGTCGAGGAAGGCGCCCCGGTGAAGCAGACCGGCCAGGTGCTCTCGGTGCCCGTCGGCGACGCGATGCTCGGCCGGGTGGTCGATGCGCTCGGCAACCCGCTCGACGGCAAGGGTGCCATCGAGACCACCGAGCGACGGCTGCTGGAGGTGCAGGCACCCACCGTGGTGCAGCGCCAGCCGGTGTCGGAGCCGCTCCAGACCGGCCTCAAGGCCATCGACGCGATGATCCCCATCGGCCGCGGCCAGCGCGAGCTGATCATCGGCGACCGCCAGACGGGCAAGACCGCCATCGCCGTCGACACGATCATCAACCAGCGCGACGAGGACGTGAAGTGCATCTACGTCGCCATCGGCCAGAAGGCCTCGACGGTGGCCGAGGTGGTCGGCGCGCTGGAGCAGTACGGCGCCATGGAGTACACGGTGGTCGTCAACGCGCCGGCGTCGGCGCCGCCGGCGCTGCAGATGTACGCCCCGTACGCCGGGTCGGCGATCGGCCAGTACTGGATGTACAAGGGCGGCCACGCGCTGGTGATCTTCGACGACCTCTCCAAGCAGGCGGTGGCCTACCGCGAGATCTCGCTGCTGCTGCGCCGCCCGCCCGGCCGTGAGGCGTACCCGGGCGACGTGTTCTACCTGCACAGCCGGCTGCTGGAACGCTGCGCCAAGCTGTCCGACGAGCTGGGCGGCGGCTCGATGACCGGGCTGCCGATCGTGGAGACCAAGGCCGGCGACGTCTCGGCGTACATCCCCACCAACGTGATCTCGATCACCGACGGCCAGATCTACCTCGAGACCGACCTCTTCTACCAGGGCGTCCGCCCGGCCATCAACGCCGGTATCTCGGTGTCGCGGGTGGGCGGCAACGCCCAGATCAAGGCGATGAAGAAGGTCTCCGGCCCGCTGCGCATCAACCTCGCCCAGTTCCGGGAGCTGGAAGCCTTCGCCGAGTTCGGCTCGGAACTGGATGCGGCCAGCCAGTCGCAGCTCGAGCGCGGCCGCCGGGTGGTCGAGGTGCTCAAGCAGGGCCAGTTCGACCCGGTGCCCGTCGAGGAGCAGGTGGTGGCGATCTACGCCGTCACCAGCGGCCTCATGGACGACGTGCCGATCGAGCACGTGCGCCGCTTCGAGCTGGAGATGCGCGACCACATGCGCACCCGCCATGCCGCGATGCTGGAGCACATCGCCACCGTCGGCACCCTTCCCGAGGGCGACGCCCTCGAAGACGCCGTCAAGGCGTTCGCCGGCCAGTTCGAGGTGGGGGAGTAGCGCGCTAAATGGCCTCCGCTGAGCTGTGCCTTTTGCCCGGCTGGGTCCCTAACCCAGCCTCCTCCGAGGCATGGGGCCCCAACCCCATGCCGGCCGTCCGTTCGTCGGAGCTGATCTAGATGGCGTCCGCTGAGCTGAGGCTCATTCGCCGGCGGATCAAGTCGGTGCAGTCGACGATGAAGATCACGTCGGCCATGGAGCTCATCGCGGCCTCGCGCATCGTGAAGGCGTCGGCGCGGGTGCAGGCGGCGCAGCCGTACACGCGCAAGCTCTCCGAGGTCATCGCCAACGTCGGCGCCGCCTCCGGCGGGGTCAGCCACCCACTGCTGGAGGTTCGCCCCGTGCGCAACGCCGGGGTGCTGGCGGTCACCGCCGACCGCGGTCTCGCCGGCGCCTACACCACCAACGTCATCCGCCTGACCGAGGCGCGGCTCATCGAGCTGAAGCGGGCCGGGACCGACTTCCGCCTCTACGTCGTCGGCAAGAAGGCGCAGACCTACTTCCGCTACCGCGGCTACCAGCTCGAGAACGTGTTCCTGGGCATCACCGACCAGCCGGGCTACGGCGACGCCCGGGCCATCGCCAACACGGTGATGAACGACTTCGCCGAGGAAACGATCGACTCGCTGGAGGCGTACTCCACCCGCTACGTGTCGGCGCTCACGCAGACCGCGCTGCTGTGGCCGGTGCTGCCGATCGAGCCGCCGTCGCAGGCTGCCGACGAGCCGGTGGTCGGCTACACCTACGAGCCGTCGCCCGAGCAGATCCTCAGCCGGCTGCTGCCCCGCTACGTAGAGGCGACGTTCTTCGGCATGCTGCTGGAGGCGTCGGCGTCGGAGCACGCGGCCCGGCGGCGGGCGATGAAGGCGGCCACCGAGAACGCCGAGGAGCTGACCAAGCTCCTCACCCGCGAGGCGAACCAGGCCCGCCAGGCCGAGATCACCACCGAGATTTCCGAGATCGTGGGCGGCGCCGAGGCGCTGACCGCAGGCTGATTTCCCAGAGAACCGAGAGGAGCGCGACAACGTGGCAACGGGACGGATCGTCAAAGTGGCGGGGCCGGTGGTGGACGTGGAGTTCCCCCCCGAGCAGCTCCCGGAGATCTACAACGCG
>JBFKDA010000055.1:0-12699 GCA_041619955.1 Acidimicrobiia bacterium | reverse complement strand
GGGTCCTCGACCGTCGCGCCGGCGTCCGCGACGACCAGCGCCGGGTTGACCGGCGCGTAGTCGGGGTCGTCGTACCCGGTGGGCTCGCGGGCGCCGTCGGTGCGCCCTCGCTCGATCACCGTTGCGGCGATGCGGTTGCCGAGCTCGGCCGGGTCGTCGCCCTCGGCGTCGGTGACCAGCCGGTCGAAGCACAGGGCTTCCATCGTCGCGTCGAACTGGTCGAGGGACTCGTCGGCCCCGAATGCGTCCTCGTAGCGGTGCACCAGGATCCGGTAGGCCGCGTAGCTCATCGCCTCCTCGCGAGCGGGGGTCGGCTCGCGCTCGTCGTGCTTCTCGGTGACGAGGTAACCGGTGGCATCCGGGTCGTAGGCGGCCCAGGCGTCCCACATCGCAGCCGATACGTGGAACAGGTTCCGGCTGTGGACGGTGGGCGCCGGGAAGTCGCGTCGGATGGCATCGAGCAGCGCCTCGTTCCACACCCGGGCGACCGACCACTCGGGCGGGGTGGTCCGCTCGCAGACGGGCTCCGAGGAGGACGTGCAGGCGCTCAGGACGACGGCGAGCGCGACCACGGCGGCGGACACGCGCCGGACCATTCGCTGGTTCGTCCCCGGCCCCATGCTGGGAATGCTATCGCCGCTCGGCGGGAGCGCGGCCCCGGGACTTTCGGCCCTAGCAGTGAGTTGATGAGTTGTGTACTCATCAACTCATGAAGCTCTCGCTGTCCGGGCGGACCGATCTAGCGCTGCGGCTGCTCCGCCACCTCCAGGATGCCGGGACGCTCGTGCCCGTCGCCGAGGCGGCCGCCGAGATCGGCACCACGCCGCAATACCTGCCGCACGTCGCCGCGCCGCTGGTGAAGGCCGGATGGGTGCGATCGACCCGGGGCCCCGGTGGCGGCTATGCCGCGACCGGCCTGGAGGACGTCTCGCTCCGTGACCTGATCGAAGCCGTTGAAGGCGCAGTGGAAGACGGACGGTGCGTGCTGGCCGATACACCGTGCCCCCGTGCCGACCAATGCGCACTGCATGTTCCCTGGCAGCGCGCCCGCCGGGCGCTGCTTGCCGAGCTCGAGCGGACCCCGCTGCTCGTGGGGCCCGAGGAGGCCAACCGACCATGACCCAGACCCCCACCCTCGACCGGCCGGCCCCGCCGGCCGCGCCGGCGCCGCCCAGGCGGCAAGAGCCGGCCGCGGCGCCCGCCCCGCCCGCCCATCCCCACTGGACGCTCGGCTCGCTCGCGGTGCTCGGCGTCGTGACGGCGCTGATCGCCGCGGTGGTCGGCGTCGGCGCGCTGTTCGTCGTGGCCAGCCGGGACTCGGTCGACGACGCTCTCGTTGCCGACCTCGTCGCCGAGGACCTCGCCGCCAACCCGCCGGTAGCGGCCGGTGCCCCGGTGGGCGACGTCATACCGGAGCTGGTGCCGAAGGCGCAGCTCGCCCTCGCCCCGGCGGGCGAGGCGCACGTGGCGCTGCCCCCGGCTGTGCCGCCGCCGATCGCCCGCACCGCGCCCGCCATCGTCGAGGTCGCTTTCGACGTGGTCGAGGGGCTGGCGACGATCGACCCGGAGACCGGCGTCCAGTTCGAGACCTGGGGCTACCGCGTCACCGGCGGCGACGCCACCTACACCGGCACGCCCGGCCCGATCATCCGGGCCCGGGTCGGCGACGTGCTGCGGTTCACGATCACCAACCCGGCGACCAACACCCATCCGCACAACGTCGACTTCCATGCGGTCACCGGCCAGGGGGGCGGCGCCGCCGACACCACGGTGGCGCCGGGGGAGACCGCCACCATCGAGGCGCGGATGCTGTACCCGGGGATCTTCATGTACCACTGCGCCTACGGCGACGTGCCCGAGCACATCTCCCACGGCATGTACGGCGGCATCCTCGTCGACCCGGCCGAGCCGCTGCCGCCGGCAGATCAGGAGTGGTACATCGTGCAGTCGGAGTACTACACCACCGAGCCCGTCGACGGCGTGGTGCAACAGGACCGGGCAGCGATCACCGCCGAGCACCCGTCGTACGTCGTCTTCAACGGCGCGGTCGGGGCCATCGCGGGCGACAACGCGCTCACGATGAACGTCGGCGAGCGGGCCCGCATCTACTTCGTGAACGCCGGGCTGAACCTCGACTCCAACTTCCACCCGATTGGCTCGCACTGGGACGCGGTGTACCCGGAGGGCGCCACGCTGGCGCCGCCGATCCGCGGCTCGCAGACCACGCTGGTGCCGGCCGGCGGCGGTGTGGTCGTGGACCTGGTCGGCCAGGTGCCGTCGAACATCATCCTCGTGGACCATGCGCTGAGCCGGACGTTCGACAAGGGCGCGCTCGGCGTCATCGCCGTCCAGGGCGACGCCAACGCCGAGATCTTCGACGTCCCGGCCCCGGCAGGCCAGATCGGGGCCGCGCCGGCGGCGGACGCCGGGGCGGCCGTCGAGGGCGACGTCGGCGTCGAGGTCCTGGCTGGCTCGTGGGAGCCGCAGGACATGGGGGCGGCCGACGAGTTCGCCGACAGCGAGACACCGGCCGACTACTCGGCCAACGTGCTCACGGTGCCGGTGGGCACCACCGTCACGTGGTCGAACGCCGACGAGCAGCTCCACACGGTGACCGCCGTCGACGGCTCGTTCGACTCCGGGTTCTTCGGCAACGGCGAGTCGTGGTCGTTCACCTTCGACGCTCCCGGCGAGTACGAGTACTTCTGCACGCCCCACCCGTGGATGCGCGCCAAGGTGATCGTCGAGGGCTGACCCCAGCCACCTCGACTACGGTCCCGGGCCATGTGGCCCGGGACCGATCTCCTGCGGGACCTCGTACGGATCGATTCGACCAACCCCGACCTCGGCCCCGGGGCCGGCGAGGCAGCGCTGGCCGGCTTCGTGGCCGGCTGGCTCCGGGAGGCCGGCCTGGCTCCGCAGGTGGAGGAGGCGGCGCCCGGCCGGCCGAACGTCGTCGCCCGGGTCCGCGGGCGCGGCGGCGGGCGCTCCCTCATGCTCAACGCCCACCTCGACACGGTGGGTGTCGACGGCTACGCGGAGCCGTTCACGCCCCGGGTCCACGGCCGGCGACTGCACGGTCGCGGCGGGCTCGACACCAAGGCGGGGCTGGCGGCCGCGATGCGGGTGGCCGCCGCAGCCGCCGGCATGGGCCTCGCCGGTGACGTCCTGTTCGCCGCCGTCGCCGACGAGGAGGCGGGCAGCCTCGGCAGCGAGGCCTTGCTGGCCGCGGGCCACCGGGCCGACGCCGCGATCGTGATCGAGCCGACCGGGCTCGAGGTCGTCGTCGCCCACCGCGGCTTCGTGTGGGGGACGGTCACGGTGCGGGGAGTGGCCGCCCACGGGTCCAGGGCCGACCTTGGCGTCGATGCCATCGTCCACGCCGCCCCGGTGCTCGCAGGCGTGGCCGAGCTGGCGAGCCGGCTCGCCGATCGCCCCGGCGCCCCGGACATCGGCGGGCCGGCCGTGCACGCGTCGCGCATCCGCGGCGGTCAGGAGATGTCGTCCTACCCGGCCGAATGTGTGATCGAGCTGGAGCGCCGGCTGGTGCCGGGCGAGACCGTCACCGACTGGGAAGCAGAGCTGGCGGAGCTGGCCGGACGGGTCGCACCACCGGCCGCCGCGACCAGCGCAGCTGGCTTCCACCGGTCGCCGCTCCACCTCGACCCTGGCGAGCCCATCGTGCAGGCGCTGGTCTCGGCCGCCGGCGGCGGCGAGCCGACCGGCGCGCCGTGGTGGACCGACGCCGCGCTCCTGACCGAAGCCGGGATCCCGGCCGCCATCTTCGGGCCGGCCGGTGAGGGCATGCACGCCCACGACGAGTGGGTCGACCTCGACACCGCCGCCGTGTGCGAACGGGTGCTGCTCCACGCTGTCCGCTCGTGGTGCACCTGAGTCTCGAGAACGCCGCGGCCCGCGGGACGCGGCGATCGGGGCGGAGGTGGCCGGCTCGGCGTAGGGGCGTTCGCGCCGCCGCTGGAGGGAATCAGAGCTCGATGAGGCCGGCGCTGGTGGGGGTGAACCCGCAGGCGTCGATGTAGAAGGCTCGCAGGTGGTCGTCGAAGTCGACGTGCAGCCACTCGCAGCCGGCGTCCCTGGCTGCCTGCTCGGCAGCGGCCACGAGGGCGGTGCCGATGCCGTCGTGGCGCGCCCCGGCCGCCACCATCGTGTCCTGCAGCCAGGCGTGGGTCAGCCCGTCCCAGATCACGTTGACGAAGCCGACCAGGCGCCCGCCGCCGTCCCGGGCGGTGACCCAGCCGAGGCTGTGGTCGGCGACGAGACGCTGCCAGTCGTCGTCGAACTGCCGATGCTCGAACGCCTCGGCGTGGAGGTCGTTGACCTCGCCGTTGGTGAACTCGCCGCGCCACGTGATGATTGCCACGGGCGGCACTCTACGCCGGCGGCTGCACCAGCTCGGGGTCGATCACGAAGATCTTTCGGGCGGAGAAGTCCGTCACCCAGATCTCGTCACCGACCGGCTCGGCCACCCACACCCCGAACTTCAGCCGCACCTCACCCGTCACCTCGCCGGTCGCGGCGTCGACGCGGGTCAGCGTGCCGTCGCCGTGGTTCGGCACCCACACCGAGCCGAAGGCGACGGTCAGGTCGAGCGGCTCGTTGCCCACCTCGACCTCCAGGTCCGGGGCGAGCGTGGCGGCGTCGAGGCGGACCACCGCCCCGCCCGTCTCCAGCGCCACCCACGCCGCGGTCTCGGACTCGCCGAACCAGCCGGGGGTGCCGGCCAGCTCGATTTCGGTGATGGCACCGGTGGCGGCGTCGATGTGGACCACCGTGTCCTGGGTGTTGGTCGACGCCCAGGCGGCGCCCGGGGTGATGCCGATGCCGGTGACCTGCGGCAGGTCGACCTCGTGGACGACCTCCAGCGTGGCCTCGTCGAACGCGCGCACCACCCCGGCGTTGCGGGTGGCCACCCACACCAGGCCGTCGCCCACCTGCACGTCCCACACCGGGCCGTCGAGCGGCGTACGGTCGACGAACCGCCCGTCGGGGAACGAGAAGCGGACCAACGAGTTGGAGGCGGTGTCGCCGATCCAGAAGTGGCCGGCCGCGATGGCGATGCCGCACGTCTGCGGGCCGGCCTTGAAGCTCGCCAGCTTCTCCCGGGTCGCCGGGTCGATCTGCACCACGTCGCCGGTCTGGAGGTAGGTGACCCACGGGAACCCATCCGGGTCTACCTCGAGGGCGCACGGCATCGCCCCCAGGTCCACTTCGGCGACGACGGCCGGCTCCGGGGCCGGTGCGGTGGTCGTCGTGGTCGGCGCCGCCGTGGTCGTGGTCGAGGTTGTCGTCGAGGTCGTTGCCGGTGCAATGGTCGTCGAGGCCGGCGTCGTCGTGCTGGTCGGCGTGGACGTGGTCGGGGCTTGGGTCGCCGGGACGAGGGTCGTCGTGGTGGTCGTGCTGTCACCGCATGCCACGGCGACCAGCGCGAGGGACATCAGGAGCAGGAGTGGCTTGCGCATGGGGGTGGGATGCCGCGGTCAGGGGCTCCGGGTGACGAAGGTCGCGATCGCCTCGGCCAGCTCGTCGCCCGCGTGAACGAAGTCCACCGAGTCCCGGGCGCCCAGCTCCACGTGCTCTCGCCCGGGCGGCGCCGCCCGGAACACCGCCGGGGAAGCCCCCACCAGCAGCACCGGGACGTCCACTACGGCCAGGGCGGCGGTCGTGTCGAGGCCGAGGTAGCGCTCCAGCGGGTACAGCAGGATCAGCCCGTCCACCAGGCCGGGGTCGGCGGCGGCCAGCTCGGCGGCGGCCGCCCCCGAGTGCAGGTAGCCGGCCAGCCACACCTCGTCGACGCCGGTGCTCGCCAGGTACGCCACGGCGGCGCCCAGGTCGCCCGGAGCGAGGCCGACGTCAACGACGCCATCCGAGCGGCCTTCGCCGCGCAGGTCGGGAACCAGCACGGAGTGCCCACGGGCGGCGAGTGGCTCGGCGATCGGCTCCAGCTCGTCGGCCGGCGCCCCGTAGGCGCCGGCGAGCACGATGCCGGCCGGTTCGTCACCGGGGTACAGGTCCCCGCGGAGCAGCGTGCCGTCGCCCGCGGGCCAGGACGCGACTGCGGGGCCGGCGGTCGCCGGCTCCGGCGACGGCGCCGTCCGAGCGACCAGGTACACGAGCCCGCCGAGCGCCACCAGCAGTGCGAACGCCGCGGCCGCGAGCAGCGGGGCGGACCGGCGCCTCGCCGGTTCGCCCGGCCACGGCGGCGGCGAGGGCGCCTGCCGCACCGCCTCGGCCATCGCGAAGGCGAGCAGGCGATCGACCGGGTCAGTCATCCAGCGCCTCCCGGAGGTGGGCGCGGGCGCGCGCCAGGTGGCGGCGTACCGACCCCTCGCCGATCCCGAGCCGGGCCGCCACCTCTCCTGGCGTGAGCCCCTCCCAGTACGTCAGGAACACGGTCGCCCGCTGCCGCACGCTGAGCGCCGCCACGGCCGCCGCGACGTCGGGCCGGGCCTCGGCGTCGACGTGGCGGTCGGGCACCGCCACCCGCCGCTCGCGGGCCACCCGCCGGGTGCGGCTGCGGTGGTGCATCCGGGCCTCGTTGAGCACCGCGCGGTAGAGGTAGGCGCGCGGGTTGCGCACCGACGGCCACGCCCGCGACCACATCGCGCGCAGCACCGCGTCGGCGACCACGTCCTGGGCGCTGGCAGGCCCGACGAGGGCCGTGGCGAAGTGGGTCAACTCGGCTGCGTGCTTTCGGTAGGTCTCTTCGCGGGAGATGCCCACCAGATGCCGCCGATCAGGCCGGCGGGTGACGCCGCCTCCACCAGCGCCGGCGCCGCTCCCACGGCTCGAGCCGGCGGTACGGGTCGGTGCGACTGCGGCTGGCGGCTGCGGCGAAACGCGCGACGGCCGACACGGTGAAGTACATGACACCGCCCGCCACCAGCACCAGCCACAGGTCGCCGACCTCGACGAGGAAGAACAGCATGAGCCCGCCGAACCCCGCCAGCGCCAGCGCCCCCCAGCGCTTCATGTCGTGGCGGCGCGTCCGCTCGCGATGGTCGATCTCGGCCAAACGGAACGCCAGCTTGCGGCTCGGCACCACGTCGACGACCTCGCCGAGGTGCCGCACCTCCCACGCATAGGGCGCGAGCAGGCGCAGCGTGTAGTCACCGCCGGCATAGTGATCGGCGTGCTGGCGCCACCGCAGCAGGCCGCCGGTCGGCAGGTCGGTGCTGGTGGGCAGCGCGTTCGCCATGGTGACCCAGACGATACCTGTCCTCCGGTTCCCCGCCAGGGGTGCCGCAGCTCGCCGCGGTGGCGTGTTGGCAGGACAGCGAATCCCGCCGTCAAGAAACTTCCTGTGTTCCAACTCGTGGGAGCTCGCCGCTGATAGGTTCGAAGGCGGCTCCCGGATATCGGCCAGTAGCTCGTCGGAGTTCCGGCTGCCACCGCCGCAGTGAGCGGGACGATCGTCGTCGACCTGCCCGACCTCGGGCGGGCGCCGGTGCGGCTGGCGCTGCGGGTCGCCGGCCGGCCGGCCGCGCTCGGCCGGCCGGTGACCGTGCCGGCTGGGACGGTCACCGTCGAGGTCGGCATTTCCGGGGTAGGCGGTGCCCGGCGCGTGTCGGGCGCCGCCACCCTGGAGGTGAACGTGGCCACCGGGAGCCTGGTCACCCTGCGTGCGCCGGGGCCAATCCGGGGGCGAGTAACGTCGGCGCCAGGTCGAGCTCCGGGAGGGTTGATCGTGCGCAGGCTGGTCGTGCTGGTGACGTTGCTCATGGTGGCGCTGGTCGCCGCCCCGGCCGGGGCCGGGCAGTTCCCGGACGAGATCGGCCTCCCGGACGGGTACTTCCCCGAGGGCATCGCCATGGGGCCGGGGACGACGTTCTTCATCGGCTCCCTCGCCGACGGTACGGTGTACCGGGGCGACGTGCGCACCGGCGACGGCGAGGTGCTGACCGATCCCACCGGCCCCTTCTCGACCGTCGGGATCGAGGTCGACGGCAAGAACCGCATCTGGGTGGCCGGCGGGCCGTCGGGCACTGGCCGGGTCTACGACGGGCGGAGCGGCGAGCTGCTGGCCAGCTATGCGTTCACCGCGCCGTTCGAGTCGTTCGTCAACGACGTGGTGGTCACGCCCAAGGCGGCCTACTTCACCGACTCCGGCACGGTCAACGACCCCAACCCGAGCGAGTTCCGCTTCGCCGGCGAGCCGCGGCTGTTCGTGGTGCCGCTGGGCAAGGGCCAACGGCTGCCCGACGCCTCGGCGGTCACCGAGCTCGACGTCGGCGTGCCGGACATCACCTTCCCCAACCTCAACGGCATCGAGACGCTGCCCGCCGGCGGGCTGGTGGTCGGCCACACGGTGGGCCAGACGTTGTTCGCGGTCGACCCGGCCGACGGGTCGGCAGCGGCGATCGACGTCGGGGTGCCGCTGATCGGTAACGACGGCATCATCCGTCGCGGCACCACGCTGTACGTCGTCGAGAATGCGCTGGCGCAGATCTCGGCGGTGCAGGTGGCGCCCGACGGCAGCAGCGGTTTCGTCGACGAGGTGTACCCGGTGGTGGGCGCCGAGTCACCCACCACCGCGGCCGTGTTCGGCAACGCGCTCTACGTCGCCGACGCCCGGTTCTTCACGATGACCGGCCCGTACAAGGTATTCCGCGTCGAGCTGAACTGACGGCTGGCGGTCAGACGGCGGAGTCGAGCGCTGGGCGCAGCTCCCGCCGCCAGAAGTCGACGAAACCCTCCTGGTCGTCGCCGATCTGGTGGAAGTACACGTGGTCGACACCGGCCTCGATCGCCCGGCGGGTCGATTCGACGATCGGCGCCGGGTCGGGCCCGCACGGGAGCGCGTCGGCGATCATCTCCTTGGTCACCACCTCGGCGGCCTGCTCGAAGTGCAGCGGGGTGCGGAGGTCCTGGGCGAGCTGGCCGGGCATGGCGGTGTTGGGCCAAACGCGATGGGCGAGCGCCACCGCCTTGTCGCGATCGTCCGCCCAGCACAGCGAGAGCTGCGAGTAGACGGAGCCGCGACCCCCCGCCTGGCGGAACGCGTCGATGACCTCCGCCTGGATGCCGGTGATCCACAGGCCGTCACCGATGCGGGCGGCGACCTCGGCGGCCTTCGGCCCGAACGCCGACACGACGATCGGCACGTCGTGCTGGGGCGGGTCGAAGATCGTGGCGTCCTCGACGGTGTAGTACTCGCCGCGGTGGGTGACGCTGTCCCCCCGCCATAGCTTGCGGATCACCTCGACCGCCTCCTCCAGCATCTCGATCCGGATGTCGAACGGCGGCCAGCGGTCGCCGAGGATGTGCTCGTTGAGGTTCTCCCCGGAGCCGACGCCCCACACGAAGCGGTCGCCGAGCAGCTGGGAGGTGGTGGCGGTGGCCTGCGCCAGCACGGCCGGGTGGATGCGCACGGTGGGGCAGGTGACCCCGACGCCCACCTCGATGCGGTCGGTCGCCTCGGCGATCGCGCCCAGCACCGACCACACGAACGGGGAGTGGCCCTGCTCGCCGACCCAGGGGTGGTAATGGTCCGAGATCGACACGAAGTCGAACCCGGCGTCCTCGGCCATCCGGGCCATCTCCACCAGCCGCTTGGGCGGGTGCTCCTCGCTCGACAGCGTCATCCCGTACTTCACCTGCCGATCCATCAGCTGCGGTGCCATATGCCGTCCTTGCTCTCGGGGAGCCGCATGCGTACCCGGCCGGTCGGCGCCGAAACTCCCGATTGCATGCATCCCCCCGGGTACTTCCCGGCAAGCGCAAGCGCGGGAAGAGAAGAATCGGCTCTTCGCCCGCGCAGGGCGTCAGTCCTGGCTGAGGATCAGTGCGGTGTAGGGGCCGATGGGGACGGGGGCGCTCCAGCCCATGCCGTCCTGGGGCTGCTCCTCGGCCTCGACGTCGAAGCCGGGATGGTCGCCGAACTCGGCGTCGTACGCGGCCGAGTCGCTGTTGAAGCGCACCCGCCACATGCCGGGGCGGGGGAGCCCGATACGGTAGCCCTCGTGGCCGCCGGCCGTGAAGTTGGCCAGCACGACCACGTCGTCTCCCGCCCCGCCGTCCTCCCAGCGGTGGAACGCCAGCACCTTGTCCCAGTCGTTGACGTGATACACGTTGGTGTTGCGCCCCCGCAGCCCCCGCGTGGCGGGGTCGGCGCGGCGCAGGCGGATCAGGTCGCGGTACAGGGCCACGATGCCGGCGAAACGGTCCCTCTTGTCCCAGTCGATCGGGTCGCCGTCCTGGAACCAGCGATCCTCGAGGAACTCCTGACCCTGGAAGAGCATCGGGATGCCGGGCGCAGTCATCACCAGCGCGGCGCCCAGGGTCGAGCGCTTCTTGGCTGCCCAGCTGTCGGCGTTGCCCGGCCATATCTCCTCGGGGACCCGGGCCTGGCCGTTGGCGACCTCGTCGTGCGACTCGGTGTAGATCACCCGCCGGAACGGCTCGGCGTCGTAGGCGTGCGCGATCGCCTGGGCGACGTCGCCGACGTGGCGGTCCTCGTCGGCCTCGGCGATCAGCGCCCGCCGCACGGGGTGGACGAACGCGGCGTCCCACTGCGCGTCGAAGCCGGCACCGCCCTCGCTGGTCGGACGGGTCACGACCGGGTTGTCCTTCAGGTCCTCGGCGATGGCGATCTTCCACGGCATCCGGGCGTTGATCTCGTCGTTGACCCACCGCATCAGGCTCCAGCCATCCGGGAGGTCGGCGCCGCTGTCGTGGTCGAAGCCGTGCACGTTGCGGATGAAGGCGGTCGCATCCCAGCGGAGGCCGTCGACCCGGAAGTCCTCCAGCCAGAACAGCGCGTTGTCGCGGATGTAGTTGCGCACCTCGGGCCGGCCGTAGTCGGGACGGGTGTCACCCCACGGAGTCGTCGAGCGCCAGTCGTTGTAGAAGTAGATCCCGCCCTTGTCGTCCTCGTACCAGCCGTCGAAGCGCCACAGGTCGAGGTCGCCCGGCCCGAAGTGGTTGTAGACGACGTCGAAGATCACGGCGAGGCCGTGGCGGTGGGCTGCGGCGATGAACCGCTTCAAGGCGTGCGGCCCCCCGTAGGCGCTCTCGACGGCGAATGGGTGGGCGGGGTTGTATCCCCAGGAGAAGTCGGCGGCGAACTCCACGGGCGGCATGATCTGCACGGCGTTGACGCCGAGCTCGGCGAGGTGGGGGAGGCGGGAGGCGGCCGACTGGAGGTCGCCCGGCGACCCGCCCGGCTCGTCGTTGAAGGTACCGACGTGCAGCTCGTAGATCACCAGCTCGTTCCACGGCGGCATCTGGAAGTCGTCGTCCTTCCAGTCGAAATCCGTGTCGACGACCACCGCATTGCCCACGGAATTCGTCACCTGGCGGGCGTACGGGTCGATGCGGCTCAGTGGCTCGCCTTCGGCGGGGAACACGGCGAAGCGGTACTCGTGGCCGGGCTTCACGTCGTCGACGTCGGCAGACCAGTAGCCGTCGCCGTCGGGCGCGAGTGGGTTCGCGTCGGGCGACCAGTCGTTGAAGTCGCCGACGACGGCTATCCCCCGGGCGTTCGGCGCCCAGACGCGGAAGGTGGCGCCGCCCTCGTAGGGCACGGCGCCCATCCCGGGCCGGCGGGAAGGCTTGGACATGGACTTCCTCTCGAGTGAGACGACAGAGCGTCAGGTCTTACCCACCGGTTGCCCCGGTCAATCCTGACGCGGATGGCGCCCTCGTTCCGATGAAGAGGCCGAGATCGCCCGGGCGGGCGAGCAGCTCGTGCCCCACGGCGGCCGCGTCGGCTCAGTGCCTGCGGGTGATCACGTAGGCCTCGTCGTTGAACCACACCCGCCGGTGCCGGGCCACCACGTCGCGCGTCGCGGCGATGTACGCACCCGAGCTCATCGCCTCGGCGAGGCGCTGCTCCTCGATCTGGGCGACGTAGGCGGCAGCGTTCCATGCCGCCATGATCGAAGACGTCCCGATGTGCTCGGCGACCTCCGACGGCATCGCATGGAGGTCGTAGCGGAACACCGCGTCCTCGTCGCTCAGCTCCGGGTACGCCAGGTCGGCGTCCTCCGGTGCATCGAGCTGGCGGGCCGCCTCGGCGAGCAGGTTCCGACGGGTGTGCCGGAACGGGTCCTCACCCGGCCAGACGTTGTGGATGATCTCCATGCCCGGGTCGCGACCGTGCGAGTGGACGGCCACCAGCCGGCCGCCGGGGGCCAACGCCCGCGCCAGCGGCACCAGCACCAGGCGCACCTTGCGGGCCAGCGACGTGCGGGCCCGGTACGGCTGGGAGGCGACCACCAGGTCGAACCCGTGGTCGATGCCGCCGCGGCGCGGCAGCAGCGAGTCGAGGATGAACTCCCGGTCCCGCCGGTAGATCACCAGCACCGACGGGTGGGCGTACACCGGGTTGCCAGACCGGGGGCTCGTCTCCACCGCCCAGTCCTCCACGAGCTTCGGGTAGTGGGCGCGGATCTGAGTGGTGAAGTCCTGGGTCGTCGAGCCCTCCAATGCGAGCTGCCGCCACACCAGGGCGCGGTCGTCGTCCGGCCGGAGCCACGGCGCCTCCCGGTAGTGCATGTTGGTGACGACGAACACCAGCTCGGGGTGCTCCAGCAGACGGTCGGGCAGCTTCTCGAGCGTCTGGCGGACGTCTTCCAGGCTGATCTCCTTGCCGACCACCAGCCACGGCACGAACGGCCACACCTGGTGCATCTGGCGCATGAGCTGGCTGAGCACCGACGCGTCGCCCATCCCGGCGTC
>JBFKDA010000054.1:0-12831 GCA_041619955.1 Acidimicrobiia bacterium | reverse complement strand
GGGTCGCCGTAGTGCATCGGCATCAGCATGTGGTTGTAGATGGTCATCGCCCCGGCGCCGGCGGCCAGCGTCGCCTCGAAGTACGGCGAGGGCCGCACCCGGGCGCTGTACGAGATCGGCACGGGCCGGTAGCGCGGCATCAGCGATCGTGGGGGACCTGGGGGAGGTCCGGGTCGAGGCGGTGGTAGTCGCTGGCGTCGGCCACGAATATGGCCTGCTTGGTGGCGAGCCCGGTGGGCGGGTCCAGCGTGCCGGCCGCGATGTCGATGATGTTCGGCCTGACCGCCGCCCGCCAGAACAGCGTCGACCCGCAGGTGCCGCAGAAGCCGTACTCGACGTCGTCCGGGTCCACGTGGTACCAGCGCAGCGCATCGCCGCTGATGGTGACGTCGCCGGGCGCCGCCTCGGTGGCGGCCATGAAGTGGCCGGTGTGGCGGCGGCAGCGGACGCAGTGGCAGTTGACGACGTCGGCGAGCGGCCCGTCGACCGCGTAGGTGACATCTCCGCAGAGGCATGAGCCGGTGTGGGTCACGGGCGGGCAGTCTGGCAGAACGGCGCCCGCCCGGCTCGGCGACGCGGCGGAGGTCCGACGCGGGCCACCCGTATGATCCTGCAGTGGTTGCCGGCCAGGTGCGTTCCGTGGGTCGTGATGTGGCGACCGTCTCGGCGGCGGAGGCCCTGATCGCCCTGGCGGTGCTGCTGGCGCTCTCGGCATGGGCGGCACGGCGCGTCGTGCGAGCGCGTGGCACGCCCGAGCCCTCATGGCTCGCCTGGTTCGGTGGCTTCGCCAGCCTGGCGCTCGTCGTTGCGGTCACGCTGTTCCGCAGTGGCCTCCCCTCCGGCGTCGACCTCGGGGGGATCGGCGAGTGGTCCGCCGCTGGCCTGCGACTGCTGACCCGCGATCCCCTGGGCAGCAGCCAGTTCCTGCTCAACGTCGCGCTCTTCGTGCCGGCCGGCATGCTGTGGGCGTGGTTGGTGAGACGGCCCCTGCTCGTGGTTGCCGTGCTCATGGGTGGGTCGCTGCTCGTCGAATCCCTGCAAGGCCTCACCGGCGCCGGGGCCCCCGACGTCGCCGACCTCGTCGCCAACGGGCTCGGCGCCGCGATCGGGGCGGCGTCGGCCACGGCGGCGCGTTTCATCGCGGCTCCCGGCTCGCCGCGGATGACGTCGCGCCGCCGCCGTGCGATCGGGATGGCCGCGGGATTGGCGACGCTCGCGATCGTGGCGATCGGGTTGTTCGGCGCCTCGCAGCGCCAACAGTCGGTGGAGGACGCGCTGCGCGCCGAGTTCGCGGGCACCGACCGGTCGAACATCGAAGCCCGGCTCGCTACCGATCCCAACGCGGTGTTCGGCGCCGCGCCCGAGTTCGCCGATGGGACCTACACGTCGGAGACGAGCTTGGAGATCCGGTATCCGGCCGACTTCTTCGGCCTGCAGCGATGCGTCTACGTGATCTGGACCACCAGCGGCGTCGAGTTCCACAAGGCGACGGGACACGCCTGCACCAGGCCCACCGACGAGGCGGCGACGGGCGGCTAACGTCGCCCGCCATGGACATCGCCGAACGTCTCGCCCTGGGCACCGTCGTCGTCATGGATGGCGGCACCGGCACCGAGATCCAGCGCCGCGGCCAGCGGATGGACGACGCCGCCTGGTGCGGCGTCGCCCACATGGAAGCTCCCGACGTGGTACGAGAGGTCCACGAGGACTACGTGCGGGCCGGCGCGGAGATCCTCATCGCCAACACGTTCGCCACGTCCAAGGCCGTGCTCGAAGGCGCAGGTCGCGGCGACGAGTTCGCCGAGATCAACCGCCGCGCGGTGGAGCTGGCGTTGCAGGCCCGTGACCGGTCGGCCGACCGGCCGGTGTGGGTCGCCGGGTCGCTGTCACCGATGCTGCCGCTCGACGACATCGCGTCGGAGGACCCCCGGCGCGGCACCGAGGACGAGTTCCGGGCGCAGGCCGAGATCCTCGCCGAAGCGGGCGCCGACCTGCTGATCGCCGAGATGATGCTCGACCTCGCCGGGGCGGCGCCGTTGCTGCGGGGAGCGGACAGCGTCGGTCTCCCGCTGTGGGTCGGCTACAGCGCGTCGCGGGCGGGCGACGGGCGGATCATCGGCTTCGAGACCGACGGCGGCTACCTCGGCCACCCGACCCAGGACTTCGACGGGCTCATCGCCCAGCTCGTCTCGATCGGCGGCCAGGTGGCCGGCGTCATGCACAGCGACGTCGACATCACCGGGCCGGCGCTCGACATGCTGGCGGCGCACTGGGACGGGCCGACGATGGCGTACGCCGAGACCGGCCACTTCACCCGCCCCTACTGGCAGTTCGAGGAGGCGGTGTCGCCGGGCGAGTACGCCGACGCGGCGGCCGGCTGGGTTGCCGAGCACGGTGTCCAGGTCGTCGGCGGGTGCTGCGGGACGGGGCCCGACCACGTCCGGGCACTCACCGAGCGCTTCGCCTGAGCCGGCCGGCCGGCCGGGCCGGCCAGTCCGTTCCCATGGGCCATACTCGGCCGATGCAGTCCCGGCTCACCTCCCACCAACTCGGGGTGGTCCTCGCCGGCGGCGGGATGCTGCTGGTGAGCCTCGACTCGCTCGGCTTCCGGCTGACCAAGGCGGTGAGCTGGGACAACGCGTTCTGGTACGGCGTCTTCACCTCGGCCGCGATGCTGGTGCTCGTCCCGGTCTGGACCGGCCGGTCGTTCGTCGCCGTGGCGCGAGGCGACGGAGTTCCCGTGCTCGCGTCGGGCATGCTCCAGGCGACCAGCACCGTCTTCTTCATCCAAGCGCTCGCCAACACGACCGTCTCGAACACGGTCGTCATCGTGGCCGCCTCCCCGGTGCTGGCGGCGCTCGTGGCGTGGGCGGTGATCGGCGAGCGCACCACGCCCCGCACCTGGGCGGCGATCGCCGCGTCGATCGGCGGCATCGTCCTGGTCGTCTCGGGCTCGTTCGGAGCCGGGCGGCTCGAGGGGGACCTGTTCGCAGTGGGCGCCATCCTCGCGTTCTCGGTGAACCTCACGATCTGGCGCCGCTACCCCGCCCTCAACCGGGCGGTCGCGATCGGGCTCGGCGGTATGGCGATGACGGTGGTGGCAGCCTTCCCGGCCGACCCGCTGGGGGTCGGCGCCCGGGCCTTCTTC
Organism: Acidimicrobiia bacterium; assembly: GCA_041619955.1. Classification (GTDB taxonomy): domain Bacteria; phylum Actinomycetota; class Acidimicrobiia; order Spongiisociales; family JAOTWH01; genus JBFJZV01. The sequence continues at coordinate 9,683 of JBFKDA010000054.1, read as the reverse complement.
ATCCTCGCGCTGCTCGGCACCCTCACCGGGCCGGCCGGGCGCATCGCGGTGGCCACCGCCACCCGCTACCTGCCGGCCGCGGTGGTGAGCCTGTTCACGCCGGTCGAGACGGTGGCCGCCACCACGTGGGCGTGGCTGTTCCTGGCCGAGACCCCGCCGGGGTTGACGATCGTCGGCGGCGCAGTGGTGCTGGCGGCCGTCGGGTTCGGCAGCCGCCAGCCGGCTCACGTCCGCCGGGCCACCGCCACCTCGTAGCCCGGCTGCGGAGGCTCGTCGTCGACGAGCTCGGCAGGGAAGCCGAGCGCTCGCACCTCCACCCCGCAGGCCTCCTCGAGCCGGCGGATGATGTTCGACGACCATTCCCGGTCGCCGTAGCGGGCCCGGCCGTCCTCGAAGATCTCCCCGAGCAGCGGCGCCAGCTCCAGCGCCACGCCCGCCCGCTCGGCCACCCGGTTGAACAACGCCGTGTCCTTGCACACCAGGTCCATCGTGAAGTTGATGTTGCGGCTGCCGTTGAGGATCACCTGGCTCTCGGTCTCGTGGACGAACGAGTTGCCCGACGAGATGCGGATCGCCTCGTAGGTCGTCGCCAGGTCCATCCCGGCTCGCTCGGCGACCACCCAGGCCTCGGCCAGCGCCACCAGGTGGGCCGATGCCAGGTAGTTGGTGAGCACCTTGAGCACCGACGCCGAGCCCAGCGGCCCGGTGTGCAGCACCCGGCGGCCCATCGCGGTGAGCAGCGGCAGCACCCGCTCGAACGTCGCGCGCTCCCCGCCCGCGAAGATCGCGATGTTGCCGGTGGCCGCCCGATGGCATCCGCCGGACACCGGGCAGTCGATCGCCGCTGCGCCCCGCGCCGCGACCAGCGCGCCCAGCCGGCGCACCTCGTCCTCGTCGGTGGTGCTCATCTCGGCCCACACCTTGCCGGGGCCGAGCCCGGCGAGGAGCCCGTCGTCGCTCTCCATCACGTGTGCCGACGCCGCCGGGCTCGGCAGGCAGGTGACCACGACGTCGCAGCGCTCGGCCAGCGCCCGCGGCGTGGTGCCGGCGACTGCTCCGGCGGCGACCAGCGGCGCCATCGCGGCGCCGCTCAGGTCGAGCACGGTGAGGTCGAACCCCTCCCGCACCAGGCTGGTGGCCAGCTTGCCGCCGACGTTGCCGAGCCCGATGAATCCCACCCGCATGGCGCCGCTCCTCCTGCCGACTGGCTGCGCCGGGAATGTACCTGCTGGTAGCGTCCCGCGGCGTGAAGGCGGCGGTGACCCGGGCGTTCGGCGAGCCCCTCGGCATCGAGGAGCTGACGCTCGACCCGCCCGGCCCCGGCGAGGTCCGGGTCCGCATCGGCGCGGTGGCGGTGTGCGGGTCCGACCTGCACGCTATCGACGGCTCCTGGGGCGGCGCGTTGCCTGCCGTGTTCGGCCACGAGGCGGCCGGCGTGGTGACGGACGCCGGGCCGGACGCCGAGTCGGTGCAGCCCGGCGACCGCGTGGTGGTGTCGATCCTGCGTACCTGCCGGTCGTGCTTCCACTGCCGGCGCGGCGAGCACCACCTGTGCGAGGCCACGTTCGCCCTCGACCGGGAGACCCGTCTGCACGACGCCGGCGGTGCCGCCGTCACGCAGGGGATACGGGTCGGCGGCTTCGCCGAGGAGGTGGTCGTCCACGAGTCCCAGGCGATCGGGGTGCCGGCGGCGCTGCCGCTCGACCGAGCCTGCCTGCTCGCCTGCGGCGTCCTCACGGGCTACGGGGCGGTGAACAACACCGCCCGCGTCCCGCCCGGCGCGTCGGTGGTGGTCGTCGGCATCGGCGGCGTCGGCCTCAACTGCGTCCAGGCGGCGCACGCGGCCGGGGCGCACCCGATCGTCGCCGTCGACGTGAGCGCTGCCAAGCTCGAGGTGGCGGCGAAGTTCGGCGCCACCGACGCCGTCCCGGCCGGGCCCGACGCCGCCGGCGAGGTCCTGCGCCTCACCGGCCGCGGCGCCGACTACGCCTTCGTCACCGTCGGCAACCCCCGAGCGGTGGAGCAGGGCGTCGACCTCGTCCGGATGGGCGGCACGGTGGTGGTCACCGGCATGACCCGCGCCGGCGAGCGGGCCGGCATCGAGCTGAGCGAGTTCGCTGCGAGCGCCAAGCGCGTGGTGGGTTGCCGGATGGGGTCGGCGCACCTCGCCCGCGACATTCCCCTCCTCGCCCGGCACTACGGCGAAGGCCGGCTGCTGCTCGACGAGCTGATCACGGGCCGGTACCCGGTCGAGCAGGTCAACGAGGCGATCGCGTCGACCCGGACCGGTGACGCGCTGCGCAACGTGATCGTCTTCGACGGGGCCGGCTCGTGAAGGTCGCCGGCCTGGAGACGTTCGTCGTCGCCAACCCGCCGCCGTCGTACGGCGGCCGCTACTTCGTGTTCGTCAAGCTCACCACCGATGCGGGCGTCACCGGCCTCGGCGAGGTCTACTCGCTGCCGTTCGCGCCGGCGGTGGTCACCGAGATGATCGGCGACGTGTACGCCCGCCACCTCGACGGGTGCGACCCGAGCGGGATCGAGCGGCTGTGGCGCGACGTGTACGGGACGGGATACACGCTGCGTTCCGACGTGTCGGTGATGGGGATCCTCTCGGGCCTCGAGATGGCGTGCTGGGACATCCTCGGCAAGGAGGCCGGCCGCCCCGTGCACGAGCTGCTCGGCGGTCGGGTCCGGGACCGGTTGCGCACCTACACCTACCTCTACCCGGAGCCCGGCGACACGTCCGACGTCTACGCCGACGCCGAGCTCGCTGCCGAGCGAGCAGCCGCGTACGCCGCGCTCGGCTTCACGGCCGTCAAGTTCGATCCCGTCGACCCGTACACGGCGTACGACCCGTCACAGCCCACGCTGGGGGCGCTCGACCGGGCCGAGCGCTTCGTGCGGCTGCTGCGGGACGCGGTGGGTCCCGGCTGTGACCTGCTGGTGGGCACCCACGGCCAGTTCAGCCCGGCCGGGGCGCGGCGGGTCGCCCGCCGCATCGAGCCGTACGACCCGCTGTGGTTCGAGGAGCCGGTGCCGCCCGAGAACGTCGACGCGATGGCCGCGGTGGCGCGCGCCACCAGCGTTCCTATCGCCACCGGCGAGCGGCTCGCCACCAAGTACGAGTTCCGCGAGGTGTTGACCCGCCAGGCTGCGCAGATCCTGCAACCGAACCTGGGGCGGGTCGGCGGGTTGCTGGAGGCCAAGAAGATCGCCGGCATGGCCGAAGCCCATTACGCCCACCTCGCCCCCCACATGTACGCGGGGCCGGTGGAGGCGGCCGCATGCGTGCAGCTCGACGCCTGCTCACCGAACTTCCTCATCCAGGAGGGCATCGGGCGATGGGACGGGTTCTGGGCCGAGCTGGTGGCGTCGCCGTTCCGCTGGGAGGACGGCTACCTGGAGGTGCCCACCGCACCTGGCCTCGGGGTGGAGCTCGACGAGGACCTGGCCCGGGCGCACCCGTACACCGGCACCGCCCTTCACCTCGACGTGCACCCCCCGCCGAGTTAGCCGGTCGCTAGTCGGCGCCGGAGTCCCGGATGACCAGCACCGACGCGGGGGAGCGGCGCACCAGCTTGGTGCCGGTCGACCCCAGCAGGCCTTCGAACCGGCCCCGGCCGTGGCTGCCGATGATCACCAGGCCCGAGTCGTGGCGAACCACCGCCTGGACGATCGACTTGGCGGTGCGGTTGTCGGTGGTGGTCCACGTGGTGTCCACGTCGATGCCGCGGCTCCGCACCGCTTTCGCGATCGGCTCGGTCCGGGACGCGGCACTTGTCTCCAAGGCGCGGACGAGCGGCGAGTCCTCGCGCGGCGCCTCGGCGTGGGCCGACGGCCGCACGGCCATCTGCTCGGCTGCCCGGTCGCCGATGCCCTGCCCGGCCTCCAGGGCCACCTGCATCGCCCGCTTGATGCCGGGGTCGCCGATGTGGTCGAGGAAGTCGGCCGGCACGTTCATGGCCGTGAACACGGTTACCTGGTCGCCGTCGCGGTACCACCGCTCGACGACGTCGGCTGCCTTCTCGGGATCGAGCGTGCCGTCGGTGGCGACGAGGATGTGCATGGCGGCGGCCTTTCGACGGTGACGCAGGGATCGTAGGCGGCCGGCGGTGTGCCGCGCTTGTCGCCTGGCTCAGCGGTCCTTCCGCGCGTCCACGGCCACCGTGGCCTGCCAGCCTGCCGTGACGGCCATCAGGACCGCCATGGCGATCGCCGGCCCGCGGAAGCTGCCGCTGGCCTCGATCCACGCCCCCGCCGCGGCGTTGGCGCCGGCACCGAACAGGGCGGCGCCCACCAGCCCGAGTGAGATCGCCCGCATCGCCGTGCGAGCGTCGAAGTGCTGGCTGGCGACCGCCCCGACCAGGCCCCAGATCGGGTAGTAGAGCACGGCGAGGCCGATCGAGGCGGCGACCAGGCCGGCGTAGGTCCACGTGACCGCCAGGAACGCCAGCCCGGCGGCGAAGGCCACCGCACCGCCGCTCAACGCGGTGAGTGGCGACGCCCGGTCGCCATAGCGGCCGATCACCGGCCCGCCGAGGGTGCCGATCACACCGATCAGCCACCACAGGGCCGCGGCGCGTGCGTCGCCGACGCCCATCTCGTCGAGAGCGGTCGCCGTGAGGAACACGGTGAACGGCCACCCGATCGCCCCGGCGACGACGGCGGCGCCGACGACCACCCGCCCGACACGGGATGCGACGAGCTGGCGGTACGCCGCCGGAGAGGCCGCGGCGGGTCTGGTGGGCTTGGCGATGGGCGCGGCGAAGAGCCGCCAGCCCCAACCCATTGGGGCAATTGCGACCATGGCGGCGATCACGAACGACGCCCGCCAAGAGTGGAGGTCGGCCGACGTCTGCACGAGGACGCCGTTGATCAGCACCCCGAGCGCAGCCCCAGCCGCGGCCGCGGTCATCACCGCGGCGCGCGCCCCGGGGCGGACCGCCGCCGCGGCGATGTGCAGTGACACCGCCCAGCTCACCGGCGCCGCCGCCCCGAGCACGACGGCCGCCCCGGTGAGGCCCAGCGGCGACGTCGCAGCCCCCGCCGCGGCGAGCCCGGCCCCGCCCACCGCGAGCGTCGCGATGAACAGCGTCCGGGCCGGCAGCCGCTCCATCATCCACGACGCGCCGAGCGCCCCGGCGGTGTACGCGACCAGGCCGATCGCGGCGACCGAGCCCAGCACGCCGTACCCCGCCCCGAAGTCCTCGGCAATCCGCGGCAGCATCGCCGGCAGCAGCGACAAACCGAAGCCGTGGGACACCAGCGTCCCCAACCCCAGGACGAGCGCAGCGGGCACCGGCCGGATCACCGGACGAGCGTAGGGTGGCCGCCGGCGCGGTGCCGGGCAGGCGACACGCGGGGCATGCTGTTACGCTCGCTGGCGGGCCCGACACAAAGGGAGACAGATGGTCGAGGCAGGCAGCGAGATCGTCCTTTTCGACGCGGTGTACAAGATCTTCGGGCCACAACCGCGGGGCCGGGCCCTCGATCTCGTGAAAGCTGGGCTCAGCAAGGACGAGGTGCTGCGCCGCTCCGGCCACGTGGTCGGCCTCAACGACGTCAACTTCTCGGTCAACAAGGGCGAGCTGTTCGTCGTGATGGGCCTGTCGGGCTCGGGCAAGTCCACTGCCATCCGCGCCGTCAACAAGCTGCACGAGATCACCGTGGGCAAGGTGATGGTCGACGGCACCGACGTCCAGGCGCTGAAGGGTCCGGACCTCCAGGCTTTCCGCCGCGAGAAGATGGGGATGGTGTTCCAGCACTTCGCGCTGTTCCCGCACCGCAACGTCATCGACAACGTCGGCTACGGCCTCAAGGTGCAGAAGGTCCCCAAGGACGAGCGCGACGCCGCGTCGCTCAAGGCGCTCTCCCTCGTGGGCCTCGAGCCGTACGCCTACAACGCCACGCAGGAGCTGTCCGGCGGCATGCAGCAGCGGGTGGGCCTGGCCCGGGCGCTGGCTTCCGACCCCGCCATCCTGCTGATGGACGAGGCGTTCTCGGCGCTCGACCCGCTGATCCGCCGACAGATGCAGGACGAGCTGATGGAGATCCAGAACCAGCTCCACAAGACGATCCTGTTCATCACCCACGACCTCAACGAGGCGTTGCGCATCGGCGACCGCGTCTGCATCATGAAGGACGGGATGGTCGTGCAGATCGGCACGCCCGAGGAGATCCTGACCAAGCCCGCCACCGGCTACGTCGCCGAGTTCGTCCAGGACGTCGACCAGGGCCGCGTCATCGAGGTCCGCGAGATCATGCGCGAACCGAACCCGGTGTCTGTGTCGACCTCGCCCGCCAACGCGCTTGGTGCCATCGGGGAACGGGGCGGGGTGTTCGTGGTCGACGATGCGAACAAGCCGACCGCCCTCCTCACCAAGGAGGCGGCGCTCGTGGCGTCCGCCAAGGGCGCTACCGACCTGAGCGGCAGCACCTCTACCGATTTCGAGCGGATCGCCCCCACCGCGACGCTCAACGATGCCTACTACGCGGCCGGCCGGGGCCAGCCGATCGCGGTGGTCGACGAGCAGGGCGCGCTGGTCGGCAGCCTCGACCCCCGCCACATCATGGAGGAGATGGGACGCGTCGAGCGGCTCATCGAAGGTTTCGAGCGAGAGGTGTTCATGTGAGCACGGTGCTGGCCCAGGCGGACGGACCTGGCTTTTTCGACAACAACGTGCTCGACGAGTTCGAGATCCCGTTCGGGGCGTGGATGGACCAGGCCGTCGACTGGATCGACACCAACCTCGACGGGGCGTTGGCGGCCTTCGAGTGGCCTTTCGAGACGCTGATCGACGCGTTCGTGGCAAACTTCCTCGCCGAGATCTCGTGGGTGTGGGTGGTGCTCGGGATGTTCATCATCGCCTCCCTGGTCCGCAACGTGAAGGTCGGGGCCTTCGTCGCCGGCGCCCTGACGATCTGCGGCCTGCTGGGCAACGCCTACTGGCTGGAGACCGCTCGCACGATCGGGTTCATCGCCGTCGCGGTGCTGTTGTGCGTGATCATCGGCATACCGATCGGCATCGCCTGCGGTCGGGTCGACACCATCTGGCAGGTGGTGCGGCCCGTTCTCGACGCCATGCAGGTGGTCCACTCGTTCGTCTACATGCTGCCGTTCATCTTCTTCTTCGGGATCGGCGAGGTGTCCGCGACGATGGTCACGATGATCTTCGCGCTGCCGCCACTGATCCGGCTGACCAACCTCGGCATCCGGCAGGTGCCGGAGGACGTGGTGGAGGCGGCGCGGGCCTACGGGTCGTCGGAGGTGCGGGTGCTCACCGACGTCCAGCTTCCGCTGGCCCGCCCGGCCATCATGACCGGCATCAACCAGACGCTGCTGTTGGCGATCTCGATGCTCGGCATCGCCGCCATCATGGGCGCCGGCGGCCTCGGCCGGCTGCTGTTCCGGGCGCTGTCGAACCAGGACGTGGCGCTGGCCGCCTCGGCCGGCCTGGCCTTCTTCCTGGTCGCGGTCGTCCTCGACCGGATCAGCCAGCGCGAGGACACCGACTCCGGCAACCTGTTCCGTCGCATCCACCAGGCGTGGGCGCACCGCCGCGACCCGGAGGCGCTGATGCCCGACGAGGAGGCCGACGCCGCCGTGGTCACCTTCAAGCCCGCCGACGTGTTCACGCCGGTCGGCGGTACGGAGCGGACGGCGCTGCTGACCACGCTGGGCGGGGCGGCGCTGGCGGTGATCTCGGTGTTCCTCACCTGGACGGTCGACGCCGGCAAGTACAGCGCCTTCGGCCGCCGCATCGACGAGAACGTCCCCGGCGAGTCGTTCGCCGGCCTCGACGCGTCGGGCGGGTCGATCTTCGGCTGGACGATCTTGCTGCTCGGGCTCTTCGTCGTGGGTGCCGCGATCAAGACCTACGTCGGGCCGGGTCGCGGGCCGCGCTGGCTCACCGCCGACGGCGCAGCCATCGGCTCGGTGGCGATGCTGGTGCTGATGGTCGCCTACCTGCTCGGGTCTGGCTCGCCGCAGACGACGGACCTCGGTACCGGGGTGGGGGTCTACGTCGCGCTGGTCGGGTCGCTGGTCGCCGCCGCCGGAGCGATCTGGTGGACGCGCCTGGCCCCGCACGTCCCGTCCCGCCCACTCAGCGCCGACATCGCCTGGGGGCCGCTGATCGGGGTCGGGATCGCGATGGTCGTCCTCCTGGGCGGCGCCTACTCGGGCTGGAGCCTCGATGGCCGCACCGACGTCGTGATCAGCCCCGAGCTGCAGGAGCGGCTCGATGAGCTGCGCGCCGAGGCCGAGGCCAACCCGGCCGACGCCGGGCCCATCGCCGCCGAGATCTCGGCCACGCTGGCCGAAGCGCGCCGGGAGGGCGCGCAGGTCGTCGACGGTGCCAGCAGCGACGGTGCCCGCCTGGGGCTGATCTCGCTGCTCCTCGGCGGCGCCGCCGTCTTGACCGTCCTCGGCGCGATCGGCGTGTTCGTACGGAACGAGCACCAGCAGTGGTGGTGGGGATCGATCACCGCCGGGGTCGGCGCGGGCGTCGCGATGATCGCGGTGGCCTGGATCGGCACGCACGTGCGGTCGGCCGACCCGAACTATGTCAGCGGGATCGGGGCGTTCTTCACGCTCTGCGGCGGGTTCTTCATCGTGGCGTCGGTCATCCGGATGCTCAGCCTGTTCCGGCGGGCCAAGGTGTACGAGGACATCGAGAGCCCCGTTCTCCAGGCACCGGCCGACGTCGAGGAGCTGGTCGCGGCCGGCACCGTCTGACCGCGCCGCGTGGTCGAGGCCGTGCATTAGATCGGGGCACCCATTATGGTCCCCGGCGAGTACGCGGAGGCACGTACGGCACGATGTGCCAGGGCGAGGCCCGCGGGGCTCATTACGACAAGGGAGAGCGCATGAGGAAGGCACTCAAGCTATTCGCGGTGACGGCGGCACTGATGCTGGTCGTGGCCGCGTGTGGAGACAGCGACGGCGGTGACTCGCCAGACCCGACAGACGCCCCGGGGACCACTGCGGCCACCGAGGGCACCGATGCCGGCGGCGGCGGCGACGTCGCCATGCCCGGCGAGGGCGTGACGGTCACGATGGCGCGCGCCGACTGGTCCACCGGCTACTTCCAGGCCGCGGTGTACCGCGCACTGCTGCAGGAACTCGGCTACGACGTCACCGACCCGTCCGAGCTGGAGCTGGGACCGTCGCTGGCGTACCTGTCGATGGCCCAGGGCGACTTCGACTTCTGGGTCAACAGCTGGTACCCCGGACACCGCAGCTGGTGGGAGCCGGAGCTCCCCGACGGCAGCACGGTGGGTGACCACCTCGAGGTGGTCGGCGAGGAGATGATCGCAGGCGGCCTGCAGGGCTACCTGATGACCAAGTCGTTCGCCGAGGAGTTCGGCATCAAGACCCTCGACGACCTCAACAGCAACCCGGACGCGCTGGCGGCGTTCGACGCAGCCGACCCGGTCCCCGGCAACGGTGTGGCCGACATCTACGGCTGCCAGGAGAGCTGGACGTGTGACAACATCATCACCAGCCAGATCGCCTTCTCCGGCTGGGAGAACATCACCCAGACGATCGCCGGCTACGACGCGATGGTCGCCGAGGCCGTCGACAAGGCGAACTCGGACGTCCCGATGGTGATCTACACGTGGACGCCCAGTGCGTACATCACGCAGCTCATCCCGGGGCAGAACGTGGTGTGGGTCGG
>JBFKDA010000053.1:0-12948 GCA_041619955.1 Acidimicrobiia bacterium | reverse complement strand
GTGGTGGTGGAGGTCGACCCCGAGACCGGCGTGTGGAAGGTCGACCGGATGGTCGCGCTCGACGACTGCGGGGTGCGGATCAACCCGATGATCGTCGAAGGCCAGATTCACGGCGGGCTCACCGAGGGCTTCGCCAAGGCGAACATGCAGTGGATCACGTTCGACGACAACGGGAACTGCATCGGGTCGAACTTCATGGACTACCTCATCCCCACCGCGTGGGAGACCCCCCGCTTCGAGCGGCTGGAGACCGTCACCCCGTCGCCCCACCATCCGATCGGGGCCAAGGGCGTCGGGGAGTCGGCCACGGTCGGCTCGCCCGCCGCGTACGTCAACGCGGTGGTCGACGCGCTCGCGCACCTCGGGGTGCGCAACATCGACATGCCGGTGCTGCCGCACCGGGTGTGGGCGGCCATGCAGGGGGCCGGCGGGACGTGACCGCAGTGCTCGCCGAGGCGGCGGCCCGGCGGGAATGTGGAGAGCCGTTCGTGCTGGCGACCGTGGTGTGGCGGCGGGGGCCGTCGTCGTCCCGGGCGGGCGGCAAGGCGCTGATCTCCGCCTCGGGGTCGGTGAGCGGCTGGCTCGGCGGCGCCTGCGCCGAGCCGACGGTGGTGCGGGAGGCGCTGGCGGCGCTGCAGGACGGCCGGCCCCGGCTGCTGTTCCTCGGGCCGGCCGACGAGCTGGGCACCCGCGCCGACGTGGTGCGGGTGCCGATGGCGTGCGAGAGTGAGGGTGCGATGGAGGTGTTCCTCGAGCCGGTGATGCCGGCGCCCCGGCTCGTGGCGATCGGCGGGTCGCCCGCCGCGGGGACGCTGGTGCGGCTCGCCGACGCGTTGGGCTGGCACGCATGGCTCGACGACCCGCCGGGCCTCGCGGCGGCGGGCATCCGGGCCGCGGACTTCGTGATCGTCGCCACCCAGGGCCACTACGACGAGGAGGCGCTCGAAGCCGCGCTCGCAACGCCCGCGGCATACGTGGGCCTGGTCGCCTCCCGGAAGCGCGCCGACGCAGTGCGTGCCCACCTGCGGGACCGGGGCGTGCCGGAGGAAGCGCTCACCCGGCTCCACGCCCCGGCCGGGCTCGATCTCGGGCCGGTCGAGCCCGACGAGATCGCGGTGGCGATCCTCGCCGAGCTGGTCGCCCGCCGCGCCGCCGGCGGGCCGGCCCAAGTCGAGGTGGCCGAGCTCGAGGAGGCGACCGACCCGGTCTGCGGGATGACGGTCGCCGTCGCGGCGGCCCGCCACACTCTGGAGCACGGCGGCAGCACCTACTACTTCTGCGCGGCCGGATGCCGGAGCCGGTTCGCCGCCGACCCGGCCGCCTACCTCTTCGATTGACGGCCCGCGGCTGACGGCACCCACATTCTGGGCCGAGGCCGGGGCCGTAGGGTGGGCGGCCCGCCCCCTCTGAGGAGACCTTCCCATGCACCCCACTTCGGCTGCTCGCGGCCCCGCGCCCAGGCTGGCACGTGCCGTGCTGGCAGCGTGCTGCATCGCCGTGCTGGCACTGGCGGCCTGCGGTGACGACGGCGGGACGACCGTGCCCGAGAATATCCCACCGCTGACGCTGCGCGCCGGTGGGGAGCAGATCCAGCTCGACGCCTTCGTCTACTGCTGGGTGGACCTCTGCGTCGACGGCTTCGACGACCCGCCGGACTTCGCCGTGCCCGCCGGCGAGCCGATCGAGATGACGTTCCCGGTCGACGGGTGGACCCTGAACGGGGCCGACCCGGTCGGCGGCGTCTGGCAGCTCGACCCACTGCCCGAGGGCTCCGGCGGCGTGACCGCGACCATCACCGGCGACGGCCCCGAGGGGGACGCCGCCTGGTCGGTGCGCCTCGTACCCGATGCCGCCCAGGCGCCGCCGACGACGACACCGGCGACAACGACGACGGCTGCCGCGCAGGGCGGCGCCGCCTCCGACGCCGAGCTCGTCGCCGGGTTCGCCGCTGCGGTCGCGGCAGGCGATCGCACGGCGGCGGAGCTGTTGGCGACGCCCAACGTGATCGACCTGCTCGCACCCTGGGAGCCGCGGCCCGAGTCCGGGCTCATCTCCGACGACAACGGCCGGTTCGTGCTGCAGGTCGAGCCCGAGGACGCGGTCGAGTGCACCGTCGGGTCGGGTCAGGTCCAGGCATGCGAGTACCTCGTGCCCGGCGAGCCCGGCGGTGACGACGAGCTCGCCTCGCGGGCCTTCGGCGTCGAGGATGCCTTCAACGTGATCGCCGAGCGGGTGCAGTTCGCGCCCGGCGAGTCCGGGGCGACGGTGTCGAACGCCGCGGTGCGGGGCGACCGGATCGTCTACTTCCTCGCGGCGGGCGCCGGCCAGTCGATGCTCATCGACATCCAGTCCCTGGAGGACAACGCCGTCTTCGACGTCTACGCGCCGACCGGCGAGCTGCTCGAGGCCGAGCGGACCGCAGCCGCAGTCGTGCTGCCCGTCGATGGCGACTACCAGATCGTCGTCGGCGGCACCCGCGGCAACGCCACGTTCGACCTCTTCGTGACCATCTTCACGCCGCAGGAGATCCGGTTCGACGCCGGCACGAGCGGCACGACGGTCACCGGCGCCGCGGTCGGTGGCGAGCAGGCGCCGTTCATCCTCGGCGCCGCGACCGGGCAGACGATGACGGTGTCGGTGCAGTCGCCGACGAGCCCGATGGTGCTGGCGGTGTACGCCCCCTCGGGCGCCCGGCTCGCGTCCGAGACCGACTCCGAGGAGATCGTGCTCCCCGAGACGGGCAACTACCACATCCTCGTCGCCGCAGCCACCGGGGATGCGACATTCGAGCTGGACGTTGCGATCACCGGGTAGCAGCGCGGCGGAGGCCTGATCGTCGAGGCCGGCCGGTCAGCGGGCCTCGATAGCCGGCACCGAGGGCTCGGCGGTCGCGATGCCGATGGCGGCCGGGTCGTAGCGGCCCACGACGTTCCAGAGCATCCAGCCGTAGCCGCGCTCCTCGGCCTCCGCGATCGCCGCCTGCACCTGGGTGGGCGTGTAGGTGAACGCCTGCAGCCACGGGCGCATCACCACGCCGGGCGCCATCCGGGCGGCGCCGTCGTCGAGCGCGTCGGCGGTGACCCGGGCGGGATGCTCGTTGGGGTCGTCGAGGCCAAGCCAGCCGTCGTTGTAATGGCTCGGGTAGATCATCGGGCTGATCACGTCGACCGCGGCCGACACCTCCTCGAACCGCTGCCCGATCCCCTGGTCGTCGGGCGCCGCCATGACGATCGCGAACACGTCCGCCGCCACCGCGCACCCCAGCGGGTGGAGGCGGGCGCGTGCCTCCTGGAGGAAGGCGACGATCATGCCGACGCGCTGCTCCTGGCCGAATCCGTAGCGCTGCCGCACCGCTTCGGCGGTGCGTCCGTCCGGAAACCGCACGTAGTCGAACTGGATCTCGTCGAAGCCGCGCTCGCAGGCTTCCACCGCCAACGCCAGCGGGTACTCCCAGTTCGCCGGGTCCGTCGCGTCGATCCAGGTGCCGGCCAGCTTCGCCTCGGGCTGGCCCTCGGCCCGGGCCGGGTCCTCGAACACGACGATGCGGGTGATGGCGTGGAGGCCGTGCCGCTTGATGGCGGCGAGCCTGGCATCCACGTCGAAGGCGGGCCGCACGACCCCCCATGCCTGCGCCTCGGCGACGGCGGTGTCGAAGCGGACGATGCCGGTCTCGTCCTTGGTGTCGAAGACCACCGCCGTTGCGGCCGTCGCAGCCGCCATGTCGATCGCGGCGGCGAAGCGCTCGTCGTCGGCGGCGACGACGTTGGGGACGAGGATCGCGCGGTGGATCGCCGGGCGCAGCACGACGTCGGCCGGTGCCGCGCCGCCGTCCCACGAGAACCCGACTGGCGACCAGCCCGGCTTGGAGACCACTCCCGGTCCCGGCCGGGCTCCGCCCAGCTCGAACCGGCCGTCCCCATCGGTGTGTGCCGATGCGCCGCCCACCGACACCCGGGCGCCGGGCACCGGGTCGCCCGCTGCCGAGACCACCCGCCCGGCCAGCGGCAGGGCCGGCGCCACCGGCGCCACCGGCGCCGCCGTGGTGGTGCTCGTGGTGCTCGTGCTGCTGGTCGTGGTGGCCGGGGGCGCGGCGGTGGTCGACTCGGGCGGCGCGGTGCTCGTGGTGCTGGCGGCCGGCGTCGTCGTGGCCGGTGCCGGGGGGGCGGGTTCCGCGTCGCCGGAGCACGCCGCCGCGAGCACCGCGACGATCAGCGAGACGAGGAGCGACGGGCGGCTGGCCATCGCCGCCGATGGTATCGGCGGGCACCGGCAAAACCGGGCCTCCGTACACTCCCTCCCCGTGCCCGTCAGGACGCTCGCCACCGCCGCTGCGCTGCTCGTGGCCTGCGGTGGCAGTCCCGCCGCCACCCCGGCCCCCGGCGCCTCCCCACCGTCGGCCACCTCTGCGCCGCCGACGACCATGGCCCGTGCACCGACCACGACGACGCTGCTCCCCTCGGCGGAGCCGGCCACCTCGCTGCCGCGGGCCGCCACGTCGCAGCCCGCCACCACCCTGCCGTCGCCGGCGATCACGGCGCCACCCGCCACGCTCCCGCCGCTAGCCGGGCTCGCCCTCGCTCCGGTCGCCGCCGGGTTGTTCCAGCCCACCGCCATCGCCGTCGCACCAGGCGACGACGCCCTGTACGTCGCCGAGCGGGACGGGCGGATCGTCCGCATCCAGCCGGGTGCCGAGCCGGTCGAGTTCCTCGACCTCACTGCGGTCACCCAGTCGTCCGGCATCGAGCAGGGGCTGCTGGGCCTCGCGTTCCATCCCGACGACCCGGGCCGGCTTTTCACGTACCGCACGGTCGGCGACGGCACCGCCAGTCGCCGCCTCTCGGAGTGGACCGCCGGCGAGGAGCGCATCCACTTCGAGCTCAGCCAGCCGGGCGACGAGCCCCGCCACTACGCAGGGATGCTGGAGTTCGGGCCCGACGGCCGCCTGTGGATCTCGTCCGGGGACGGCACCGAGATCGCCGAGGGACAGGACGCCGCCAGCCCGTACGCGGCGCTCCTGCGCTACGACGTCGACGGCACCGCCGAGCCGGCCGTGTGGGGGTACGGCCTGCGCAACCCGTGGCGGTTTGCGATCGACGTACCGGCCAGCTTGGTGTACGTCGCCGACGTCGGGCTGGAGCAGCAGGAGGAGGTGAACGTCGCGCCCCTCGCCGCGGCCCTGCCGAACTTCGGATGGCCGGTGACCGAGGGCGACCGGTGCTTCCGCCCCCGCGACTGCGACCCGGCCGGGATCACCTTGCCGGTGCTCACGTACGGCCACGACGAGGGCTGCTCGATCACCGGCGGCCGGGTGTACCGGGGGGCGGCGATCCCCGAGCTGGACGGCCACTACTTCTACGCCGACTGGTGCGGGCAGTGGGTGCGCAGCTTCCGCTACGCCGGCGGGGAGGCCACCGACCTGCGCGACTGGTCGGCCGAGCTCCCCGCGGCCGGCCAGGTCACCACGTTCGGGGCCGGGCCCGACGGCGAGCTGTACCTCGCCAACTTCGCCGGGGAGGTGTGGCGGATCGCGCCGGTGCGGTAGCCGACCGGGCGCTAGTGGAGCACGCCGGCGATCGGCAGGAAGCCGGGGTCGCCATATGGCAGCGCGAGGTCCGGCGGCCTCGCCTCGTTGGCGAACAGCAGCCGGACGGTGGCGTCGGCGTCGCGGAACAGGCCGAACGTCGTGGCGCCGTCGCCGTCCCAGTCGCCGGTGAACAGCCGGTCGGAGGTGTCGCCGAAGTAGAAGACCTCGTCGGCGGCCCCGGCATCGAGGCTGTTGCGGATCAGCACCTGGCCGGTCGACGGGCGGTGCAGGGCGAGCGTGTCGATGCCGTCGCCGTCGAAGTCGCCAGCCAGCGGGCGGTCGCCGCGCTCGCCGTAGGGGTAGGAGAAGTCGGCGGGCCCGAACCCGGCGGCGTCGGAGCCCAGCCGGTTGGCGACGTAGAACCGGGCCTCCGCCGGCCGGTACACCGACACGGTGTCGCAGCCGTCGCCGTCGAAGTCGCCGGGCACGGCCACGTCGCCCGGGTTGCCCAGGAAGAACTCGACGTCGGCGATGCCCTGGCTGTTCGAGTTGCGCAGATAGGCGAAGCCGTCCGATTCCCGGTACAGGCCGGGGGTGTCGATGCCGTCGCAATCCCAGTCGCCCATGAACGGGGTGTCGCCCGGGTTGCCGTAGTAGAAGCTGCGGGTCCGGAGCCCGTCCCGCAGGTGCCAGCGTCCCTGGGACGGGTCGGCGACCCCGAACGAGGCCGTCCGCCTTCCGAGCCGGAACGGGATCGTGTTCGCGTACTTGAACAGCAACACCCCGCCGGGTGGGAGCTGGTGCTCGACGGCATACCGGGTCGATGGTGGCGGCGGCTGCGGCTCGGCGGGCGGCTGCTCGCCCGGCGGCGGCGGAGGAGGAGGCGGGGGTGGGAGTTGGACGAGCGGCAGGGAGCGGATCGCCCCGTCGGCGGGGTCCATGTACTCCAGGCGGGTGCGGTCGAGCTGCGGCGGGGCGGCGGCGAAGTCGAACTCGAGCCGGACGAGGCCCGGGTCGTCGGCGCCGGGGAGGGGCTCGGCGGCGGCGCCGCGGGCGTGGGTGTGGCGGGCGTTCTGCACCATGACGTAGCGCGCGCCGGCCGGGTCGGTGAAGAAGCCGGCGAGCACGTCCATCGGCGGCTGGCCGGGTGCCGGTCCCACCGACCGCAGGAAGGGGTCGCCGCCGGCACCGGCGGTCCACGGGCGGGTGTCGAACGGCTGGCTGGATCCTGCGGCGATCGACAGCCGGACGTCCCCGGAGCGGAGCGTGCGGACCGTCCGGCCCAGCCGGGTCAGCTCCCCGTTGATCGCCGCTACGACCTCCCACAACGGGCTGCGGGGTGCATCCCAGTCGCCGACGCCGTCGTGGAGCGCCGACCCGCCCCATTGGGTCGCGGTCGGGTGCCTGCCAGTGTCGGCCGCCTGGTAGAGGAACCAGGTGTGCCCGGTGTAGCCGTAGGTCAGCCCGGCGAGCGCCTGCCAGCGGAGGTCCGAGGCCGTGTGGACCCGTTCGAAGTCGCTCTCGGAGCCGACGTACGCGTTGAGGTACTGCCAGTAGGGGACGCCCTTGGCGAGGCCCGAGCGGCGGAAGCGTTCGAGGACCGTGTAGTGCAGCGGCCCGAGGAAGTAGTCGCTCGACGACTGCAGGTCGCCGGCGGGTGAGGCGACCCATCGTTCCAGCACCCGCTCGCGCTGCGGGGCGAAGTAGCTGAAGTTGCTGTAGACGAGCGCATCGGGATCGGCGGCGCGGACGGCGGCCATGCCGGCCTCGATCTCGGCGAGCCCGGCCACCGTTCCCGGCTCGTCACCCACCTGGAACCCGATCCGCCCCGGCGCGTCGGGCGGCAAGCCGCCGACGACCTGCCCCGTGGACACGAACGCGTCGCCGTCCCAGACCACCGACGTGCCGTCCGGTGCGGTCCAGGTTACGAAAGGCCTGCCGCCCCAGCCGGCGGCCTCGGCAGCTCCGTCCTGCCACAGCGACACGGCGGAGGCGCCGAAGTCGTCGAAGTAGGCGTCGACGACGCCCGGCGGCGGCTGGCCCATCGACACCACCAGCGCCGACACGAACATCGGGTTCTCCTCGACCCACTCCTGGCCGCGCTCGGCGGCCGCCGGCGCAGGTGCCGCTGCCAGCACGGCCGCCACCACGGCCGCCACCACCGGCAGGGTCACCATGCGCCTGAACACCGGGAGCAGCGTAGGCCGGCCTGGCGCTACCGCTCGCCCACCGCTCCTCGCGCCGCAGCGTCAGCCTGGTCGCACCCGTCCTCATCGGGCCAAGGCACCCGCCGGAACCCGAAACAGAGTCGTAACGCGCCGTTTCCCGACCCGAAAACCCCGGTCCGTACCTTCGCCGTCTCTACGAGGAGCGGAGGAACGATGAAACGGAGACTCGCGACCGTCGCCGGGCTGGCAGCGCTGCTGCTGGTGGTCACGGCGACCCCGGCGTTCGCCCAGGACGCGACCGCCGCTGACGTGCAGATCGTCCTGGACAACATCTGGGTGCTGGTGGCGGCGGTGCTGGTGATCTTCATGCAGGCGGGGTTCGCCCTCGTCGAGGCCGGGTTGACCCGGGCGAAGAGCGTGTCGAACATCATGATGAAGAACCTGATGGACCTGTCGGCGGGGGTGCTCGCCTTCGGGGCCGTCGGGTTCGCCATCGCGTTCGGCGCCGGGAACGACTGGTTCGGGACCGAGGGCTGGTTCCTCAACACGAACCACTTCACCGATGGCTACTTCGGCACGCTGACGCTGCCGACGTTCTTCATCTTCCAGGTGGCGTTCGCGGCGACCGCGGCGACGATCGTGTCCGGGGCGATGGCGGAGCGGACGAAGTTCAAGAGCTACTTCATCTACAGCTTCGCCCTCACCGCCCTCATCTACCCGGTCGTCGTGCACTGGACGTGGGGCGGCGGCTGGCTCAACGACATCGGCCCGGGCTTCACCGACTTCGCGGGCTCGACCATCGTCCACTCGGTGGGCGGCTGGGCGGCGCTGATGGGGGCGCTGGTCCTCGGGCCCCGCATCGGCAAGTACACGAAGGACGGCAAGCCCCGGGCCATCCCCGGCCACTCGATCCCGTTCGCCATCCTCGGCGTGTTCATCCTGTGGATCGGCTGGTTCGGGTTCAACGCCGGCTCCGAGCTGGCCGCCGACCTGGCGGTGGGGCCGATCGCCCTGACGACGCTGCTGGCGGCGGCTGCCGGTGGCGTGGGCGGCGTGGCGACGATCTGGCTGAAGACCGGCAAGCCCGACGCGGCGATGGCCGGCAACGGCGTGCTCGCCGGGCTGGTCGGCATCACCGCCGGCACCGCGGCGGTCGGGCCGTGGGCGGCCGTGCTGATCGGCCTGCTCGCGGGCGTCATCGTGGTGTACAGCGTGTTCTTCTTCGACCGGATCCGTATCGACGACCCGGTCGGCGCCATCTCCGTGCACGGCGTGTGCGGGGCCTGGGGCACGCTGGCCGTCGGGCTGTTCGCCACGGACGGCGGCCTGTTCTACGGCGACGGGCTGGCGCTGCTCGGCACCCAGCTCGTGGGCGTCGTGGCCGTCTTCGTGTTCGTCACGCTGACGGCGGGCGCGCTGTTCGCCGGGATCAAGGCGACCGTCGGCCTGCGTGTGCCTCGCGAGGAGGAGCTCGCCGGGCTCGACATCGCCGAGCACGGCGCTCCGGGCTACGCACCGGACGCGATGCCGGCCGGTACCCCATCACCGCTGTCCGCAGCCGCGGCTGCTGCGGCCGTGGTGAGTTAGGAGAATCCTGATGCAACTCGTGACCGCGGTCATCAAGCCGCACATGCTCGACCCGGTGAAGGAGGCGCTGCGCGACGTCGGCGCCTCCGGCATCACCGTCACCCAGGTGTCCGGGTTCGGGCGCCAGGGTGGGCACACCGAGACCTACCGGGGTGCCGAGTACCAGGTCGACTTCGTCCCCAAGATCAAGGTCGAGGTCCTCACCGACGTCGGCGGCGCCGACAAGATCGCCGACGCGATCTCTCGGTCCGCCCGGACCGGCCAGATCGGCGATGGCAAGATCTGGGTCACCGACGTCGGCCACGCCGTGCGCATCCGCACCGGTGAGATGGGCATCGACGCGATCTAGCGCAGCCGACCGCTCGCGACTCCCCCCGGGCGACCGGGGGGAGCTCGCCGCGTCAGCGCCCGAACATCCGCTCCCCCTGCGGGCCGATCCCCCCGGCGAGTTTCAAGACCGGGGAGAACCGGCAGCCGCCCGGCCTTCAGCTCGCCGGTGCGCTGGCGATCTCGTACCAGCGGCGATGAGCGAGGTAGGCGATCCCGCCGGCCGGGATCGGGAGCCAGAACTGGAACAGCCGGTACGCGAGCGTCGCCACCAGGGCCTCACCGGCCGAGATGCCGGCGAGGGTGAGCAGCGTCGCCAGGCCCGCTTCGACGAAGCCGAGCCCGCCCGGGGTGATCGGGATCATGCCCAGCACCGCCGACGCGGCGAAGGCGAGCAGCACGAGACTCAGGCGCGGCTTGGCGCCGACCGCGTACAGGGCCACGACCAGCGTGAGGTAGTCGAAGATCCAATTCAAGGTCGACGCCGCCAGCGCCTTCACCCAGTGCGGGCCGATCGCCGCGACGATCTTGTCCCGCTGTGCCAGGACGCCGTCCGGGCGTAGCGACCAGTCCCGCCGCAGGACGCCGCCCGCCCACCGCACGACCGCATCGACCGCCCTGGCGGCAATGCGGAGCGGGGTGTTGAAGCGCACCGCCAGGACGGTGGCGAGGAACACCAGCACCGCCAGCACCAGCCCGGCGCCGACCACCGGCAGCAGGCCCTCGGGCACCGGCGCGGCGAATGCGGCCATGAACGCCGCCACCGCCGGAAGCAGGAACAGCACGAGGTACGAGATCAACGAGTTGGCCGCGAGGGCGGCGGCCGCCTCGCCCGGCCGCACCCCGGCGCCGGCGAGCATCCGGAAGTACAGCGCGCCGCCGGTCAGCGGCCCACCCGGGAACACCTTGGTGGCGGCGTTCGAGGCGAGCTGGGTGGTCGCGGCGGCCTTCCACGGGAGGTTGGGCACGGCGATCTTGGCGAGCGCCCACGCCGACGCGAAGCTCGCCGTGATCGACAAGAACATCACCGGGAACCACCACCAGGTCACGTTCGCGAGGCGCGGCGCGGAGGCGAAGACCCGCACGAGCTGCGGGCCGACGAGGTAGATCACCAGCCCGATCGCCAACAGCAGCACGAGCTGCTTGACCACGGTCCGGACGAGCATCGTGCGGCCGGGCGCCGGTCGCGGGGTGGTCACGCCACGAGCCGGAGCACGTGCCGGCAGGCGGCTGCCGTGCCGGTCGGCTCGGTCGATGGAGCGAGCGGGCGGTCGAACCCGGGCGCAGCGGTGTCCATGGGTGTCCATGGTGCCAGGCTGCGAGGCGATTACCGTGCCACGCCATGCCAGGGGTGACCGCAGCGTGAGCCGCGAGCCCGTGTACCGGCCGGCGGTTCGGGTCGTGCTGGTCGACGGGGACGACCGAGTGCTGCTGCTGCGCTACGTCGCACCCGACGGCCACGTGTACTGGGTGCCGCCGGGCGGCGGTCTCGAAGGCGACGAGGATCATCGCGCCGCCGCGCGCCGGGAGCTCGACGAGGAGCTGGGGGTGCGCGGCGTCGAGCTCGAGGACATCGGCTGGCGGCGGCGGGTGGTGATCGAGTGGGCCGGCGAGCTGTGGGACCAGGACGAGGTCTGGTTCATGGCCCGCTGCGAGGCGGCCGATACGGGCGAGGGGGTGCTCGACGCCCTGCAGGAGGAGGGTGTCGACGCCGTGCGGTGGTGGACGGTGGCGGAGATCCTCGCCGCCCGTGGCCTGGATTTCGCGCCAGAAAAGCTGGGGAACCTGCTGCCCGGCCTGCTCGCCGGGCACCGGAGCCCGGGGACACGGGAGATCGGCCCGTGACCGCGTTCGATGCGGCGGCGGTGGCCGCCCGCCTGGAGGCCGAGCTGCGAGCCGCGGGCACGCCCGAGCGGGCGGCGCACGAGCGGGCATATCTCAAGAGCGACCTCGCCCACCTCGGCACCCGCGTCCCCGACATCCGGCGCCTGACGAAGGCCGCGTGCCGCGCCGCGGGGCCGCTCGACCGCGAGCAGGTGCTGAGGCTCGCCGCGGAGCTGTGGTCGGCGCCGGTCCACGAACGCCGCGTGGCGGCGGTGGAGGTGCTCGTCGCCGGCCGCGCCCAGCTCGAGGCCGCCGACCTCGCCGCGGTGGAGCGCATGGTGCGGGAGGCGAAGACCTGGGCGCTGGTCGATGCCCTCGCCGTGGGCGTGGCGGGCCACGTCGTCGCCGGGACGCCGGCGGGCGCCGGCGCGGTGCTCGACCGGTGGGCGGCCGACGACGACTTCTGGGTGCGGCGCACGGCACTGCTCGCGCTTCTCCCCGAGCTGCGCCGAGGCGGCGGCGACTTCGACAGGTTCGGCCGCTACGCCGAGGGGATGCTCGACGAGCGCGAGTTCTTCATCCGCAAGGCGATCGGCTGGGTCCTGCGGGAGACCTCCAAGCGACAGCCCGCGCTGGTGTCTGCGTGGCTCGCGCCCCGCACGGGGCGCGCGTCGGGGGTGACGATGCGGGAGGCCGTGAAGTACCTGCCGGACGGCGAAGAGCTGATGGCGGCGCACCGGGCGGGCCGTCCCGCCGGGGGGAGCTAGGCCCGGCTCTTCATGGCCTCGAAGTAGCGATCGAGCTGCGCGACGTACGCGCCGGCGTCGTCGCCGATGCCGTGGCGCCGGTCGAGGGCGACGACCGCGAAGCGGGCGCCCCGGTAGTAGGGGAGCAGGGCGTCGACCGGCATCGCCTTGGGGCCGGGCTCCGCCGGGCCTGTGGCCGGCCGGTCCTGGCTGGTCGGCGGGAGGCCGAGCGCGCCGAGCCGCTCGATCACCTCGTCCTCCGGCGGGCGGTCGGCGAAGTCCCGCGACTCGACGCGGAAGGCTTCCTCCCCGTCGGGGGTCACCACCACGGTCGCCGGGCGGGCGATCTCGCGCGGGTCCTTGGGGTCGGCCACCCCGAAAGGCGCGATCGCCGCTGCCCGGTCGGGGTCACTGAGGATCGGGAAGGGCAGGTCGAGCTTGTGGATGAGCGCGGCGTGCCGGCGCGGATCGTCCACCGAGATCCCGAAGACGCGGCCGCCGGCGGCAGTGATCTCCGGGTGTCGCTGCGCCAGGCTGACCAGCTGGCCGTTGCAGTACGCTCACCAATCCCCGCGCAGGAACACCAGGACGGCGGCGGCGTCGAGGTGGTCGGCCAGCGACCACGGCTGACCCGCGGCATCGGTGAGGGTGAACGTCGGTGCCGGCATGCGGGACAGGGTACCCGGCGGCCTGCCCTGCTTTCCAGGATGGCCGGCCCTGTCTGTTTCGATGGCCTGCCAGGATGGCCGGCCATGCCTGTTTCGATGGCCTG
>JBFKDA010000052.1:0-12980 GCA_041619955.1 Acidimicrobiia bacterium | reverse complement strand
CGTCCTCGACAATTACGACTCGTTCACGTTCAACCTCGTCCAGTACCTCGGCGAGTTGGGCGCCGAGCCGGTCGTCTACCGCAACGACGTGCTGGCCCCCGCCGCCGCCGCGGCGCTGCAGCCCGACCGCATCGTGATCTCGCCCGGCCCCGGCCGGCCCGAGGACGCCGGCTACTCGGTGGACTACGTGCGGGAGCTGGGGCCCCGCATCCCCACCCTCGGGGTGTGCCTCGGCCACCAGGCGATCGTCGTCGCCTTCGGCGGCACCATCGACCGGGCGCCGGAGCCCCGCCACGGCAAGACGTCGCCGATCAGCCACGACGGCGTCGGCGTGTTCCGCGACCTCCCCAACCCGTTCATCGCCACCCGCTACCACTCGCTCGCCGCCACCCGACTGCCCGACGATCTCGTCGCCACCGCCCACAGCGAGGACGGGGTGTGCCAGGGCGTGCGCCACCGCCACCTCCCGGTCGAGGGCGTGCAGTTCCACCCCGAGAGCGTGATGACCGGCTCCGGCAAGGACCTGCTCGCCAACTTCCTCGCCCGCCAGCCCGCCCCTGTCGGGGAATAGCGTCAGGGAAGCCGCCAGCCGCGCCCACTGTGCTCCACCATGCCCTCGGCCGCCAGGTCGCCGAGCGCCGCGTCCACCCGTTCCGCATCGAACCCCACCCCGGCCACCAGCTCCTCCCGGCTGGCCGGGCCGCCCAGCAACGCCCTGACGATGCCGCCGCGCAGCTGGCGGGTCGAGCCCTCGAACCGCCCCTGCGGCCGGCCCGGCGCCCAGCCGTCCGGTCCGGGGCAGCCCGCCGCCACCGGGCACGCGTCGCAACGGGGCCGGCGGGCGGTGCAGACCACCGCGCCGAGGTCCATCATCGCCTGGTTCCAGTCGCGGGCGTCCCCGCCCAACTCGGCGGCCGCCACCGCGGCCAGCGCCCGGCCGGTCAGCGGCGCACCGTGCCAGCGGCTCAGCACCCGCCGCACGTTCACGTCGAGCGCCGGCACCTGCTCCCCGAACGCGAAGCAGGCGATCGCGGCCGCGGTGTAGGGGCCCACGCCCGGCAGCGACTCCAGCTCGGCCGCGGTGGCGGGCCATCCGGACGCAGCCACCACCTGCGCCGCCGCGCGCAGGTGCCGGGCGCGCCGGTTGTAGCCGAGGCCCGACCACTCCTCCAGCACGTCGGCGAGCGACGCTGCGGCCAGCGCCTCGACCGTGGGGAACCGGGCCAGGAACCGCTCGTAGCGGGGCGCCACCCGATCGGCCTGGGTCTGCTGCAGCATCACCTCGCTCACCAGCACCCGGTACGGGTCGCGCTCGCCGCGCCACGGCAGGGGACGCCGCTCACGCCGCGACCAGCGGATGAGCGCGGTCGCTCTCCCCGCCACCGGCTACGGGGCTTCGGTGGTGCTGGTGGTCGTCGACGATGACGTCGTCGTGGTCGGCGTGGGCTCGCCGATCGACACCGTCACTGCGAAGCCCTGGTCGACCTGGGTGCCAGGCGCCGGCGTCTGCGAGACCACGGTCCCCACCCGGCTCGGCTCGACCCGCGTCGCCGGCCCGACGCTGAGGCGCAGGCCGAGGCTCTGGACCTCGGCGCGCGCCTGCTGCTCGGTGAGGCCGTTGAGGTCGGGCACCGGCACCCTGGTCACGCCCCCCACCACCACGGTCACCACGCTCCCCTGGAACACTTCCAGCCCGGCCGGCGGCTCCTGCGACACCACGGTGCCGACCCGCGACAGCTCCACCGGCACCGTGCCGCTCACCTGCAGCACCAGGCCGTTCGCCTCGGCCTCGGTGCGAGCCTGCGCCTCGTTCAGCGTCACCAGGTCGGGCACGGTCGCCCGGGGGATCAGCCCCAGCTTGACGGTCACCGTCGCGCCGGGGTCGAGCTCGGTGCCGACGATCGGGTCCTGCTGGGCGATCTTGCCGTCGAGGCCCGAGGCCGGCGTCACGTCGACGGTGTCGCTGTCGACCTGCAGCAGCAGGCCGATCTCGTCGAGCGCGGCGCGTGCCTCGGCGGGCGTCTGCCCGGTGAGGTCGGGCACCAGCGACGAGCCCTTCGACACGTACAGCGTGATGATCCCGGTGCGGGCCAGCAGCTCGCCGGCGGGCGGCTCCGTGCGGATCACCGACCCGGCGGGGATGTCGGCGGAGAACTCCTCCACCACGATCACGTTCTCGTCGGTGGCGTCGAAGCCCGCCTGAATGAGCTGGAAGATCGCGTTGCGCTCGGTGAGGCCCTCGAGCTGCGGCACCTCGATCGCGTCGGGGCCGCTCGATACCACCAGGTCGATGGCGCTGCCAGGGGCGACCAGCGTCCCGGCCGGCGGGTTCTGCTCCAGGACGATCCCCTCCACCGCGTCGTCGTCGGCGACGTACTCCACCGTCCCCACCACGAGGTTGTCGGAGGCGATCACGGCCCGCGCCTCCTCCTCGGTGGTCCCGACGAGGTTCTTCACCGCGAACTGCTCGGGCCCGGACGAGACGAACACGGTGACGATCGTCTCCTCCTCCACCTCGGTCCCGGCAGCGGGGTCGGTGGCGACGACGAAGCCGGCCGCCACCTCGGCGCTGGGCTGGTCGCTCTGGCGCACCCGCAGGTTCAGCTCCTGGAGTCGCTCGAGCGCCTCCTCGGCCGGCTGGCCGAACAGCTCGGGGACCGTCACCAGGTCCGGGCCGCCCGGTGACGACAGCAGCCGCACCAGCAGGAAGATGCCGACGACCAGCGCCAGCACCAGCCCGACCACGCCGAGGACGAAGCTGGGTTGGAGGGGCTCGCGCTCCTCCACCGCGCTGTAGGCGACGTGGCGGGCCGTCTCGTCGGGGGGCACGGTGGCCGGCGGCAGCCCGGCGTTCGTCGAGCCCATGAGCTGGGTGGCGGCCTCGGGGTGGGGGGTGGCGATGGCGGCGGCGGCCACCGGCGCGGCCGGCGCCTCGCCGCTGAGGTACCGGAGCAGCTCGGCGCGCAGCTCGAGCGCGCTCTGGTGTCGGGCACCCGGCTCCTTCGAGATGGCCTTCATCACGATCGACTCGAGCGCCGGGTCGATGTCGGGGTTCCGGGTGCTGGGCGGGTCGGCGAGCTCGGACACGTGCTGGTACGCCACCGACACCGGGCTGTCTCCCTGGAACGGGGGCGCGCCCACCAGGAGCTCGTACAGCACCACGCCCAGCGAGTAGATGTCGGAGCGGGCGTCGGCGGGGAGGCCCTGCGCCTGCTCGGGGCTGAAGTAGGTGGCGGTGCCGATCACGGCGCCGGTGCGGGTCAGCTCCTCGGAGTCGTCGAGGGCGCGGGCGATGCCGAAGTCGGTGACCTTCACGCTGCCGTCGGCGGCCAGCATGATGTTGCCGGGCTTGACGTCGCGGTGGAACAGCCCGGCGCGGTGGGCCACCGCCAGCGCGGCGGCGGCCTCCACGACGATCTCGGCGGCGCGGCGGGGCAGCAGCGCCCCCTCGGTGCGCAGAACGTCGCGCAGCGTCCGCCCCTCGATCAGCTCCATCACGATGAAGTACGTGCCGTTCTCGTGCGCCCAGTCGTAGATCGCGACGATGTTCGGATGGCTGAGGTTGGCGGCGGCCTGCGCCTCGCGCCGGAACCGCTCGACGAACGCCCGGTCGGACGCGAACTGGGGGTGCAGCACCTTGATCGCGACTCGCCTGCCCAGCAGGTGGTCCTCGGCCTCGAACACGTCGGCCATGCCGCCGCGCGCGAGGTGGGCCACCAGCCGGTACCGGCCGGCAAGGGTGCGTTGGGAGGTCACGATTGGCGAAATGCTAACGGGGGGTGGTGGGAACGCCCGGTGTTCGCGGTGGGAGGTGCTGCGCGTGGGGCCGGCTCGGCGGCCCTCTTTCCGGGCCGCCGGTTGCCCGGTTGGCGTGGGCGCGGCTCGGGCGTCCCTTGTTTCTTGGGGCCGGCCGCGGTCGCGCCTCTCGTGGGAGGTGCTGCGCGTGGGGCCGGCCCGGCGGCCTCTTTCCGGGCCGCCGGTTGCCCGGTTGGCGTTGGCAACGGCCCGGGCGTCCCTTGGTGGGGGGCCCGTTAGCCCGCGACGCCGAGCCAGGCGGCGATGACGGCGCCGGCGATGGGTGCGGCCACGATCCCACCGGTGGCGGTCTCCCCCACCTCCCCGCCCGACTCGACGAGCACCGCCACCGCGATCTGGCGGTCCTGCGGCGCCGCCCCGACCGGCGCGAACCCGGCGAACCACGCGTGCGGCGGCCGTTCCGGCACCTCGGCGGTGCCGGTCTTACCGGCCACTCGCACCCCCGGCACCGCGGCCCGGCGCCCCGTGCCGGAGGCCACCGCCCGCTCCATCAGCTCGGTGAGGACCGCAGCCGTGGCCGGGCTGGTCGCCCGCCGCCACTCGACGGGCTCCCGCTTGCCCACCACCTCGCCGTCGGCGTCGAGCACCTCGTCGACCAGCCGGGGCACCATGATCGTGCCGCCGTTGGCGACGCCCGCCGCCACCAGCGCCATGTGGAGGGGAGTGGTCCGCACGTCCCGCTGCCCGAGCGCGGTCTGGGCGACGGCGGGGAGGTCGTCGCCGAGGTCGTCGGGGATCACCGACTGGGCGACGTCGAGGTCGAACGGGACGTCCGAGTTGAAGCCGAAGCCCTCGGCCTGGGCCACCAGCGTGTCGCTGCCGAGGGTCATCCCGACCTGGCCGAACGTGGTGTTGCACGATCGCACGAATGCGTCGCCCAGCGACACCGCGGCACCGTCGGCGCACGGCTGGCGGTCGAAGTTGCGGATCGTGGCCGTGGAGCCCGGCAGCTCCAGTTCCACCGGGTCCGGGAAGAGGGTGCTGGGGTTGGCGGCGCCGGTCTCGAGCGCAGCGGCGGCGGTGATGATCTTGAACACCGACCCCGGCGCATACGTCTCGGCGGTCGCCCGGGCCACCAGCGGCCGGGTGGGGTCGGCGGCCAGCGTGTCGCCGGCAGCCGGGTCGAGCCCGACGAGCAGGTTGGGGTCGTAGCTCGGCGACGACACCATCGCCAGCACCGCCCCGGTGCGCGGGTCGAGCGCCACCACCGCGCCTCGCTGCCCGGCGAGGGCGGCCTCCGCCACCCGCTGCAGGTCGTCGTCGATCGTGAGGCGCAGGCCCCGGGCGCGCAGGTCGCCGCCGGTGAGCACGGTGAGCAAGCCCGAGATCGTCGAGTTCTGCTTCGACACCAGCGTCGCGCCCTCGCTCGCCTCCAGCCCGACGTCGCCGAACAGGTTCGACGCGTACCCGACGACGTGGGCGTAGCGCTCGATCTCCGGGTAGGCACGGGTGAACGACCGGGAGTCGGCCAGGTCGGCGATGCTGCGGGCGACCACCACGTTGTCGGCGGTGACGATCGGCCCCCGCTCCCGACCGGTGCGCCCCAGCGACAGCCGGGCGTTGCGCGGGTCGTCGCGGTAGCGGGATGCCTCGACTCCCTGGATCCACGTGAGCGTCAGCACCAGCGCGGCGAAGCCGCCGAACAGGACCAGCGCGACACGGCGGATGCCCCGGTTCACACCCGCTCCTCGTGAGAGATGCGGGCCAGCAGGGCCAGCAGCACCATGTTCGACACGAGCGACGAGCCGCCGTACGACATGAACGGCAGGGCGATGCCGGTCACCGGCAGCAGCCGCACCACCCCGCCGAGGATGATGAGCGCCTGCAGCGCCAGCGTGAACGCCAGCCCGGCTGCCAGCAGCTTGCGGAACAGATCCCGCGACCGCAGCGCGATGCCCAGGCCCGCCGCCACCAGCAGCGCGAACCCGGCGACCACCGCCACTGCGCCGGCGAGGCCGGTCTCCTCCGCCACCGCCGCGAAGATGAAGTCGGTGGCCGCCGCCGGGATCAGGTCCGGGCGGCCCACCCCCAGCCCGGTGCCGGTGAGCGACCCGCTGGCGAGCGCGAACAGCGACTGGGCGATCTGGAAGCCGGTGCCGAAGAAGTCGTCGAACGGGTGGAGCCACGCCTCCACCCGCACCCGGACGTGCCCGAACATCGAGTACGCGGCGTAGCCCCCGACCGCCACGAAAAGCCCGCCGGCCGCCACGTACACGGCCCGGCCGGTGGCGGCGTAGAGCATCGCCACGAAGACCCCGAACAGCAGGAGCGAGGCGCCGAGGTCCCGCTGGTAGACGAGCACCGCGAACGCCGCCCCCGCGGCGAGCATGATCGGGAGGAGCTGGCGGGGGTCGGGCAGGGGCAGCGGCCCCACCCGGCGGCTCATCGTGCGCAGCGCCTCGTGCCGCTCGGCGAGGAACGAGGCCAGGAACACCACCAGCAGCAGCTTGGCGATCTCGCCCGGCTGGAACCCGACCTCCGCCCCGCTGATCGGCAGGTCGAGGCGCACCCACAGGCGCGACCCGTTGACGGTGGCGCCGTGCAGCGGCCAGCTGTCGGGCAGCAGCGGCAGCAGCCACAGCGCCATCGCCCCGGCGAGGAACAGGTACCGGTAG
Organism: Acidimicrobiia bacterium; assembly: GCA_041619955.1. Lineage (GTDB taxonomy): Bacteria > Actinomycetota > Acidimicrobiia > Spongiisociales > JAOTWH01 > JBFJZV01. Next base: position 6,549 of record JBFKDA010000052.1, on the reverse strand, counting down.
CGGCGCAGCAGCGCCACCCCCGGCTCCCGCAGTACGAACAGCACCGCGGCGGCGGCCGCCGCCGCGCCCAGCAGCCACCACCGCTGCGCGGAACCGAGGCGGGGGTCGACCCGGTAGACCACGGCGAGGCCGAGCGCGGTGAGCATCGCGGCCAGCGGGTAGAGGTAGGGGCTCGCCGATGGCGCCCACGCCCGGATCGCGGCGTGGATGCCGCCAAACGCGGCGGCGAAGACGACGAACGTCAGCGCCACCTGCGCGTCGACGGTCTCGGTGCCCGCGAGGTTGACGAGGGCCACGCCGAGCGCGGCGACCAGCGCGGCTGCGGCGAGGAGGCCTGCCTCCGCGGCGCGCGTCACGGGCCCGGAGTCGGGTCGGAGGACCTCACGGGCCGGCGTCCACCACCGCCACGGTGATGTTGTCGGCGCCGCCGGCCGCGTTGGCGGCATCGACCAGCGACCAGGCAGCCTCCTCGACGCTGGCGGCGCCGGCCAGCAGCTGCTCGATGGTGGCATCGTCGACCATCGACGTCAGCCCGTCCGAGCACAGCAGCAGCCGGTCGCCCGGCTCCAGCCTCTCGGCCACCGTGTCGACCTCGACGTCCGGCGCCAGGCCCAGCGCCCGGGTGATCATCGCCCGCTGCGGGTGGGTGGGAACCTCGTCCTGCGTGATGAGGCCGGCGGAGAGCAGCTCCTCCATCTTGGAGTGGTCGGTGGTGAGCTGGCGCAGCGAGCCGGAGCGCAGCAGGTACGCCCGGCTGTCGCCGACGTGGCCGATCGCCGCCTCGTTCCCGGTGAGCTCGGCGAGCGTGAGCGTGGTGCCCATCCCAGCCAACTCTGGCTGCTCGCGCACCCGGGCGACGACCGCCGCGTTGCCGGCCTGCACCCGCGCCGCCACGTCGCCGCCCGTCGCGGCGGCGGCCTGGATGGCGAGCCGGCTGGCCACCTCGCCCGCGACGTGGCCGCCGAGGCCGTCGGCGACCGCCACCAGCAGCGGCCCGTCACCCGCCCCGTCGGCCTCGGGGTGGACGCTGTCCTCGTTGGCCTCCCGCACCTGGCCCACGTGGCTGGCGGTGGCCCACCGGAATCTCATCGCACCTCCATGATCGTCTTGCCCACCTGCACCGCGTCGCCGCGGTTGAGCGGCACCGGCGCGGTCACCCGCCGGCCGTTGACGTAGGTGCCGTTGGTGCTGCCGAGGTCTTGGAGGGTCACCTCGTCGTCGCGTAAGGAGAGCCGGAGGTGGAAGTCGGAGGCGTACGGGTCGTCGAGGTGCACGTCGGCTTCGGGGCTGCGGCCGAGCACGGTCACCCCCTTGAGCATGAAGCGGGTCCCTGCCTGGCTCTCGGAGCGGACCATCACGATCTCCGCCGCCCGGCGGGGCCGTCGCAGGGCGGGGCCGCCGCCCAGGTGCGAGCCGATCGCCCGTGCCACCTGCCAGATGAACAGGTAGACGAGCGCGATGAATATCAGCTTCAGCGAGTTGAGGAACAGGGCGGGCACGGCGTCAGTCGACCTGGAACTCGAACAGGGCCGGGCCGAGGCGCAGCGTGTCGCCGTGGAGGAGCTGCTGCGAGCGCCGCACCCGGCTGCCGTTGACGTACGTGCCGTTGGCCGACTCGAGGTCCTCCACCCAGTAGTCGCCGGCCTCCCGCCAGACCACCGCGTGCAGCCGCGACACCTGGTTGTTGGGGATGACGGCGTCGGCGCGCTCGGAGCGCCCGACCAGCGCCCGGTTGGGTCCCAGCTCGACGACGAGGTCGCCGGGCGTCTCGACGAGCCGGCCCCAGGGCGGCAGCGGCCCGGGCTCGACCGACAGCGTGCACTTGGTGGCGCCGGCAGCCAGGCCGGGGTCGCCGGCGATCGTGACCCGGGCCGGACCGTCGAGCCGCCAGCCGCGTTCGGCGGCCGTGGCGGCCAGGACCGCGCCCAGCTCCCGCTCGAGGGGGCGGACCGCGTCGAGGTCGACGTCGCCCGGGTGCACCGCGAGGACGTATGCGTTGGGCACCGTCGGCCCGGCCGGCCCGGGGACGACGGCGAGGTCGGCTTCGCGTACGACGCGGGTGGCCAGCTCGGTGGCCCCGAGGTCGCCCCGGAAGAGGCGGCCGGCGAGTCCGTCGACGAGCTGCTCCAGGCGCCGCTCCAGGTTGCGGGCGAGCTGCATATCGGCAGAGTCTACGGCCGGCTGGCGTTGGCGGGCTTCTCCCATACCGAGACGTGCTTCGTGCTCGTGTTGGTGAACGGCTCGCGCTCCCATCCGCCCCAGCGCTCCCGCAGTCGCAAGCCGGCGAGCTGCGCCATGAGGTCGAGCTCGGCGGGCCACACGTACCGGAAGGGGATGGAGAGGCGCTCCCCGACGCCGTCGACGATCTTGAAGTGGTGCGACACGAGGCCCTGGGTGACGACGTCGAACTCGTCGATGCCGAACCGGGTGGCGTCGAGGTACTCGGTCAGCAGGGTCTCGCCGGGTGGGAGGCGCTGGAGCGCCGGAACCTGCACCTCGATGACGAAGGTGCCGCCCGGCTCGAGGTGGTGCGCTGCGTTGCGGAAGCACGCCACCTGCGCCGCCTGGGTGGTGAGGTTGTTGATCGTGTTGAAGACCAGGTAGCAGACGGTGAAGGTGCCGTCGACGGTGGTCGTGGCGAAGTCGCCGATCGTCGTTGCGATGGCATCGGCCCCCGGCTTCTCCCGCAACCTGGCGATCATCGGCCGGGACAGGTCGATGCCCTGCACCGCGACGCCGCGCGCGCTGAGCGGGAGCGCGATCCGCCCGGTGCCGATGCCCAGCTCCAGCGCCCGGCCGTCCCCGGCGAGCCCGGCCAGGAAGTCGACCACCGGTTCGACCACCTCGGGCGCGCTGATCGTGGGATCGTCGTCATACCGGGCGGCGACCTGCTGGTCGAAATAGCCGTCGTCGTGCTGCACGGGGCCGGGAGTGTACGGGGCGGCGGGGGTATCGGAGCGTATGGGGCGTGGTACCCTGGCGTTTCCGGGCGAGTGGCGGAATTGGCAGACGCGCAGGGTTCAGGACCCTGTGAGCATTACGCTCGTGGGGGTTCAAGTCCCCCCTCGCCCACTCCTCGGTCGGCTTCCCGGCTGGCGCGCCCCAATCCTCCCCGCGGTCCCGGCGCGACCGACGGCGCCCGTCCTGGCCCGCCCGCCCCACCCGGCAGTACACTCCTCTCCCGTCCCATGGTCTACCCATCCCCACTACGGCGCCGGCGACGGCGCCGTCTCTTCTGGCTCATCGGCGCCTCGGCCGTCGTGGTGCTCATCGCGGTCCTCGTGGTGCAGCTCCGCACCGAGCGGCGCCGGGTCGGCGACTACCTCGAGGTCGCCAACTCGGCCGCGCAGACCTACAAGGAGCTGGCCGGCGACGTCGAGCTGATCATCACCGACCTCGAGGCCCGCGAGCGACCCAGGGTCCTCGAGACCCTGCGGGAGGCCGTCGCCGCCGCCGACGAGGCCGACGCGGCGGTGCGGGCCGCCGAGCCGCCATCGGGGGCCGGGGCGCTCAGCGGCTACTTCACGGCGTCGTCGGGTTCGTGGCGCGACGGGCTGGCGTTGTTGGAGAGCACGATCGCGGCGCTGCTCGACCAGCCCGACGACTTCGCCCGCCAGGCGTTGCTCGAAACCGTCTTCCTCGATTTCCGGGTGGGCGACCGCGCCTACCAGCGATTCCTCGAGGCCGTGGACGGCATGGAGGACGACCTCGTCACGTTCACGTTCCCCGAGATCAGCTTCGTGGCCCCCGACAAGGAGATCGCCTACGACGCCGGCGCGTTCGCCGAGCGCATCCAGGCGCTGGCCGCCCTGTCCGCCCGCCACGATATCGCCGTCGCCGACATCAGCTTCCTGCCCCAGCCCGTCGGCGACGAGCAGGGCGTGCCGGTGATCCCCGCCTCGGACGACTTCGAGGCGCAGGTGACGCTCGTCAACCGCGGCAACGAGCCGGAAGGGGAGCTGGAGCTGGAGCTGCTGCTGCTGCGGCTGGAGGGCGGGACCTCCGTCGCCACCGAGTCCCGCACGATCGAGCCGCTCGGCCCGGGCGACGCGCTCACGATCGGCTTCCCCGACCTGCCGGTGGAGCAGGGGATCATGTACGAGTTGGTCGCTCGCGCCCCGCTCGACTTCGACGCCGACCCCGCGAGCAACGAGCTCCGCAAGGTGTTCATCTGGAACGGGTCGTCGTGACCGCGGTCGCGCTGATCCTCACGGTGGTCACCTTGCTGCTGGTGCTGTGGCTGGCGACACAGGTGATCCGACTGCGAGGCATCGTCGCGGCGATGCCGGAGGACGGCGGCATCTACACGGGATTACAGCGACTCGATGCCGACCTGAGCGCCGCCGAGGCGGCGCTCGCCGGCATGGAGCCCCGGCTGGCCGCGGTCGAGGCGCAGCTCCCCCGGGCGATCCAGCACACCGGGGTCGTGGCCTACGACGCGTTCGACGACATCGCCGGCAACCGCTCCCGCTCGATCGCCCTGCTCAACGCCCGCGGCGACGGGGTGGTGGTGTCGCTGCTGGTGTCCCGCGACGACACCCGCTGGTTCACCAAGCTGATCCGCGACGGGGCGGGCGTCGAGCCGCTGTCGCCGGAGGAGCGGGAGGCGGTGCGGGACGCGCTCCGCCGCTGAGGGGGCGCATGGCGGGCATCGTTAGCATGCCCTGATGCTCGACGTGGCCCTGCTCCGCAACGACCGCGCGACCCTGGCGTCCGCCCTGGAGCACCGCGGTGTCGACGTCGACCTCGATGCGCTCGCCGACCTCGACGAGCGCCGCCGCCAGACCCGAGCCCGCGCCGAGGCGCTTCGCTCGGAACAGAAGGAGGCCGGCAAGGAGATCGCCGGACTCCAGGGCGACGCCAAACAGGCCGCGATCGGCCGCACCCAAGAGCTCGCCGAGGACTACAAGAAGGCGCTCGCCGAGGCGGACCAGCTCGACGCCGAGTTCGAGCGCCGGTGGACGCCGCTGCCCAACCTCGTCCACCCGTCCGTCCCCAAGGGCGAGACCGAGGAGGACGCCCGCGAGCTGGCCCGCTGGGGCGAGCCCCCCGACTTCGATTTCGACTTCCGGGACCACCAGGACCTCGGCGAGGCGCTCGACGTGATCGACCGCGAGCGGGGCGCCAAGGTGTCCGGCTCCCGCTTCTTCTACCTCAAGGGCAAGCTCGCCCTGCTGGAGTTCTCGCTGGTTCGCTGGGCGATGGACCAGCTCGTCGGCGAGGGGTTCACGCCGGTGGTCCCGCCGGTGCTGGTGCGGGAGGAAGCGCTGTTCGGCACCGGGTTCTTCCCCGAGGCCCGGGAGCAGGTGTACGCGGTGCCGGAGGACGAGCTGTTCCTGGCCGGCACGGCCGAGGTGCCGATGGCGGCCATGCACGCCGACGAGATCCTCGCCGAGGACGACCTGCCGCTCCGCTACGCCGGATTCTCGTCGTGCTTCCGGCGGGAGGCCGGCACCTACGGCAAGGACACCCGGGGGATCTTCCGCGTCCACCAGTTCGACAAGGTGGAGATGTTCAGCTTCTGCCACCCGGACCGCTCGTGGGACGAGCACGAGTACTTGTTCTCGATCGAGAAGCGGCTCGTCGAGGCGCTGGGGCTGCCGTACCGGGTCGTGGACGTGGCGTCCGGGGACCTCGGGGCGCCGGCGGCCCGTAAGTACGACATCGAGGCGTGGATACCGGGACAGGGCACCTATCGCGAGCTGACGTCGTGCTCGAACACCACCGATTACCAGGCCCGCCGGCTGCGGATCAGGTTCCGCGACGGCGCGGGCAACAACCGGGTGGTCCACACCCTCAACGGCACTGCGGTGACGAGCAGCCGCACACTGCTGGCGATCATGGAGATCTACCAGCGCGCCGACGGTGCGGTGGAGGTGCCCGAGGTCCTGCGGCCGTACGCCGGGTTCGACCTCATCGGCCCGCCGGCCGAGGGATGACCCAGGGCCGGGAGGTCTTCTCCCGGATCGCCCGCCGCTACGACCGGCTCAACGCGGTGCTCTCGCTGGGCCAGGACCAGTACTGGCGGCGGACCGCCGCCGACCACCTGCCGCCGGGCAGGGTGCTCGACCTGGGCTCGGGCACCGGCGCCGCCGACCCGATCTTCGGCGACCGCCGGGTGGTGGCCCTCGATCCCAGCGGCGAGATGCTCACCCTCAACCCGGCGCGCGACCGGGTGGCCGCAGTGGGCGAGGCCTTGCCGTTCGCCGACGGCAGCTTCGACGGCGTGTTCTCGGCGTACGTCTTCCGCAACCTCGAGTCGGTGGCGGGCACGCTGGCCGAGATCGAACGGGTGCTGCGGCCCGGCGGGATGGCGGGCATCGTCGACCTCGGGCGCCCCGACGGGCAGGTGTCGCGCCTCCTCCACCGGGCGGGGACCTGGGTGGTGCTCCCGCTGGCCGGGCTCACCGTGGGGGTGCCGCAGGAGTACACGTACCTCCACCGCAGCCTCGACAAGCTGCCGCCTCCCGAGCTGATGTTCGGCCAGGGGCCGCTCGAGCTGGTGAGCACCTGGAGGATGGGACCGCTAGGTTTCGTCTACGGAGCGCT
>JBFKDA010000051.1:0-12989 GCA_041619955.1 Acidimicrobiia bacterium | reverse complement strand
CGTCGCTCGCCCGGTAAAGGCCGGGGGTGTCGATCCCGTCGCAGTCCCAGTCGCCCATGAACGGGATGTCGCCTGGGTTGCCGAAGAAGAACGTGGCTTCCTGGCCGCCGAGGCCCCGCAGGTGCCACCGCCCGGAGGCCGGGTCCTGGAACCCGAACCCGTGCGGGATGCGCGGCCGGAACCGCTCGAAGAACTTCTGCGACGGCACGCACAGGCTGACCGGCTGGCGGGCGATGATCGCCCCGGTCCCGAACTGGTTGCGCGCCTGCAGCGTGGTCGGGTTGAACGGCGTCGGTTGGATGGCGTAGCACACCAAGTGCCAGCGCTTGTCCTGCACCTGGGTCAGCGCGCCGTTGTGGACCTTCACGGCGGGGTTGCACAGCACCAGCGGGCGGGAGACGACCGTGTTCGAGTTGCCGAACTGATCCTGCAGCGACACCGGCCGGTTGAGCTGGTTGCCCCGGATCTCGTAGCAGGCATAGTGGTCGAGGGCCAGCGGCGGGTCCTGGGCGTTCTTGCGGGTGGGCACCGCGATAGCAACCCGGTCGCCGACCTCGAACGTCTGGGTGCCGAACTGGTTCCGCACCACCACCGGCGCCCCCTTCGCCGGCGTCGGGAACGCCGACTGCACCGGGTAGAACTCCAGGTGGGCGTTCCGGTCGAAGATCGGCAGCCGGTTCTTCCGCACCGCGTTGCAGAACAGGTTCGGCGCGGAGACGTCGACCGGCGACCCGCCGAACTGGTCGTGGAGCAGGCGGACCCTGGTTGCGAACGGTGGGAAGTCGCCCGCGTAGCACTGGAAGTGGTCGAGCGGCGGCTTGGGGCAGTGCTCGTGGACGCCACCGAAGTCGTAGCAGTCGGGGTTCTTGGTCGGGTCGTTGGGGGTGTGGAACGGCGGCAGCGTGTTGATCGTGTCGTTGGTGACCCGCAGCGAGCCGGGCAGCAGCCCGAGCGGGGAGTCGACCTGGAAGTTCACGTCGAAGAAGCTCGACGCCGGGAAGTCGGCGCTGGTCTGCTTGGCGGTGACCTTGCCGGACGACGCCTTGGCCGGGTCCTCGACGAGGGTCACCGGGACGCCCGTCACCCGCTGGCCGCCGTTGCAGGGCGTACCGGGCAGCAGGTTGGCGGTGCCGGTGAGCTGCATGGCGACGATCTCGACGTCGATCTCCCGCATGCCACCGCTGTTGGGCGCGGGGTTGCCGCGCCGCACGACGGTCGGGCCCACGCCCTCGAAGTCGATCGGGCACGACCCCAGCGGTGTTTCGATGGTGAGCCCGTTGACGTCCATCTCGGATTCGAACACGTCGAACCCGGCGGGCGGGAACGTCCCGTCGATCACCGGGATCGGGTGGCAGCCCGGGTCGGCGTCGTCGGTGGCGCCGTCGCCGTCGTTGTCGGCGCCGTCCAGGCACGACGCCGGGATCGCGAAGCTCTCCGGGGTCTTGAACGGGTCGCCGGCGTCGGAGCCGAGCAGGGTCTCGACGGCGTTGTACCAGCCGTCGCCGTCGCCGTCGAGCGACGGCGGGATGGCGGCGGCGGTGCCGGCCGCCCCGACGAGTATCACTGCCACCAGCGCGGCGACGGTCACCAGGATCAACGTACGACGAGCCCCCACGACACGACCTCCATCGAAGACGACCGTGCGAGTGTACGCGCCGCGGGCCGCCGCTGCCGGGGCGGCCCGGCAGCCGAGTCGCTAGGTTGCCGGCGGTGAGGTCGCAGTACCGCGTGGTCGTCGTCGGAGGGGGCGTCGTGGGGGCCAGCGTGCTGTACCACCTCGCCAAGCTCGGCTGGACCGACGCGGCGATCGTCGAGCGCAGCGTGCTCACCGCCGGGTCGAGCTGGCACGCGGCCGGCGGCATCCACGCCCTCAACGCCGACCCCAACATCGCCGCGCTCCAGGCGTACACGATCGACCTGCTCACCGAGATCGGCGACGAGTCAGGCGTCGACGTGGGCATGCACATGACCGGCGGCATCTCGGTGGCGTCGGCGCCGGCCCGCTGGGAGTGGCTGCAAGCCGCCTACCGGGTCTTCCAGACGATGGGGATCGAGGACGTCCGGCTGGTCGAGCCCGACGAGATCAGGGCGCGGTGCCCGATCATCGACACCGACGGCGTGCTCGGCGGGCTGTGGGCGGACCGGGAGGGTTACATCGACCCGTCGGCGGTGGTGCACGCGTACGCCAAGGCGGCGCGGCTGCGGGGCGCCGACGTCGTCGAGCACAACCGGGTGCTCGGCCTGCGGCCCCGCGCCGACGGCACGTGGGACGTCGTCACCGAGGCGGGCACGATCCACGCCGAGCACGTGGTCAACGCCGCGGGGCTGTGGGCGAAGCAGGTGGGGAGGATGGCCGGTGTCGAGCTGCCGGTGTCGCCGATGCCTCACCACTACCTGGTGACCGAGACGATCCCGGCGCTCGCCGAGCTGGACTTCGAGATCCCGATGATGATCGACCTCGAGGGCTTCACCTACATGCGCCAGGAGCTGCACGGCGTCCTGGTGGGCATCTACGAGCTCGACTACCGCCACTGGCACATGGACGGCGCCCCGTGGGACTACGGCCTGGAGCTGATCCCACCCGACGTGGAGCGCATCTCCGACGAGCTGGCGATGGCGATGTCCCGCTACCCGGCCCTCGAGGACGCCGGCATCAAGCGCTGGGTCAACGGCGCCTTCACCTTCTCCCCCGACGGCAACCCGCTGGTCGGCCCGGTGCCGGGCCTGCGCAACTACTGGTCGGCGTGTGCGGTGATGGCCGGCTTCCTCCAGGGCGGCGGGGTCGGCAAGTCGCTCGCCGAGTGGATGGTTGAGGGCGAGCCCGAGGAGGACATCTTCGGGATGGACGTCGCCCGCTTCGGCGCCTTTGCGGAGAACCGCGAGTACATCCGCCAGATGACCGGCCAGTTCTATTCCCGCCGCTTCGTGATGACGTACCCCAACGAGCAGCTATGGGCGGGCCGGCCGCTGCGGATGGCGCCCGCCTACGACGCGATGACGGCGGCCGGGGCCTACTGGGGCGTGTCGTACGGGCTGGAGGTGCCGATCTACTTCGGCCCGCCGGGCTTCGAGGAGATCCCGACGCTGCGCCGCTCCAACGCCTTCGACATCGTCGGCGAGGAGTGCCGCCGGGTGCGGGAAGGCGTCGGCATCCTCGACATCGCCGGGTTCAGCCGCTACGAGGTGACCGGGCCGCAGGCAGCGGAGTGGCTCGACCGGCTGCTCGCCGGCCGACTGCCCCGGCCGGGCCGCATCCGCCTCGCCCCGATGCTGGGGCACGACGGCCGCCTCAAGGGCGACCTCACCTTGCTCAACTGGGGCGACGGCACCTGGTGGATCATGGGCTCGTACTACCTGCGGGCCTGGCACATGCGTTGGTTCGACGACCACCTCGTCGACGGGGTGGCCGTCCGCGACATCTCGGATGCGATCGTCGGCTTCTCCCTGTCCGGCCCGGGGAGTCGCGAGCTGCTGGCGCGGGTGACGCCGGACGACGTGTCGGACGGGGCGATGCCGTTCATGAGCTGCCGGCCGATGGATGTCGGCCTCGTCCGCGCCAAGGTGGGGCGGATCTCTGTGACCGGCGAGCTCGGATACGAGATCCACTGCTCCGCGGCCGAGCACGTGGCGCTGCGGCGGCTGCTGGTGGAGGCCGGCGAGGACCTCGGTGCGGTCGAGTACGGGTACGACGCGCTGCTGTCGCTGCGGATGGAGAAGAGCTTCGGCATCTGGTCGGCCGAGTACCGCCAGGAGTACACGCCGGGCATGACCGGCCTCGACCGCTGGATCGACTGGTCGAAGGAGGGGTTCGCCGGCGAGGCCGGTGCTCGCAAGGAGCGCGACGCCGGCCCGCCCCGGCTGCGGCTCGTCACGATGGAGGTCGACGCCACCGACGCCGACGCCTCCGGCTACGAGCCGGTGTGGGCCGACGGCCGGCGGGTGGGCTACGTGACGTCGGGCGACTACGGCCACACGGTGGGGATGAGCCTGGCGATGGCGCTCGTCGAGCCGGGCCACACCGAGGCCGGCACCGAGCTGGCCGTGCACGTCGTCGGCGAGGAGCGCCCGTGCCGGGTGATCGAGCCGTCGCCCTACGACCCCCGCGGCGCGGCGATGCGGGCCTGAGCCCCGAGCTGGCCACACCCGCCACCTACCCCACCCCGCCCTCTGCCTTGCGCCGGCCCACGAAGTCCTCCAGCTCGGCTCTCCGGTCGTCTTCCAGTGGCGGGGGCTCGTACTCGGCGAGCGCCTGCTTCCAGATGCCGTTGGCGCGCTGCGCGGCCATCAACCCGCCGCCCTCCTCCCACGTCTCGTAGTTGCTCCAGTCCGACACGAGCGGCGAGTAGAAGGCGTGTTCGTAGCGCTCCAGCGTGTGGGCGGCGCCGAAGAAGTGGCCGCCCGGCCCGACCTCGGCGATCGCGTCCAGTGCCAGGTCGTCGGGGCCGGTGGTCAGGCCCTCCATGAACACGGCCATCATCTGCAGCATCTCGACGTCGAGCACCACCTTCTCGAAGGAGGCGAGCAGCCCGCCTTCCAGCCAGCCGGCGGCGTGCTTCACGAGGTTGGCGTGGCCCATCACCGCCCCCCACAGCGACATCTGCGACTCGTAGGTCGACTGCGCATCGGGGGCGTTGGAGGCGTTGGCGTTCGACGAGCGGTACGGGAACCCGTAGCGGCGGGCGAGCTGCCCACCCGCCAGCGCCGCCCGGGTGTACTCGGGGGTGCCGAACGCCGGCGCGCCGGAGCGCATGTCGACGTTCGACGTGAACCCCCCGTACATCGCCGGCGTCCCGGGGTTGACGAGCTGGGTGAGCGCGATCGTGGCCAGCGCCTCGGCGTTCTGCTGGGCGAGTGCGCCGGCGATCGTGGCCGGCGCCATCGCGCCGGACAGCGTGAACGGGGTGGCCACCACCGGCTGGCCCATCCGGGACATCTCGACGATCCCCTCGATCATCGGGCCGTCGAGGCGCAGCGGCGACGAGGTGTTGACGACCGTGAGCAGCGACGGCTCGGCGGCGAGCTCGTCGACCGTGAGCCCGCGGGCGATACGGGCGATCTCCAGCCCGTCGCGGATGCGCGCCCGGCCGAGCGAGTAGGCGTGGAACACCTTGTCGGTGAGGGTGACGAACGCGGCGAGGCAGTCGAGATGGCGGGTCTCGGGCGGGAGGTCGACGGGCTCGACGGGATAGCCGCCGGTGAGGTGGACGATGTTGAAGAACTGGGCGAGGCGGGTGAGGTTGGCGAAGTCGTCGTAGTTGCCGGTGCGCCGGCCGGTGTCGAAGTCCGCGGCGTTGGGGGGGCTGGCGACCATCGAGAAGTTGACGTGGCTGCCCCCCATGACGACGTCGTGGGCGGGGTTGCGGGCATGCAGCGTGAACGACTCGGGCACGGTGGCGACGGCCTCGGTCACCATCTCGGGGTCGAAGCGGACGCGCGATGTGCCTGCGTCGACCTCGGCCCCGCCGGCGGCGAGGATCTCGAGCGCCTCGGGGTGGAGGAAGTCCATGCCGATCTCGGCGAGGATGCGCAACGAGGCGTCGTGGATCGCCTCGACCTGGTCGGCGGCGAGCACCTCGATCGGGCGGTACGGGTTGACGACGGATCGCCACGGGAGCTGGCGCAGTCCGGCAGTTCTCCGGGCCCTCCTCGCCGCCCGCGACGCGTCTCGCGACATCGGCCGACGGTACCAGTCGGTGATTGGCGGCGCCGGACAGTGGTCGGCGGCTAGCCTGCGTGCTCAGAGTGGACCGAGTGAGCTGGGGGGCTGCTGGGAGGCAGGATCAGTGGCGGAGCCGGTCGCGAACGTCGTGCTGCGCCCCGACGAGGCAGTCGCCGGGCGCTCGTTCGCGTCGCCCGATCGCTACGAACGCGACTCGTGCATCCTGACGTCGATGGTCGAAGACCTCCGGGCGCTCCTCGTCAGCGCCGACGCGGGCTCGGTGGAGCTGGTGCCCCACCGGCCGATCCGGTGGAAGGTCCACGGACTACGGCGGCGAGTGATCGTCTGCGACCCGGCGAGGGTGCGGTTGGATGCCGACCTCTTCGCCGTGGGCTTCATCGCCCAGCGCCGGCCCGACATGCCGATCGGCCCGCTGGAACGGGCGAACTCGAAGATCGTCAAGGAGTTCGCCGACTACCCCGGCATCCTCAGCTACAGCTCGTGGGAGCTCGACGGCCACGACTGGGCGAACCTCGTGATCAACGAGGACGAGGAGGCGGCGGCGCGCTGGCGGTCGAGCGCCGCGCACGCCCGAGCGGTCGCCGAGTTGTCGCCCCGCCACTACCGCAACGTGGTGATCCACCACGGCCGCCTGCCGGGCGGCCTCCCGGGGGGTCGCTGGATCGCCATCGACCGAACCCGCTACCTCGACTTCGCCGGCGGCGAGGTATGGCGGGCGACCCGGGAGCTGCGGCCGGCCGGGGTGTGACCTAGACCCAGGGCGAGTGCGTGGTCCCCGACCCGAAGGCCTCGCCCGCCGCGAAGCGGGCGAGCCGGAACGGCTCCAGCTCCGGCACCGGCTGCGACCCGGTGAGCTTGCGAGCGACGAGCTTGCCGAGGCCGGTCATCTTGAAGCCGTGGTTGGAGTCGGCGATCATGAACACGTTGGGCAGCACCCAGTCGACGATCGGCACGTTGTCGGGCGTGAACGCGCCGATGCCGCCGTTGCGGCGCTCCTTGAAGTGGGGCCGGATGCCCTCGAACCGCTCCATGAACATCCCCATGCACGCGGTGAAGTAGTCGGCGAAGCCGACGCCGGCCTGGTAGGCGTCGCTGGCGTGGCCGTAGGGCTCGACCTGCGCGTCGGGCCCGAGCTTCACGGGCAGCCCGCCGCCCTGGATGCCGGGCCGCTCCATCCGCTCGGTGCCGTCCTTCCAGTAGACGTAGACGCTGTCGCCGTGCCGCACCCCCGTGACCGGGTCGACGACCGGCGTGTTCATCAGCTCGATGTGGAGCACCGGCGGGTTGAGGTTGTCGGCGGTGTAGTAGGGCCCGTCGAAGTACACCTCCCCCTCCTCGAGCCGCCAATACGTCCACATGTCCTTGCCCTCGACCCGTGACCCGTCGCGGTACCCCACGTCGAGGGTCGTCGGCTGGCCGAGCAGCTGCCAGTGGTGCGGCGTCCACGCTCCGAGCCCGAGGATCACCACGTCGGCCTCGATGCGGCCTTCGCTGGTCTCCACCGCCCGCACCGTGCCGCCCTGGACGTCGTAGCCCTTCACCTCGACGCCGCGATGGATCTGCACGCCGTGCCGCTCGCACAGCTCCGTGAGGCCGCGAACCGCCTGGGCGGTGCCGGCGTAGCCGCTCATCTTCTCGTGCAGCACGACCTCGGTCGAGTGCGGGCGGAAGTCGGGCCACAGCCGGGTGAGGAAGTCGCGGGCGTCCTTGCCCACGTACATGTCCGAGCTGTAGCCGACGGCGTTCTGGCTGGCGACGATGCGCTCGTAGTCGGCGATCTGGTTCGCCTCGCCGCACGACACGTAGCCCACCTGCTGGAAGCCCAGCAGCACCGGGTCGTAGTTCCACACGTCGACCGAATGGCGGATGATCGCATGCAGGGGCTCGGTCATGTAGAGGTTGCGGACGCAGCCACAGGCGATCCCGGTGGCCCCGGCCCCGGGCGCCGCCTTGTCGACGAGCACCACCTCCGAGCCGGGCCGGCCCTGGCGGGCCAGTTCCATCGCCAGGTGCCACGCCGTGCTGAGGCCGTGCACGCCGGCCCCGACGACGAGGTAGGTGGTCCGGTCGGGCAAGCTCATGGGGTCCTCCGCTCGGTCACGTCTCTCGGCGTCGCTCCCGGCGGCCAGGCTACCGACGGCAGCCCCCGCGGCACCGGCGCCGCTCAGCGGCCGCTCGCCAACCGCCAGGCCCGGTACCCGCCGACCAGGTCGGTCGCGCGCGGCACGCCGACGTCGTGCAGCTCCGCAGCGACCAGGCTCGACGCATAACCCTCGTTGCAGAACAGGATCACCCGCGGGTCGGGCGCGAGGTCGGCGAGGCGGGCATCGCTGGACGGTGCGAACCGCCACAGCACGACGTTGCTCTCCATGATCAGGGCGCCCGGCATCCCGCCTTCGGCCCATCTGAAATGAACCGGCCGGATGTCCACGACGATGGCTCCCGCCGCGACCTCGGCGTCGAGCCGTTCCACCGACACCCGATCGAGGCGCGCCCGGGCCGCGTCGAGCCGCTCGTCGATCGTCATCACCACGACCGGCCTCCCCATGGTCTCGGTGACATCTCCGCCGCAGATTGTATTCGTCCTGGGTCCCGGAATCACGGCGTTTCGGCGCCAGCGCGGCGGCCGCGACTACCCGCCCACCGTCTCCGGGAGCCGAGGGATCGAATCGACCGCGGCCAGCTCCGGCAGCCCCTGACCGGCGGCCGGGCCCCGGCACCCCGCCTGGGAGCCGGCGAATACGTCGGCGGGCTCACGGAGGCGGCGCAGCAGCCAGTACACCGGCACGACGGTGAGCAGGCCGACGCCGCCGGTGAGGTACCCCGCCTCGATCGAGCGGGTCCGGGCCAGCGCCCCCAGGCCCACCTGCCCGCCGACCCCGCCGGCGCTCGACATCATCGAGTCGAAGGACACCACCGTGGCGCGCTGCTCCGACGGGATGCTGGCATGGAGATACGCCTGGCGGACCGGCCCTTGCACCCCCAGCGCGGCGGTGGTCGCCAGCAGGAACAGGAGCGCCAACCAGAACTGCGAGGCCAGCCCCACCCCGATCGCGCCCACCGCCATGACGCCCCCCGCCCACATGAGCATCGTCGTGCGGCGACCGCAGAAGCGGGTGAGGAACTCGACGATCGCGTTGCCGGCGATCGTCGAGAGCGCGATCAGCGCGGCGACGACGCCGGCGACCCACACCGCCCCGCCGTCGAGCAGCTCCAGGAAGTACGGCTGCCAGGCGTAGAAGGCCCACATGAGCACCGCACCCTGGACGATCGACACGACGATCAGGTGGCGGACGGCCTCCCGCCGCCAGCCATAGGTGAGCGACGCGCGCCCGATCGTCGCCATCTCGGCGGGCAGGTCGCGCAGCCGCATGGTCCTCGCCTCGAACCCGACGTCGTGCATGGTGCGGGAGGCGTACGCGAACAGCAGCACCAGCAGCGCGCTCCGGGTGACGAACGGCCAGGCCAGCCCGACGTTGCCCAGCAGGCCCCCTCCCACCGTGCCGGCCAGCATCGCCGCGCCCGAGACGATCGAGCCCCGGGCGAACACCCGGTCGAGCTCGCCGTCGTACCCGGTGACCGCCAGCGCGTCGACCACCCACGCCTCGACGGCGCCGGAGTAGAACGTGAATCCCAGGCCGAGCAGCACGCTGGCGAAGCAGAACGCCACCACGCCGGCCTCGGCGGCGGCCAGCCCCACGTACACGAGCGTGCCGGCCGCGAGCACCAGCGTGCTGAGCAGGAACGAGGCTCGCCGCCCGGCCGTGTCCGCCAACACCCCGGTGGGGATCTCGAACAGCACCATCCCCGCGGTGAACGCGGCGTTGGCGACGAACACCTCGAAGATGTCGAGCCCGGCGTCGAGGAGGAACAGCGTGTTGACGCCCCAGATGACGGAGGCGGACAGGGTGTAGAGGCCGGCGATCGCCAGGTAGCTGCGGACGACCCGCTCCGGCGTCACCCGCTCATCCGAGCACCGAGAACGACGACGCCTCGTTGATCTGCCGGTTGCGGCTGAAGGCGCCCATGTCCAGCTCCAGGCCGGTGTGCGGGAGCTTCACCCGGACCGGCTCGGCGTCGTGGTCGTGGCCCGCCTCGACCGCCTCGATGAGCTGCACGAGGCAGTGGGCCGCCACCGAGCAGTTCTTGAACTGGTTGCCGCTGGTGCCGATGGCCACGTAGAAGCCGTCGAGGTCGGTGCGGTCGTAGATCGGGATCCAGTCGTCGCTCACGTCGTACAGGTCGACGACGCCCTTGCGCTCCTGCGGCACCCCGAGCGCCGGCAGCCGGCGGGCGAGCCGCAGCACCTGGTTGTTCCATTGCTCGGTGGTGATCGCGCGCTCGAACTGGTCTGGGTCGTCGACCCAGACCTGCGGGTCGCAGTCGGGGTCCTGGCTGCCGACGAGGATGTGGTTGCCCACCTCGGGCCGGAAGTAGGTGCCGAGGTCGTCGTCGCCCACCAGGTAGCCGTCCCGCTCGAAGTCGAGCCCCGGCGGCGACGGCACGTGGTGCACCTCGTGGCGGAGCGCCCGGGTGCCGATGTTCATCGTGCCGGCCAGCCCGGCCATCTCGTTGATGACGAACGAGTGCGGCCCGGCCACGTTCACGACGACCTTGGCGCTCACGAACGACCGGCGGTCATCCCCCCCCTCCCGCAGCCTCCGGCTGCGCTCTCCCCCCTCAGGGGGGAGGGCGAGATTCACGCCCGTCACCCGGTTGCCCTCTCGCCGGATCCCGGTGACCGTGGTGTTGAAGCGGAACTCGGCGCCCTTCGCCTCGGCGGCCCGCTGCAGGTTGTGCGAGGCGAGTTGGGGGTCGGTGACGTAGCCGGCCGCCTTGCTGTAGACGGCGCTGCCGAGCTGGCGGGCCGGCTCGTCCCAGAACGCGTCGTCGGCGGCCGACTTCGGCGGCGAATGGCTGCCGAGGTCGATACCGGGGATGTGTGCGGCGACCTGCTCGGGCGTCCAGCGCTCGTAGTGGATGCCGATGTCGTCGAACAGCGGGAGCACCTTCTCCTCGTAGCGGGCGTCGTTGCCCAGGTAGACGCCGCCGCACTGCACGAAGCCGGCAAGGCCCCGCTCGTCCTCGACCTCGAGGTATTCGCGCCAGCGCTGCCAGTATTGGAGCCCCTCCCATGCCATCGCCACGCCCGGCCAGGTGGAGTAGTGGGTGCGGATGATCGCGCACGAGTTCGCCGTCGAGCCGTACCCGGCGGCGGGCAGCTTGTCGACGTTGAGGGTGCGCCAGCCCGCTTTCGCCAGCTCGAAGCCGAGGTTGGCGCCGATGATCCCGGCCCCGATGATGACCGCGTCGTAGTCGTGGATGTCGCTCATGCCGGGGAGCCTATTGCCCGAAACGGCCGGTCGCACGGCAGCGCGCCGTGCCCCAGAGCCACCTTGCCGACGGTGGGATCAGCCGGCCAGCACGCGGTGCCGGGGCACGCCGACGGCGGCCGACCAGGCCGCAAGCGCCTCGACGAGGTCGCGCAGCCGCGCCACGGTGACGGCATCCTGCAGCCGACCGTCGCCGTCGAGCAGCGCGCCGGCGTCGCGCACGAACAGCGTCGGGGCCGGCAGCACGAGCGCCTGGCAAGACAGCAGCATCTGGCGCAGCACCGTCTGAGCGATCCTGGTGCCCCACGGCCCGGGCGTCGCTCCGGTCACCGCCACCGGCTTCCCGGCCAGGCCCGGCTCGCCCCGGGACAGCCAGTCGATCATGTTCTTGACCACGCCGGGCACCGACTGGTTGTACTCGGGGGTGGCGATGAGCAAGGTATCGGCCGCGGCGACCTCGCGGCGCAGCCGGGCGACGCCGGGCGGCGGCGGGTGCTCGGCGTCCTCGTCGAACAGCGGCACCTCGCGCAGCCGGGCGAACACGTGCACCTCCACGCCGGGCGGCGGCGCATCTGCGGCGGCCTGCAGCAGCGCCCGGTTGTAGGACTCGCTCCGCAGGCTGCCGGCGACGGCGAGGATCCGGACGGCGCTCATCCCGGGCACGGCTCCGGCTCCAGGCGCACGACCAGCGGCCGGTCGACCGACAGCCGGTCGAGGAAGAACTGGCTGAGCGGACCGATCGCCGCCGCGTAGGCGAGCGTCCCGATCCCGATGGGGCCGCCGAGCAGCCACCCCGCGCCGAGCACCACGGCCTCGATCACCGTGCGTACCGAGCGGATCGACCGCCCGGTGCGCGCCGCCAGCCCGGTCATCAGGCCGTCGCGCGGGCCCGGCCCCAGCCCGGCACCGATGTAGAGGCCGGTGGCCAGCCCGTTGACGACGATGCCGCCGGCGAGCAGCGTGGCCTGTCCGGCCAGGTGCGACGGCTCGCTGAGCACCCGCAGGCTCAGGTCGGCGACCACGCCGACGACCAGCGCGTTGGCCACGGTGCCGATGCCCGGACGCTGCCGCAGCGGGACCCACAGGGCGAGCACCAGGAGGCTCGTCCCGTTGACGACCCACCCGAAGCTGACACCAGATCGGGTAGCCACCCCCTGGTGCAGGACGTCCCACGAGTCGACCCCGAGCCCGGCGGTCAGCATCGCGGCGATGCTCACCCCGAACAGGACGAGGCCGAGGAAGAGGCGGAGGATCCGATCTTGCATGATGTGTCATACAACCACAGATTACATGACATGTCAAGTTGATTCTGGTACGGTGGCGGCATGGTCTCCCGCTGGCTCGACAGCACGGAGGAGCGGGCGTGGCGCAGCTACCGCCGCATGTTCACGCTGCTCGAGGCACAGCTCACCCGCGAGCTGACGGACGCCACCGGCCTGTCCATGGCCGACTACACGGTGCTCTCCAACCTCGTCGAGGCGGAGGGCCGGCGGTCGCGGGTCACGGCCCTCGCCGACCACATGCGCTGGTCGCAGAGCCGGCTATCGCACCAGCTTCGCCGCATGGAGGAGCGCGGGCTCGTTCGGCGCGAGGAGGTCGCCGGCGACGGTCGGGGCGCTCAGGTCACGCTCACCCGGCAGGGAGTGCGGGCCATCGCCGCCGCGGCGCCGATCCACTTCGCCGGGGTGCGCCGCCACCTCGTCGACCTGCTGGAACGCGAGCAGTTGGAGGCGCTCCGCGACGTGGCGGAGGCCGTGGTGGCCCATCTCGGCGAGGACCAACCCGCCTAACCGAGGAACGCCGTCACGATGCCGGCGATCAGGGCCGGGTCGGTGCGATGGGCGATGTGCGCATGGCCGGCCAGCTCCCTGACCTCTGCGGGCGGGATCGCGGCCGCTGCTCGCCGGGTGGCGGCCTGCTGTTCGGGCGGACTGTCGGCACCGGCCAGCACGAGCGTCGGCACCGTGATCCCGTCG
>JBFKDA010000050.1:0-13000 GCA_041619955.1 Acidimicrobiia bacterium | reverse complement strand
GACGCCTTCGCCTCCCAGTAGGTCGCGTAGTTGAGCATGCCGTAGGAGATCAGGAAGAACATCGAGACGACGGCCGCGATCGAGTTGAGCGCACCCAGGCCGAGGGTGACGACCGCGATGGCGAGCGAGAGCAGCACGGCCCGGCGGGGGTTGCCCAGCGGTCCGTGTCCCTTGGCGAAGAACACCAGCCCGGGGAACACCTTGTCGGCGGCCAGCGACTGCAGTATCCGGGGCGCCCCGAGGAACGATGCCATCGCGGACGACAGCGTGGCGGCGAACACGCCGATCAGCACGAGCGGCCCGACCAGCGCGATCGATCGCATCGCGCCTCCGGTGTCGCCGACGAGCTCGAGCTGTGGGCTGCCGGCCGCGATGAGCACCGCCACGCTGACGTACACGACCGTCGACAGACCGACTGCGGCGAACGTGCCGGTCGGCAGGGAGCGGCTGGGGTCGGCGAGGTCGCCGGACATGCTGACTCCCTGGGTGAAGCCGGTGACGGCAGGGAAGAACACCGCGAAGACGGCCCAAAAGCCGATCCCGCCGGCCGCGGGAGACCAGGAGCCGTCGAGGTTCGCAGCCTCGGCGCTGCCCACTGCGCCCAGGTAGAAGGACGCGAGCGCGGCGACGAGGAACGCCATCACGACGAACTGGAACCTCGTGGCGACGTCGGCCCCGGCCCACGCGAAGCCGAACAGCCCGAACACCGCCACCAGCGCGATGACCTGGGTGGCCAGTGTCGAGTCGAACCCCAGCACGCCGGCGGCGACCTCGCCGAAGCCGATTGCGTAGAACCCGATCGACACCGATTGAGCCAGGAACAGCACCACGCCGATCGCCCCGCCGAACTCCACGCCGAGCGTCCGGGAGATCACGTAGTAGTCGCCCCCGCCCCTGACCTCGATGTTGGTGGCGATGGCCGCCAGCGACGTGGACGTGAGCACCGACACCAGCGTGGCGATGCCGATGATCACCAGCGTGCGCAGCAGGCCGGCGTTCCCCACGACGAAGCCCATCCGCAGGAACAGGATGATCCCGAGGATCGTCAGCACCGATGGTGTGAACACGCCGGCGAAGGTGCCCAACGTTCCTTGCCGGCCCTGCTGCGGCGCGCTCATGCCGGCATTCTGGCCGAGCCGCGCCTCACGATGCGGCGCACTAGTCATCCCGTGCGTTCGACGATGACGTTCAAGATCGCGGCGCGCCGCAGCCGATCTTTCGAGGAGAGGCAGCGACCAGGCTGGCTCACTGAGGAGAGGAGGTGTCGATCGTGCCCATTTCACGTCTGCGGCGACTGGGTCGCCGGACGGCCGCGACGATCGTCGCGGTGCTGATCTCGCTCCTGACGCTCGCCCCCGCCGCGTTGGCGGCCGGCGACGGCAGTGACGGGAACTCGCTGGGCGGGAACTCGCTGGGCGGGAACTCGCTGGGCGGCAATTCGCTGGGCGGGAACTCGCTGGGCGGCAATTCGCTGGGCGGGAACTCGCTGGGCGGGAACTCCCTCGGCGACTTCAGCGTCCCGTAGCCGTCCTTCGACCCGACGTCCGACCCGGCCCGGTCCCCGCGACCGGGCCGGGTTCTTCGCCGACCACCCAGAACTTGTCAACACGGCGTGCTTGATCGCGTGGAAACACGTGCCGATGGATTGAAGAGCGGTCCGCCCGGCCGCTCGATCCTGAGGGAAACGGAAACGTGACCGACATCACGCTCAGCAGCCACCGGCGCGCGTCGGGGTGGCGAGCACTCGCCCGCCACGGCATGGGCCTGTGGCCGATGACGGCGGCCATGGTTGCCGTCGCGGCCGCTATGGCGCTGCTGTGGCTGCCCGGCGACGCGACGCTCGGCGCCCCGGTCCGGCTGGAGTGGTGGGTGCTCGCCATTGCCTTCGCGGTGACCGAGAGCGCCATCATCCACATCCCGGTGCAGCGGGACGCCCACACGATCTCGATGAGCGAGATCCCGCTCATCCTCGGCCTGGTCTTCGCGGCGCCACCGGCGCTGCTCGCGGGCCGCCTGGTCGGTGGTGCGCTGGCGCTGGTCGCCTACCGCCGCCAGCCGCTCACGAAGGTGGCGTTCAACACCGCGCTCTTCGCACTCGAGACGGTGACGGCCCTCGCCGTGTACCGGGCCGTGCTCGGCGCCGCATCGCCGGCCGGGCCGGCCGGCTGGATTGCGGCGCTCGCGGCGGTCGGCGTGGCGATCGTCGTCGCCGCCGCGCTGGTGAACCTCGCGATCGGGCTGTCCAGGAACCAGCGGCCGCTCGGCGAGACGATGCGAGCCTTCGCCGCCGGGCTGCTCATCAGCATCGGCACCGGGTTCATCGGCACGCTGTGCAGCCTCATCGTGTGGTACGACGTCCGGGCGGCCGTCGTCCTGGCTGGTGCCGGGGCGATGTTCTTCCTGTTGATCCGCGTCTACGGGTCGCTGAGCCGGCGGCATGACGACCTGCGCGCCGTCTACGCGTTCACCAGCGCCACGAGCGCCTCGTCCCAGGTCGACGACGTGCTCGCGGTGTCGCTGCGCGAGGCGACCCGCCTGCTCCGCGCAGAGCACGCCGAGCTGGTGCTCGGTGGGGCCGAGGGCGTGGGCGCCCAGCGGGTGGCGCTCCACGACGAGGACTCGGTGCGCGTCGCACCTGCGGGGGCCGAGCTGGTGGCGGCGGCCACCGAGCTGGCATCCCTGCCCCCCCGGTCACGCGTGCTCGGCGATGCGGCCGGACGGGCCTTGCGGCCGGCCGGGGGCGAGGCGCGCCGCCGCTGCGCGCTGGTGGCCCCACTCGACCTGGTCGACGGCCGCCGCGGGGCCATCGTGGTGTCGGGTCGAGTCGGCCCGGATCGCACGTTCGAGCTCGGCGACCTCGAGCTGCTCGATGCGCTCGCCAGCCACGTCGGGTTGACGCTCGGCCGGGCGGAGATGGTCGACCGGCTGCGCGAGGAGATCGCCGCCAAGCAGGAGATCATCCGCTCGAAGGACCAGTTGATCGCCGCGGTCAGCCACGAGCTCCGGACCCCGCTGACGGGGATCCTCGGGTTCGCCGAGCTGCTGGTCGAGAACTCGGGCCGCGGCGACGAGCAGCGAGCCAGCATGCTCGAATCGATCGCCTCGGACGCACTCGACATGAGCAACCTCGTGGAGGACCTCTTGACGGCAGCCCGCGCCCACATCGGGGCGCTCACCGTCAGCCCCGGCGAGCTGCGGTTGCGCGAGATGGCCCAGGCGGTCGTCGATCACCTCGGCACCCTGCCGTCCACCGTGACCATCACCGGCCCGCCGGGCCGTGCGGTGGGGGACGAGTCGCGGGTCCGCCAGATCCTCCGGAACCTCGTCGTCAACGCCGACCGGTACGGCGGCGACACCGTGCGGATCGAGATCGCCGAGCTCGCCGACCGCAGCACCGTGCGGGTGTGCGACAACGGCGAAGGGATCCCGGTATTGAAGCGGGAGGTCGTCTTCGACCCGTACGAGCGGGCGCACCGGACGCCCACGCAGCCGGGCTCGCTGGGACTCGGGCTCTCGATCTCCCGGACGCTCGCCCGGTTGATGGACGGCGAGCTGACCTACGCCTACGCCGACGGTTGGAGCGTGTTCGAGCTCAGCCTGCCGGCTCCGGCCGGACCGCAGGGCCCACCAGCAGCGGCACCCGCCGCTCGGCCGCCGACAGCCCACCGTGATGCCCGATCTGGCCGTCGTCGCTGAACCGGTGCAGCAGGATCCTGCCGGGGGAGGCGAGCAGGACGCCGTCGGGCGCCCTGGCCGTGAACTCGGGATGCCGGGGCGGCGGCCCCCACCAGTCCACGATCCCGGCGAGCGGCTCCCACCTCGCCGGAAGGCGGGTGGCCAGGACGGCGCCGTCCCCGCGCACGAACATCGCTCGCTGGTCGCCGTAGAACGTGCGGCCGTCGTGGTCGGGGCGGGCGATCCGCACCTGGTCGGCGGCAGGGAAGTCGACGTGGCCGTGGTCGGCGCAGCCGATGAGGGCGGCGCCGGAGGGGAGCCGGGCGACGATCCGCTCCCACACGGCAGCGGCCGCCGACAGCGCCTCGGCATACTCCGCCGAGTCCTGGCCGTCCATGTGGGCGGCGACGTCGACGTGCGGGACGTACGCCAGCACCAGCCGGCCCGGCGTGGCGGCGAGTTCGGCGGCGGCGTCGGCGAGCTCCCGCATCGTGTACGCGGGCTCGAAGCGGCAGCCCCGGTACAGGACCCGGCTCAGCGGCGTGCCTGCGAAGCCGGCCGGCTGGACGGTGATCGGCTCCACGCCGGCGGCGGCGAGCCGCTCCCACAGGTTGGGGGCGGGGAGCACCTGCTCGTAGTCGAGCTCGACCGGATCGCCCCACAGCGACCGCCACTTGAGCGTGTTCACGACGACGCCGGCCTCGGGCATCCACAGCTGGTAGCCGAGCAACCCGTGCTGCGAAGGCGGCCGGCCGGTGGCCAGCGAGGCGAGCGCGACCGTCGTCGTGGTCGGGAAGACCGTGTCGAGCGCGGCTTGGCGCGCGGCGGCCAGCGGGCGGGCGGCAGGGTGGCCGAGCTGGCCGTCACCCAGCCCGTCGAAGATCACCAGCACGTAGCTGGCGGCCGCCGGGATCAGGGACGCGAGCTCGGGGTGGAGCGGCGGCGCCGGGGAGGTCCCCGCGAGGCGATGCTCCAGCTCGGCCGCGAGGTTGACGAGCGAGCCGCCGGTGTAGTCCGGGGGTCGAGGCGCCGCGCTCAGGCGTCCCGCCACCAGCGGGTGCCCGCGGCGGTGTCCTCGACCACGATCCCCTCGCGCTCAAGCGCCTGGCGGATCGCGTCGGCTTCTTCGAACCGCCGGTCCGCCCGCAGCTTCTCCCGCTCCGCCACGCGCTCCGCCACCCACCCGTCGGCGTCCGGCGCGACGGCGCCCTCCCGCAGGTCGGCGGGAAGCACGGCGAACAGCGAGTCGAACTCGCGCACGAACGCAAGCGCATCGGCGCCGGCGTCGCCCGCCCGGTTCGACTCGCGGATGTAGTCGAACAGCACGCCGAGCGCTCCCGGCGTGTCGAAGTCGTCCGACAGGCGGTCGAAGAACCGCTTGCGGGCCTCGGTGGTGCGGGCCGCGTCGCCGGGGGAGGGCTGGGCTGCCTGTACAGAACGAGCGAACGACTCGATGCGGCGCAGGGTGCTCGCCGCCTGGCGGAGGGTGTCGTCGCCGAACGCCATGGCCGACCGGTAGTGGTTGCTGAGGAAGGCGAACCGCACCACCTGGTAGTCGTGCTCGGCGAGTAGGGCGCGGATCGTCGTGAAGTTGCCGAGGCTCTTCGACATCTTCGTACCGTCCGTGTTGAGGAACCCCGTGTGCATCCACACCCGCACCATGGGGTGCAGGCCGGACAGCGCCTCCATCTGGGCGATCTCGGCTTCGTGGTGCGGGAAGATCAGGTCGACCGCGCCGCCGTGGAGCTCGTACTGGGCGCCGAGCCTGGCTTCGGTGATGGCGGTGTCCTCGATATGCCAGCCGGGCCGACCCTCGCCCACCGCCGTCTCCCAGTACGGGTCGCCGGGGCGGCGAGCCTTCCACAGGCAGAAGTCGGCGGGCCGCCGCTTGTACGGGTTGTCGTCGATGCGGGACAGGGAGTCGTCCTCGCGCACCTCCGTGCGCCCGGACAGCTCGCCGTAGCGGGCGAAGCTGTCCGTGTCGTAGTAGACGCCGTCCTCGGTCTCGTACGCGTGGCCCGATTCGAGGAGGCGCCGGACCTGGTCGACGATCTGGGGGATGAAGTCGTGAGCGCGCGCGTACTCGTCCACCGACGTGTTGTGCAGCGCCTCCATGTCCTCGACGAAGTGGCCCTCGAACTCCGCGGCGAGGTCGGCCGGCGGCCGCCCCTGCTCGGCGGCGCGGGCGATGATCTTGTCGTCCACGTCGGTGATGTTCATGAGGTAGAACACGTCGTTGCCGAGGTGGCGCAGGTACCGGGCGACGAAGTCGAACTGCACGTACGTCTTGGCGTGGCCGAGGTGGCTGTAGTCGTACACGGTCGGCCCGCAGACGAACATGCGCAGCGGCTCGCCGGCGCGCACGAGCAGCGGGTCCTTCTGGCGCGTGCGGGTGTTGTACACCCGCAGGCCCGGGACCTCGACGAGGTCGTTCGTGTCACCATCCGTCACGGTGGTCTCCCTGTCTGATTCTCTGGAGGCTCGGTGGTCAGGCTTCGAGCCGGGCGGCGCGCTCGACGGCTTCCGTCAGCGCCTGCCACGGCATCTCGACGCACGCCAAGCGCTGTGGGAAGCGCCGCACCCCCTCGAAGTCGGCGAAGTCGCCGAGGTCCTCGTCCTTCCACCCTGCGTCGGCGTCCGGGTCGGCGCCCGCCGCCAGGAGCGCCAGCCGGTCCTTCGCCATCGTCGCGACCTCGTCCAGCGGCCGGCCCAGGATGGCCTCGGCCATGATCGAGGTCGACGCCGTCGTGAACGCGCAGCCGTCGGGCTCGACGGCCACCGCGACGATCGCGCCGGCGCGCACGTTGAGCGCCACCGCCATGCGGTCGTCGAACGAGCACTCGACGTTCTCCCGTTCGACCCGCACGTCGGGGTCGGCCAGCTCGGCCGTGTGGCGCGGGTTCCGGCGGTGGTCGACGATCGCCGGGCGGTAGAGGTCTTCAAATCCCATACGCCACGACCTTCTCCAGCACCCGCCCCAATCGATCGACCTCCTCGCGGGTGTTGTACAGGTACAGCGAGGCGCGGGCGGTCTGTGGCAGGTCGTGGGCCCGCATCAGCGGCTGGGCGCAGTGGTGCCCGCCGCGGATGCAGATGCCCTCTGCGTCGAGGGCCGACTCGATGTCGTCGAGGCGCATCCCGTCGATCGTGAAGCTGATGGCTCCGCCGCGGACCTGCGGGTCGGTGGGCCCGTAGATCGTCAGCCGCGGCACCTCCGCCAGTACCCGCAGCGCGTACCCCGTGAGGTCGACCTCGTGGGCCCGGACTGCGTCCATGCCCACGTCGCTCAGGTAGTCGACGGCGGCGCCGAGGCCGATGGCTTCGGCGATCGGCGGCGTGCCGGCCTCCAGCCGGTGCGGGAGCGTGTTCATCGTGAAATGGTCGAGGTGCACCTGGTCGATCATCTCCCCGCCACCCTCGGGCGGCGACAATTCCTCCAGGCGCTCGCGCCGCCCCCACAGCACCCCGATGCCGGTGGGGCCGAGCATCTTGTGGCCGCTGAAGGCCAGGAAGTCGATGTCGAGCGCCTGGACGTCGATCGGCACGTGGGGGACGAGCTGGGCGCCGTCGACCACGACCAGCGCGCCCACCGCCCGGGCCGCCGCCGCCAGCTCCGAGATCGGTGCGATGGTCCCGACCACGTTCGACATGCCCGAGAACGACACGATCTTCACCCGGTCGTCGATCAACTCGTCGAGCTTGGAGGTGTCGACCCGGTAGTCGGCGGTCAGCGGTACGTAGCCCAGCTCGATGCCGAGGTCGCGCTCCAGCATCTGCCACGGTACCCAGTTGGCATGGTGCTCCATCGAGGTGACCACCACCCGGTCGCCTGGCCGCAGCCGGGGTCGCGCCCAGCCGGAGGCGACGAAGTTGAGGCTGGTCGTCGCCCCACGGGTGAGCACCACCTCGGCGGGGTCGGCGGCGTTGATGAACGCCGCCACCTTGGCTCGCGCCGCCTCGTACATCTTGGTGGCCCTGTCGGCGATGCGGAAGGCGCTGCGATGGACGTTGGCGTTGTGGTGGCGGTAGTAGTCGTCCATCGCGTCGAGCACCTGCACGGGCTTCTGGGTGGTGGCGGTGGAGTCCAGGTACACGAGCGGCCGGCCGTCGTCGGTGGTCTGCTGGAGCCACGGGAAGTCGGCGCGCAACGTGCGCAGTTCTCGCAGCTCGGTGGTCATCGCCGTCCTCCCGGGGATGGAGCATGCAACGTACCGGCGAGCCGTGAGCCGCGCAAGGGTGCGCCGGGCGCCGGGTCCGCACCTCCTCCCCGGGGCCAGGCGCGCCACTTCTATACTCCCGCCGGTGCACAGGGCCGATGGCAGCGAGGGGTAACGGGTGACGGCGTACTTCCACGACTACATCACCGTCGCGGCCTTCCTCGGCCTCGGTTTGATGCTGGTGGGAGTGGCCATCGCGGTCTCCAAGCTCGTGCAGCCGCGCAACCCGACGAAGGTCAAGTCCTCGATCTACGAATGCGGCATCGACCCGGTGGGCGGCGGCTGGAGCCAGACCCACATCCGCTACTACATCTTCGCCCTGCTGTTCCTGATCTTCGACGTCGAGGCGGTGTTCATCTTCCCGTGGGCGATCGAGCTGGAGGCGTTCGCCGACGCCGGGATGGGCCTGTTCGTGATCGTCGAGATGCTGGTGTTCGTGGCGATCCTGGTCATGGGCCTCGTGTACGCGGTGCGCAAGGGAGTGCTGCGGTGGGAGTGATCGAGAAGTTCGGCGTGCCGAAGCCGGTGTCGTGGCTGCTCAACTGGTCGCGCAAGTACTCGCTCTGGATGTTCCAGTTCGGGCTGGCGTGCTGCGCGATCGAGATGATGGCCGCCTCGGGCCCTCGCTACGACTTCATGCGCTTCGGCATCATCCCTCTGCCGGCGTCTCCGCGCCAGGCCGACCTCATGATCGTCGCGGGCACCGTCACCGACAAGATGGCGCCTGCCATCCGCCGCCTCTACGACCAGATGCCCGACCCGAAGTACGTCATCTCGATGGGCTCGTGCTCGAACTGTGGGGGTCCCTATTGGGACTCGTACTCGGTGACGAAGGGCGTCGACCAGCTCATTCCCGTGGACGTGTACGTGCCCGGCTGCCCGCCCCGCCCCGAGGCCCTCATGGAGGGCATCGTGCTCCTGCAGCAGAAGATCACCAACGAGGACGTGCGCGAGAAGTGGAGTGAGCGTGACCGAGAACCCGTCTAGCGACGCGGACGCCCCGGCCGTCTCGCCGCCCCCGGACGCGGTGGAGACCGCCGAGACGGGCGAGGCTGCTGCGCCCGCCGCGGCGGAGACGGTGCGGGTGCCCAGGGAGGACTGGGTGGCGCGGGTCACGGCGGCCCGGGACGAGGGGTACGACTTCTTCTCGTGGCTGTCGGCCATCGACTGGGCGCGCGAGGTGGCCGTGGGCGACCCGGTGGAGTCCCCCGACGAGCTCGACGAGCGCTACGAGGTGCTCTGCGCGCTGAGCACGGTCGTCGACGACCGCTACCTGCTGCTGAGCACCGACGTCCCCAAGGACGACGCCGTGCTCGACACGCTCGTCGGGGTGTTCGGGGGCGCCGCGTGGCACGAGCGGGAGGCGCACGAGATGTTCGGCATCGACTTCAGGGGCCACCCGCGCCTGCTGAAGCTCTACCTGCCCGACGCGTTCGAGGGATTCCCGCTGCGCAAGTCCTACCCGCTGCTGAGCCGCGAGGTGAAGCCGTGGCCGGGGCTGGTCGACGTCGAGGACATGCCGTCGACGGAGAACACCGAGGCGGACGCCTCGGCGGAGGCCGCGGCGGGGGACACCGCGGCGGACGACGGGGCCGACGACGCATGACCCTGAGCCCGCAGGCGATGGTGCACCTTTCGGACGCGGCCGTCTCGGTGGAGCTGCAGACGCCGGACATGACGCTGAACATCGGCCCCCAGCACCCCTCCACCCATGGCGTGCTGCGGTTGGTGGCGCAGGTCGACGGCGAGCGCATCGAGCAGGTCGACCCGGTGATCGGCTACATGCACCGCGGGTACGAGAAGCTCGCCGAGGTGCGCACCTACCCCCAGATCACCGCGCTGGTCAACCGGATCGACTGGGTGTCGGGCTTCGCCAACGAGGTGCCGTTCATGGTGGCCGTCGAGCGCCTCATGGAGCTGGAGGTGCCGGAGCGGGCGCAATACCTCCGGCTCATCCTCACCGAGATGGCCCGCTTGTCGTCGCACCTTATCTTCCTGTCGTCGTACCCGCTGGAGATCGGGGCGGCCACCCCGCTGATGCACGCGCTGCGGGAGCGGGAGCGGGTGCTCGACCTCATCGAGGGCGTCACCGGCGGGCGGTTCCATCCCAACTTCAACCGCATCGGCGGGGTCAAGCCGGCCGCCGGGGCCGGGTCGCAGACCAAGAAGGTCAGCCAGGACATCCCCAAGGGGTTCCTCGACGAGAGCCGCCGCTCGATGGAGCGGATGATGTCGATCGCCGACGACATGGACACGCTGGTCACCGGCAACGAGATCTTCCTCGCCCGCACCAAGGGCATCGGGGTGATCCCCCAGGACAAGGCGAAGGCCTACGGGGTCAGCGGGCCCAACCTGCGGGCATCCGGCATCGGCTTCGACCTCCGCAAGGTGGCCGACTACCTGCCGTACGACCGGTTCGAGTTCGACGTGCCGGTCGGCGAGAACGGCGACTGCTTCGACCGCTACTGGGTGCGGCTCCAGGAAGTGCGGGAGGCGGCCAAGATCGTGACCCAGGCGATCGACGGGCTGCCGTCCGGCCCGCTCCAGGCCAAGGTCCCGCGCATCATCAAGGTGCCGCGGGGCCGGATGTACGTCCGCGCGGAGAACCCGAAGGGCGAGATGGGCTACTACGTGGTCTCCGAGGGTGGGCGGGGCCCGTACCGCCTGAAGATCCGCTCGGCGAGCTTCAACAACCTCAGCATCCTCCCGTGGATCCTCGAAGGCGTGCTGGTCCCCGACATCATCGCCATCCTGGGCTCCCTCGACTTCGTCCTGGGCGACGTCGACCGATGACGGGAAGCCACCCGAGCATGGTGCGCGCCATCGGCCCGTTCCGGCGCGGTACGGGGTTGGCTTCAGCCGGCCGCCTCGCGGCCGGCGGTGGACCACGTCCGAGGAGCGCGGCAGCCCGCACCCCGGCGAGCCTGCAAGATCCGGCACCGCAACACGACGCTCGTCCGGGGTGCAATGTGAAACTTGCTGAACCCGTTCGCCAGCTCATCGCGCGGGCCGAACCCGTTCGCCAGTGCAAGGGGGGCTCGTGGTAGAGCCGGTCTTCGCGGTTGAGGGGTTCTTCGGGAACTTCTGGTTCTTGCTGGGGCTCAAGCTGCTGGTGATCGCGTCGGTGGTGCCGGTGGCGGCGCTCATCGCGATCTACGGGGAGCTCAAGATCTCGGCGCACATGCAGAGCCGGATCGGGCCGTACTTCGCGGGCGGCCGGTACGGGTGGGCGCAGCCCCTGGCCGACGGCCTCAAGTTCATCCAGAAGGAAGACCTCGTGCCGGACGCCGCCGACTCCGTGGTGTTCCGCGGCGCGCCGTACGTCGTGCTGGCGGGGACGCTCGCCACGTTCGTCATCATCCCGGCCAGTCCGGCCCTGCAGATCCGCGACCTCGATCTGGGGCTCTTCTACCTGCTGGCGGTGTCGTCGATCTCGACCATCGGCGTGCTGATGGCCGGCTGGTCGAGCGCCAACAAGTACTCGCTGATCGGGGGCCTGCGCGCCGCCGCCCAGCTCATCGCGTACGAGCTGCCGCTGGTGCTGGCGGCGGTCGGCGTGGCGATCCAGGCCGGCACCCTGTCGCTCCAGGGCATCGTCGCCGCCCAGGGGGACGGCGGGCTCTACACGATCCCCGGCACCGACTTCGGGCTGCCGTTCGTGCTCACCGGCCAGCTCATCGGCTTCGCGATCTTCCTCATCGCCAGCCTCGCCGAGCTGTCCCGGACCCCGTTCGACATGCCGATCGCCGAGTCCGAGCTGGTGATGGGCTACCTCACCGAGTACTCGGGTCTCCGCTTCACGATGTTCTTCCTCGGGGAATACGCCGGGATGGTGGGCCTCGCCGCCATCGCCTCCACGCTGTTCCTGGGCGGGTACTACTTCCCGGGGCTCAGCGGCGACCTCCTCGACGTCCTCGGCCCGTTCATCCTGGCCGGCAAGGTGTCGGTGCTCGTGTTCCTCTTCATATGGATGCGGTGGACGTTCCCGCGCCTGCGGGAAGACCAGTTGCAGAGCCTGGCGTGGCGCTGGCTCATCCCGATCTCGCTGGTGAACATCATGGTGACGGCGATCCTCAAGGTGGCGCTCTGATGGCAGACACCAACGGCAGCGGCCGGTTCCCGGTGCCCTTCAAGGGGCTGGCCAAGGGCATGTGGCTGACGCTGCGCACGCTGTTCACCAAGCCGGTCACGGTGAACTACCCGCTCGAGAAGGAGATCCCGGTACCGCGGGCCCGTGGGGTCATCGCGCTCGACGTCGACAACTGCACCGTGTGCATGCTGTGCGCCCGGGAGTGCCCCGACTGGTGCATCTACATCGAGGGCCACAAGGAGCTGCAGCCGCCGTCGAAGCCGGGCGGCCGGCCCCGCTCCCGGGCCACGCTCGACCGCTTCGACATCGACTACGCGCTCTGCATGTACTGCGGCATCTGCGTCGAGGTCTGCCCGTTCGATGCGCTGTTCTGGAGCCCGGAGTACGAGTACTCGGAGGTCGACATCTCGGCGATGCTGCACGACAAGGAGCGGCTGACCGAATGGCTGGAAACCGTCCCCGAGCCGCCGGCACTGGAGGGATGACGTGAGCGTCGGCGACTGGTTCGGGGTGGCCGAGAACTACGTGTTCCTGCTGATCGCGGCGCCGATGCTGTTCGCGGCGTTCCGGGTGGTCACCAGCCCCAACGTCGTGCACGCCGTGCTGTTCCTGGTGGCCGCGCTCGCGGGATCGGCGGCGCTCTTCCTGCTGCTCGGCGCCGAGTTCGTGGCGTGGACCGTGGTGCTCGTCTACATCGGCGCCGTGGTCGTGCTGTTCCTGTTCGGCATCATGATCACCCGCGCCCCACTCGGCCAGGAGGCCGAGCTCGACCACGAGCGGCGCTGGCCGGCCGCACTAGTGGCTCTGGCGGTGTTCGTGCTGCTGGCCGGGTCGATGGTGGCCACCTTCGAGAACAGCGAGGTCACCCAGAACGTCGGCAGGACCCGCGACCTGGCGCAGAGCCTCTTCCAGCGCTTCGTCATCCCGTTCGAGGTGGTGTCGGTGCTGCTGCTGGCCGCGCTCATCGGCGGCATCGTGCTGGCCCGGCGCGACCCGGTGGTGCCGGAGGAGTCGGAAG
>JBFKDA010000049.1:0-13083 GCA_041619955.1 Acidimicrobiia bacterium | reverse complement strand
CTGGCTGAACTCGACCGTCTGGATCTACCCGGCGCTCGCGCTGATCGCGGCGTGGGGCGTGGGCAACGCGATGCTGCTGTTCATCGCCGGCATCCAGGGCATCCCGGTGGAGCTGTACGAGTCGGCCGAGGTCGACGGCGCATCGACGTGGCGCAAGTTCCGGTCGATCACGGTCCCGATGATCTCGCCCGTGCTCTTCTACAACCTGGTGCTGGTGGTGATCTTCCTCTTCCAGTACTTCTTGGTGCCCTTCGTGTTGAAGAACGGCACCGGTGACCCCGCGAACTCGACGCTGTTCTACAGCCTCTACTTTTTCAAGACCGCGTTCACGTTCAACGACATGGGGTACGGCGCCACGCTGGCGTGGATGCTGTTCGTGATCATCATGGCGGTGACGCTGGTCATCTTCGGGACCGCCCGGTACTGGGTGTACTACGAGTTCGAGGAGGCCTGAGATGGCGGACGCAGCCACCAAGGAGAAGGTCCGCCGGCTCACCTCCGAGCCCGAGAAGGTCGCCGCCGCATCGAAGGCACGCGGCCGCCAGCTCATCGTCGGCGGCATCGTCACGATGTTCGCCACGATCCTGCTCGTCGGCTACCTGTCGCCGTTCGGCTTCATGGCCGTGACCTCGCTCAAGAACATCGAGATCATCTCCGACACCAGCGCGCCGATCCTGCCGGCCACGCCCGAGACGTTCGAGTTCGATGGCGAGCAGGTCCCGGTGCTGGCGGTGCCGATCGACGGCGAGGTGCGGTCGCTGGCGCTGGTCCAGCCGGGCCGGGAGTCGAGCGTGTTCGTCGACCCCGCCAACCTCGACGCCGGGTTCATCGAGTGGGAGGGGCGGTGGCGGCAGCTCGACGCGTCGTACTCGCTCGACCCGCAGTGGGACAACTACTCCACGGCGTGGACCACGCTCGATCTGACGCGGATCCTGTTCAACACGTTCGCGATCGCCTTCATCGGCGTCGTCGGCACGCTGGCGTCCTCGGTGCTGGTGGCCTACGGCTTCTCGCGCTTCCGGTTCCCGCTGAAGAAGACGCTGTTCATCGTGCTGATCTCGACGATCATCCTGCCCCGGTTCGTCACGCTGGTGCCCATGTTCGCGTTCTTCACGTGGATCGGGTGGAACGGGACCTGGCTGCCGCTGCTGGTGCCGCACTTCTTCGCCAACGCCTACAACATCTTCCTGCTGCGACAGTACTTCCTCACGATCCCGAAGGCGCTCGATGAGGCGGCGATCATCGACGGCGCCAACCCGCTGCGGACCCTGTGGTCGGTGATCCTCCCCAACGCCAAGCCGGCGCTGGTCGCGGTGACGCTGTTCCACTTCTTCTTCGCGTGGAACGACTTCTTCGAGCCGCTGATCTACCTGGCGGCCAAGCCAGAGCTCCAGCCGATCTCGGTGGCGATGCAGCAGTTCAACGCGCTGTACGCCCAGCAGCCCCACCTGATCCAGGCGACCGCGCTGCTGGGCATGGCCCTCCCCGTGCTGCTGTTCTTTGCGGCCCAGAAGGTCTTCCTCCAGGGCGCCAGCCTCGCCGGGGTCAGCAAGTGACGCCGAGCGACCTGCCGCGTCGTTAGCGGCCGCCACGGATGCGATCGGACGCCCGGGTAGGAGGGCTCGTCGCGCAGATGAGCCTGGCCGAGAAGGTCGGGCAGATGACGCAGGCCGCCCACGACGCCGCCACGCCCGCCGAGGTCGCCGAGCTGGGCATCGGCTCGGTGCTGAGCGGCGGCAACGGGTTGCCGTCGCCGAACACCCCGGAAGCGTGGGCCGGAATGGTGGGGTCGTTCCTCGCCGCGGCCGGGGACACCCGCTTGGGCATCCCGCTGCTCTACGGCGTCGACGCCGTGCACGGCCACGGCCTGGTGCCGGGGGCGACCGTGTTCCCGCACAACATCGGCCTCGGAGCGGCCGGCGACCCGGGGCTCGTGCGCCGGATCGGCCAGGCGACTCGAACGGAGCTGGCGGCGCTGGGCATCCGCTGGACGTTCGCCCCCACCGTCGCCGTCCCGTACGACATCCGGTGGGGGCGCACCTACGAGGGCTACGGACGTGACCCGCGGCTGGTTGCGCAGCTCGGGGCCGCCCTGGTGGAGGGACTACAGCACTCGAGAACGGACGTCCCGGCGGTGCTGGCGTGCCCCAAGCACTTCGTCGGCGACGGCGGCACGAGCTGGGACAGCGTCAGGCGGCCGCCTTGGCTCGACTGGTGGGACCACTGGGGCGACACCTGGCGCATCGACCAGGGCGACACGCGGCTGGCAGAGGACGAGCTGCGGCGGCTGCACCTCCCGCCGTACGCGGCGGCGATCGCGGCCGGCGCGCAGACCGTCATGGCGTCGTACTCGTCCTGGAACGGCGCCAAGCTGCACGGCCACCGCTACCTGCTGACCGACGTGCTGAAGGAAGAGGTGGGGTTCGGCGGCTTCGTCGTGTCGGACTGGATGGCGGTCCAGCAGCTCCATCCATCCTTCGACGACAGCGTCGTCGCGGCGGTCAACGCCGGCGTCGACATGGTGATGGTCCCGTACGAGGTCCTGCGGTTCGTCGACGCCGTGGTCGCCGCGGTGGCCGACGGCCGCATCCCGCCGGAACGCATCGACGACGCGGTCACGCGGATCCTCACGGCGAAGGCGTCGATCGGGCTGCTGGACGGAGATGCGGCGCCGACGGTGCCGCTCGACGTTCTCGGCGGGGCCGAACACCGGGCACTCGCCGCCGAGGCGGCGCGCCGCGGGGCGGTGCTGCTGAAGGGTGACGGCATGCTGCCGCTGCGCCCCGTCCCGGCCCGCCTCGTGGTCGCCGGCCAGGCGGCGGACGACATCGGGCTGCAATGCGGCGGATGGACGGCCGGGTGGCAGGGGGCGGCCGGGCCGGTCACCGCCGGCACCACCATGGTGGGCGCGCTGCGCGCCGCCCGGCCGGGCGCCGTCGTATACGAGCCGCGCGGCGGGGGAGCGGAACGGGCGGAGGTGGGGATCGTCTGCATCGCAGAGCCCCCGTACGCGGAGGGGCCGGGCGATCGGGCGGTGCCGACCGCGACGGCCGAGGACCGTGAGGTATTCGCCCGGATGCGCGCCCGCTGCGACCGCCTCGTCCTGGTGATCTACTCCGGGCGCCCCCTGGTGATCCCCGACCTCGTCGACGCCGCCGACGCGGTCGTGGCCGCCTGGCTGCCCGGCAGCGAGGCCGGAGGGCTGGCCGACCTGCTGCTCGGCGACGCCGGCTTCGAGGGGCGGCTGCCCCAACCGTGGCCGTCCTCCGAGCAGGAGCTGGCGGGCCACGCCGGCCGACCACTGGAGGCGACGGCATGACGTACGCCCCCACCCGTCCTGCCGGCGTGCTGGCGGAGGGCCTGGTCGAGATCGACGGGGAGGGCTTCTACGCCATCCCCGACGTCGACCGCCTGCCGCCGTTCCTGATGAGCGTCCTCAGCCCGTCCGACCACTGGATGTTCGTCTCCAGCCTCGGCCCGCTCACCGCCGGACGGCGGGACGCCGACCACGCCCTGTTCCCGTACGAGACCGACGACCGGCTCCACCGCGCCTGCGGCACCAACGGCCCGGTCACGGTGGTCCGGGTCGGCACCGGCCCGGACGTCACGCGCTGGGAGCCGTTCCGGGGGCCGGTGCCCGACGGCGCCCGCCGCAGCCTGTACAAATCGGTCGTCGGCAATCAGGTCGTCTTCGAGGAGGCCCACGACGGGCTGGGGCTGGTGTTCTCCTGGCGGTGGGCGACGAGCGACAGGTTCGGCTTCGTGCGCACCGCCACGCTCGCCTGCACAGGTGACCGCCCGGTGCGGGCCGCCGTGTTGGATGGCCTCGTCGACGTGCTGCCGTACGGCGTCACCCCGGACCTGCACCGCCGCCAGAGCAACCTGACCAACGCGTACAAGCGCAACGAGCTGATCGACCCGGCGACTCGCCTTGCGGTGTTCTCGCTCGAGTCACACATCGTGGACCGGGCCGAGCCTGCCGAGGCGCTGCAGGCGAGCGTGGTCTGGTCCGACGGATGGGATGCGACCGTGTGCCTCGACCCGGCGGCGCTGGCGGCGTTTCGCGACGGCCGGGCCGTGGAGGCCGCCCCGCTCGTCACCGGCCGGGCGGGCGCGTACCTGCTGGCCGGCACCGTGGAGGTCGACGTCGGCGAGCGCGTCTCTTGGTCGATCGTCGGGGACGTCGACTGCTCGCAGGCCGACGTGGCGGCGCTACGACGCGAGCTGCGGGCGGGCCCAGACGTCGAGGCTTCGATGGGGCGGAGCACCGAGCGGCTGGTGGCGCTGCTGGCGAGCAGCGATGCCCAGCAGCGGACGGGCGACCGGATCGCCACCGCGCACCAGTTCGCCAACGTCGCCTACAACGTGATGCGGGGCGGCGTGTTCGCGCACGGCTACCAGCTCGCGACCCAGGACTACGCGGCGTTCCTGGCGGCCCGCAACCGGGCGGTGGTCGATCGCCACGCCGGGTGGCTGTCCGAGCTGCCGGAACACGTGGAGCGCCGGGACCTCCTCCGGTCGGCCGTCGAAGGTGGCGACCCGCACCTCGTCCGGCTCACGCTGGAGTACCTGCCGCTGATCTTCGGGCGCCGCCACGGCGACCCCAGCCGGCCGTGGAACGCGTTCTCGATCCGCACCCACGACACCGAGGGCCGCCCGGTGGTGTGGTACGAGGGCAACTGGCGGGACATCTTCCAGAACTGGGAGGCGCTGGCGCTGGCGTTCCCCGAGTACCTGCCGTCGTTCGTGGCGGCGTTCGTGAACGCCTCCACCCTCGACGGTCACAACCCGTACCGGATCAACCGCGACGGGATCGACTGGGAGATCCCCGAGCCCGACGACCCCTGGAGCAACATCGGCTACTGGGGCGACCACCAGATCGTGTACCTGCTGCGGCTCCTCGACGCCACCCGCCGGTACCTCCCCGGCGAGCTCGAGGCCCTGCTCGGCAAGCGGTGGTTCTCGTACGCCGACGTGCCGTACCGCATCGCACCGTATGAGGAGCTGGTGCGGGAACCGAAGGCCACCATCGAATACGATGAGTCGGCCGCCGCGCGCTCGGCCGCCCGGGCGGCCGAGATCGGCGGCGACGGCAAGCTGGTCCCAGGGCCAGACGGCGAGGTGTACCTGGTCACGCTGGTCGAGAAGCTGCTGGTGGCGGCGCTGGCGAAGCTGTCGAACTACGTGCCGGGCGCGGGCATCTGGATGAACACCCAGCGGCCGGAGTGGAACGACGCGAACAACGCGCTGGTGGGCCACGGCGTGTCGATGGTCACGCTCTGCCACCTGCGGCCCTACCTGCAGCGGCTGGCCGGACTGGCGGCGGGCGCGGGCGGAGACGTCATCGAGTTGTCTTCGGAGGTCGCCGGTTGGCTCGCGGCCGTGACCGGCGCCATGCGGGAGCACGCCAGCCTGATCGGGGGTGAGCTCACCGGGGCGGGGCGCCGCCGCCTCATGGACGACCTCGGCGAGGCGTTCACCGCCTACCGGCTGGCGGTGTACGGCACGGGCTTCTCCGGCTCGGTGGAGGTGGCGGCCGGCGACGTCGCCGACCTCTGCGTCGTCGCCCTCGCCCACCTCGACGACGCCATCGCTCGCAACCGTCGCCCCGACGGCCTCTACCACTCGTACAACCTGGTCGACCTCGGCGACGGGACGGCCGCCGTGCTGCGCCTACCCGAGATGCTCGAAGGCCAGGTGGCGGTGCTGTCGTCGGGCCTGCTCGGTCCCGACGCCGCCGCCGACCTCGTCGACGCGCTCTTCGCCAGCGCCCTCTACCGGGCCGACCAGCGGAGCTTCATGCTGTACCCGGTCCGCACGCTGCCGCCGTTCCTCGACAAGAACGTGGTCCCGGCGGAGCTGGTGGCGGCCAACCCGCTGCTCGTCGCCCTACTGGCGGGCGGCGACCGCTCGGTGGTCGAGGTCGACGTCGACGGCGTCCATCGCTTCAACGCCTCGTTCCGCAACACCGGCGACCTGGAGGCGGCGCTCGACCGTCTCGCCGGCGACGAGCGCTGGCGCCGACTCGTGTCCGAGCAGCGGGCCGCGGTGCTCGACGCCTACGAGGAGGTGGTGCAGCACCGCCGGTTCACCGGGCGCTCGGGGTCGATGTACGCGTACGAAGGGCTCGGCTCGGTCTACTGGCACATGGTCGGCAAGCTGCTGGTGGCGGTGCAGGAAGCGCTGCTGGCGGCACACGACGACGGAGCAGGCGATGCCGCCGTGACGCGTCTCCGCGACGCCTACTGGGCGATCCGCGGCGGGCTCGGCCTCAACAAGACGGCGTTGGAGTACGGCGCCTTCCCCACCGACCCCTATTCGCACACCCCGGCGCACACCGGCGCCCAGCAGCCCGGCATGACCGGCCAGGTCAAGGAGGAGCTGTTGGCCCGCCTCCTCGAGACCGGCGTGCGGGTCGTGGACGGCGCCATCGTGTTCGACCCGGTGTCGCTGCGGGCGGAGGAGCTGCTCGTCGGGCCGGAGGCGTGGGAGGTGATCGGCATCGACGGCGGCCGGGCGACCGTCGAGGTCCCGGCGCAGTCGCTGGGGCTCACCGTCTGCCAGGTGCCCGTCATCGTGACGGCGCGCGCCGGGAAGCCGGAGATCGAGGTCACCCGGGCCGACGGCAGCCGGCATCGCGTCCCGGGCGCTGCGCTCGACGCGGAGACCAGCCGAGCGATTTTCGGCCGCTCCGGCCAGATCGCCCGGCTGCATGCGTTCGTGCCGCTCGGCCCGGACCCCGTGAGCACCCAAGACGGCTCCCAGCCCGCGCGCACGTCGCTCGACCCGTGACACAATGCCGCTGGAGCGTTGACCCCTGCGTCATTCTCGTGAAGGAGGGACGATGGCAGCCGAGCGCAAGCAGGCCCAGGGCACCAGTACCCAGTCGGACACCGGCGCCACCGGCTTCACCGCCGAGGAGCGCGCCGCCATGCAGGAGCGCGCCAGGGAGACGAACGCCGCCAAGCGCGGCAAGAAGGCTGACGGCACCGCCGACGTGCTCGAGAGGATCGCGGCCATGTCCGACGACGACCGCGTCCTCGCCGAGCGCGTCCACGAGCTGGTCACCACCGCGGCGCCCGACCTCGTCCCGCGGACCTGGTACGGGATGCCGGCCTACGCGCAGGACGGCAAGGTCGTGTGCTTCTTCCAGGACGCCGGCAAGTTCAAGGCCCGGTACGCGACGCTCGGCTTCCAGGACTCCGCCAACCTCGACGACGGCGCCATGTGGCCGACGTCGTACGCCGTCACCAAGCTCACCCCCGCCGTCGAGAAGCAGATCGTGGCGCTGGTGAAGAGGGCGGTCGGCTGACCGCAGCCGGCGCGGCGGCCGCGGAGCGTGGCGCGAGCCGGTCGCTCCCATCAAGCGAGAGGCAGGCTGCGCTCGCCTTCGGGTTCTCGTTGGCGCGGGTCTTCGTGTAGCTGCCGGCCTGAAGGTTCTCGAGCCGGTCGCCCAGCGGGTCACTTGCTTGGGCGACCAGTCGACCTCCGTCGGCTTGTTGTCTGGGTGTCCTTGGGGCTTCACGACTGCTTCGGGTCGATGGCCAGCGTGCGCCGCCACTTCGCCTGCACGGTCGGTTCGATTCCCGCCCCTCCTGCCTCACTGCCGAGCGATCAGTAGATCTTTGAACGCTCAGTCACCTGTCAAGGGAGATTCGGGCAGTCCGATGCGGGACATTCGAGCGCCCTACCAAGTCAGGGGGTCGGCGAACCTGGCCTCCAGGAACTCGCCGTGGCCCTCCATCTCGGCGATCCGCCCGGCTCCGGCGTCCGCCACGATCTCCTCGAGCTTGGCATCGAGGAGATCGAGCTGGTCGAGTAGCTCCTTGTGCGCCGTCGTCCCGGTGCCGGTGCGGACCGTCCGCCGGTACACGTTGGGCATGTTGAGGTAGTTCTCGAGCGTCGGCGGCAGGTAGTCGAGGGCGATCTGGCGCACGGTCTCCCAGTTGCCGCCGATCGGCACGCCGCGCTCGATGTCGGTGGCGAGCGCCACGATGGCCTCCCGGATGTCGATCACACGGGCCAGCACGTCGCCCTCCGTGTGGCCCTGCGCCTGCGCCAGCGCCTCGTCGAGCGCCGCCCGGACGTCCTGCGCCTCCCGGGCCCGGGACACGTCGATGCGGTGACCCCCCTCCTTTGGCGCCACCAGCGCCCCGGCCGCGTACGCGCCGCCGACGGCCAGCGGCCACCAGCCGCCGACGACGCCGAGCGCCGCTGCCAGGCCGGCCGTGAGGGCACCGATCACGCCGATCAAGTTGGCCCTGGACAGCAGGAAACGAGTCATGCGCTTGCGCACGATTGGCCCCGGATCGCGTCGATGCAACAGCATATCCCACCACCCCGGCGGCGGGCCGGCGTCATACACACGGCCAGCCTGCGTCGTATGCACGGAGTGCGGCGCTTCCGCAGCTCGATCGAGATCCACCGCCCTGCTACGGAGGTTTGGCCATTGCTCGCCGAGTTCCGCCACTGGCCGGCGTGGGGGCCGACGGTGCGGGATGTCGAAGCCGACGCGCCGGTCGTGGCGCCCGGCGTGCGGGGGCGGGTCCGCACCCTGCTCGGGCTCTGGCTGCCGTTCGAGATCACCGCGGCCGAGCCCGAGCGCTCCTGGGAGTGGAGGGTCGCCGGCGTGCCTGCCACCGGCCACGAGATCTCGGCCCTGGGGCCGGGCCGGACCCGCGTCGCCTTCTCCGTGCCTGCGCTGGCGGCTCCCTACCTGCTCGTCCTCCGGCTCGGCCTCGCCCGGCTCCGGCGCCTCGCCGAGGGCGTTTGACCTGGCGTGATCCGGGGCAAGCCTCCGCTACGTATTAGCACTAAATAACTCGCAGGGAGCATCACGCCTATGAGCCAGCTCGACGTCCCCGTCATCCTCGGCACCGCCCGGCCCGGTCGCCGCTCCGAAGCCGTCGCCGACCTGGTCGTCGACATGATCAAGGAGCGGGGCTGGCTCACCGACCTCGTCGACGTCGCCGACTACCGGCTCGTCGCCACCACGTCGCCCGGCACCGGCAAGGACCTCGACGCCTACCGGGAGCGGGTCGCCGCCGCCGACGGCTTCGTGATCGTCGCCCCCGAGTACAACCACGGCTACCCGGGCGAGCTGAAGCTGCTGCTCGACAGCGACTCCGCCGGCTACCGGCGCAAGCCGGTGGGCCTGGTCGGCGTGTCCGCCGGCCGGTTGGGTGGGGCCCGCATGGTGGAGCAGCTCCAGAACGTCGTCAGCGCGCTCGGCATGATCACCGCCATGCCCACCGTCCACGTCCCCGAGGTGCAGGCTGCGCTCGACGCCAACGGGCAGTTCGCCAGCGAGGGGCTCGCCGAGGTTGCCGCCAGGATGCTCGACGCCGTCGGGTGGTACGCCGAGGCGCTCGGCCGGTAGCGCCGCCGGCGGCGCGTCACACCGGCTGACTACGGTTCGTCGCATGCGGATCCAGACCGGCCAGCTCGTCGCCCTCGGCTACGGCAAGTACGTGCGCTCCGACGAGGTCGTCGCCGTGGAGCCCATCACCGACGGGCGCGGTCCGGGCCGCCGGTCGCTGGTATGGGTGCGGGGCCTCCCCGAGCCGCTGGTGGCCAGCCGGGCAGAGGGCTCGGTGGTCGACGACCTGGTGACGCCGGCCGACGAGGCCGCCCGCATGAAGGCGCAGCGGTCGACGCTCCGCAAGATCGCCGGCGCCCTCGAGGGCGTGTCACCGGGCGTGAAGCGGGTCATCGCCGAGGAGGCGGGCACCGACATCGACGGGTTGATCGAGGAGGCCCGCCGGGTCCTCGGCTGACGGGCCGGCGTGCGGTCTTGCGCCACGAGTCGGGCGCTTTGCGTGCCGAGCTACCCGGCGGGCTGCTCCCACGACACGCCCGGGAAGCGGCCGAAGTCGTTGTCGAACGAGACGATCTGGCAGCGATGCTCGATGGCGAGCGCGGCGAGGTGGGCATCGTTGACGAGGTTGCCGCCGACCGCGACCGCCAGCAAGAGGTCCCGCATGATGCGGCCGTGGTCGGCGGATGGCTCGACCACGACTGCGGGACCGGCGGCGAGCCACGCATCGACCCGGTCGAATGCGTCGTCGACACCGAGGGGCGACGGATAGAGGCCGGGTTTCGTCGCCAACCGCACGAAGGCAAGCAGTGCGATCCACGCGAACGCCACGGTGTCGCCACCCGATAGGGCGCGGTCGAGCCAGCTCCGGGCGGCGGCGTGGTGCCGAGCGTCGCGGTTCACGGCATAGAGCAGGACGTTTGCGTCGACGAGCTTCACGAGCCGGCGCGCATCTTGCGGATGAGCTCGTCGTCCTCCAGATCGGCGGCGAGCTGGAGCGCGCGGTCGAGGTTGACGTGCGTCTCGCCCATCGACGCAGTCGCGGTTTCGAACGGCTCGGCCTGCCCGGTGGCGCCTTCCCGGATCAGCTCGTTGACGGCCTCCTTGAACGTGAGGCCGCGCTCCCGCATGCGCTTGCGCACGAGCTGCGCCGTGTCGTCGTCGAGCGTGATCGTCGTCCGCACGGCTGCATCATAACATCAAACAGAATGATGCCTAGATGCCCAATCAGGTTCTCGAACAGGTGCGGGGTCCGCTCTCCGAAGTCTTTCCTTGATTCGGGCGCCCCTGCGGCCGAGCCGCGCGCATGGTGGCGTATCGGGTTCCCTTGGCCGACGCCAACTGTTGAGCTGAGGCGCTGCCGGGGTGCGGTCGTCGGCACCCCGGCGCCGTGGCTCACTCCGGCCGGAACTGCTCCGCCGCCTCCACCAGCCGGGCGTGGTATCCCGTCCACCAGGCCTCGTCGCGGTCGGGCAGGTTGTCGTTGTCCCGGCGGTGGCCGGCCGCTCCGTCGATCAGCTCGCGGACGATGTCGGCGTGACCGGCATGGCGATGGGTCTCCACCGCCATGTGGACCAGCACCCGGTGGAGCGTCACCTCGGCGCGGTCGGGCGGCCACCACGGCACCCTCCCGATCGATTCCAGCGTGAGTTC
This sequence comes from Acidimicrobiia bacterium, assembly GCA_041619955.1. Classification (GTDB taxonomy): domain Bacteria; phylum Actinomycetota; class Acidimicrobiia; order Spongiisociales; family JAOTWH01; genus JBFJZV01. The sequence goes on along the minus strand of JBFKDA010000049.1, from coordinate 2,114 downwards.
CTCGATGGTCGCGTCGGCGTGGGCCCCCGCCCGGTGGTACAGCCCGACGACAGAGTCGCGCGACTCGTCCGGCGTCGCCCATAAGTCGGCATTGGGCTCGGCATCCTCGGCGAACCACGGGAGCGCCTCGCCATGCGGGCGGCCGAAGCAGTCGCCGAAGTAGCCGAGCTCAACCGACGCGAGGTGCTTGACGAGGCCCAGCAGGTTCGTGCCGGTAGGCACCAGCGGGCGGCGGACGTCGTAGTCCGACAGCCCCTCGAGCTTCCACAGCACCGCCTCCCGCCCCGCCTGCAGGTAGCGGTGCAGGTCCTCTTTGGGACCGGCCATGCCGGCCTCAGTCCAGGTCGAAGCGGTCGAGGTCCATCACCTTGGACCACGCCGCCACGAAGTCGTCGACGAACTTCCGCTCGGCGTCGTCGGCGCCGTAGACCTCGGCCAGCGCGCGCAGCTCGGAGTTCGACCCGAACGCCAGGTCGACCCGGGTGCCGGTCCATCGCACCTCGCCGGAGTCGCGGTCGCGGCCCTCGAACGCGTCCTCGTGCTCGGACGTCGGCGTCCACGCCGTGCCCATGTCGAGCAGGTTGACGAAGAAGTCGTTGGTCAGCGTCTCGGGACGGTCCGTGAGCACCCCGTGCTGCGACCCGCCGACGTTGGTACCGAGCACGCGCATCCCGCCCACCAGCGCCGTCATCTCCGGCGCAGACAGCTTGAGCATGAAGGCCTTGTCGACCAGCAGGTGCTCGGGGGCGAGGCCGTTGCCCTTGCGGACGTAGTTGCGGAACCCGTCGGCGGCCGGCTCGAGCACCGCGAACGACTCGACGTCGGTCTGCTCCTGCGAGGCATCGGTGCGACCCGGCGTGAACGGGACCGCTATGTCGTGGCCGGCCCGCTTCGCCGCCTCCTCGACCGCCGCGCACCCGCCCAGCACGATCAGGTCGGCCAGCGACACCCGCTTGCCACCCGGCTGCGCGTCGTTGAACTTCTGCTGGATGCGCTCCAGCTCCGACAGCACCGCACCCACGCCCGACGACACGTTCACGTCCCACCCGGCTTGCGGCGCCAGGCGGATGCGGGCCCCGTTGGCCCCGCCCCGCTTGTCGGTGTCGCGGTAGGTCGAGGCGGACGCCCATGCCGTCGTCACGAGCTGGGAGATCGACAGGCCGGAGCTGCGGATGTCGGCCTTGAGCGCCGCGACGTCGGCATCGTCGATCAGCTCGTGGTCGACTGCCGGCACCGGGTCCTGCCACAGCAGCTCCTCGTCCGGAACCCACGGCCCGAGGTAGCGGGCCACCGGCCCCATGTCGCGGTGCAGCAGCTTGTACCAGGCGCGTGCGAAGGCGTCGGCGAACTCGTCGAAGTTGGCGTGGAACCGCTCCGAGATCTCGCGGTAGACCGGATCGACCTTCATCGACAGGTCGGTGGTGGCCATCATCGGCGGGTGCTTCTTCGACGGGTCGTGGGCGTCAGGAACCATGTCCTGCGGCTCGACGTCCTTGGGCGTCCACTGGTGGGCGCCGGCCGGGCTCTTCGTCAGCTCCCACTCGTACTTGAACAGCACGTCGAAGTAGCCGTTGTCCCAGCGGATCGGGTCTGGCGTCCACGCACCTTCCAGGCCGCTGGTGATCGCGTCGCCGGCCTTGCCGCTGCCGAAGTCGCTCGTCCAGCCGAAGCCCTGCTCGGCCAGGCCCGCACCCTCGGGCTCGTCGCCGACGTAGCGGTCGGGGTCGGCCGCGCCGTGGGTCTTCCCGAACGTGTGGCCACCGGCGATCAGCGCCACCGTCTCCTCGTCGTTCATCGCCATGCGGCCGAACGTCTCCCGGATGTCACGGGCGGCCGCCACCGGGTCCGGGTTGCCGTTCGGGCCCTCCGGGTTGACGTAGATCAGCCCCATCTGCACCGCACCGAGCGGTTTCGCCAGCTCACGGTCGCCGCTGTAGCGCTCGTCGCCAAGCCACACCCGCTCCGGGCCCCAGTAGACGTCCTGCTGCGGCTCCCAGACGTCCACGCGGCCGCCGGCGAAGCCGAACGTCTCGAGCCCCATCGACTCGAGCGCGCAGTTGCCCGCGAGCACCATGAGGTCCGCCCAGGAGATCCGCTGTCCGTACTTCTGCTTG
>JBFKDA010000048.1:0-13132 GCA_041619955.1 Acidimicrobiia bacterium | reverse complement strand
TCCTGCTGCTCCAGGGCGGCGCAACGCTCCAGTTCTCGATGGTGCCGATGAACCTCCTCACCGGCGGCCAGCGCGGCGCGTACGTGCTGTCCGGCTCGTGGGCCGCGAAGGCCTTCGAGGACGCGTCGCTGCTCGGCGATGCGTACCCGGCCTGGGACGGCGAGGCCAGCCGCTTCGATCGGATGCCCGCGCCCGGCGACGTGGAGGTGACCGCCGGCACGCGGTACCTGCACGTCACGTCGAACGAGACGATCGGCGGGATCCAGATGTGGGAGTGGCCGGCCGCGAGCGTCCCGCTGGTGGGCGACATGTCGTCGGACATCATGTCCCGGCCGGTGCCGTGGGAGCACTTCGACCTCGTGTACGCCGGTGCCCAGAAGAACCTCGGGCCCGCCGGCGCCACCGTCGTGATCGCGCGCTCGTCGGTGGTGGACGCGTCCCCGGACGGGCTCGGCGCGTACCTCCGCTACGACGTCCACCGCGACAAGGGCTCCCTCTACAACACCCCGCCGGTGTTCGCCATCTGGGTGCTGGGCAAGACCCTCCGCTGGGTGCAGGCCCAGGGCGGCGTGGCGGCGATGGCCGCACTCGCGGCGGCCAAGGCCGGGCTGGTCTACGAGGCGATCGACGGCAGCGGCGGGTTCTACCGGAGCCCGGTCGCGGAGGGCAGCCGGTCGCTGATGAACGTCGTGTTCCGCCTGCCGAGCGAGGACCTCGAGCAGGAGTTCCTGACGGCGGCGACGGCTGGCGGCCTGGTCAACCTCGAAGGCCACCGCAGCGTCGGCGGCGTGCGAGCCAGCCTCTACAACGCGATGCCTATGGCCGGGGCCGAAGCACTCGTCGATTTCATGGCCGGGTTCCGGGCCCGGCACGCGTGACCGAGCCGATCGCCCGGCCGTTCGACGCCTACCTGCCCCGGCCCGACCTGGCGAGCCAGGTCGTGTCGCTGCCGTACGATTCCCTGCCCACGAACGGCACGTTGCGCCAGGACGAGGACAGCCAGTTCGGGTTCCTCAACCTGATCCGGTCGGAGGTCGACCACCCGGCCCTCACCGGCGAGGGCCGCCGGGCGCTGCTGGGGGCGGCCGCGGCCCGTCTTCGGACGATCATCGGCGAGGGGTTGTACGAGCACCACCCGGCGCCGGTGTTCTTCGTGTGCCGGCTCAGCCAGGGCGGCCATTCCCAGACCGGGGTCATCGCGGACGTGCCGCTCGTTGCCTACGACGCCGGGAAGATCAAGGTGCACGAGCTGACCCGCAAGGGCCAGGAGGACCGGCTTGTCGAGTACATGCAGCTCGTCCGCGCCAACTTCCTGCCGCTGTTTCTGGTCCACCGGCCGCTGCCGGCGATCGACGCCGCTCGGGCTGCGTCCACCGCCGGGGCTCCCGCCGTGGACGTCGATGCCGGCGACGGGTTGCGCATCACGGTGTGGGTCGTCGACGACCCCGCGGCGGTGCGCTCGTGGGAGGAGGCGCTGGCCGGGCTCGGCCACGCGTACGTGGCCGACGGCCACCATCGGGCGGCGGCGGCGTCGCGCTTCGCCGCGGCGCAACGTGCCGCGTTCCCGGACGCCGGAGAGGACGAGCCGTGGCAACGGGTGCTGGCCGTACTGTTCCAATCGGACCAGCTCCGCATCCACGCCTACCACCGCTGCCTCGCCGATCTCGGGGACCACGACGCCGGCTCCTTTCTCGCGGAGCTGGGGGCACGGTTCCCGCTGCAGCCGCTCGCGGGTGCCGCCGGCGAGGCGGCCCGGCCCCGGCGGCGCGGCGAGGTTGCGGTGCACGTGGGGACGGGCTGGTCGATGCTGACGCTCCCGCCCGCCCTCCTCCAGCGCCCCGGTGTCGCCGGCCTCGACGTCACCGTGCTCCACGACGAGGTGCTCGCGCCGCTGGCCGGCGTGACCGACGCCCGTACCGATCCGCGGCTGGAGTTCGTCCCGGGCACCCTGGGCATGGAGGAGCTGGAGCGCCTGCGGCACCGCGGGTGGGCGGCGGCGTTCGCGCTGCACCCGGTGTCGGTCGACGAGCTGCTCGACGTCGCCGACCGCCACGAGACGATGCCCCCCAAGTCGACGTGGTTCGCCCCGAAGCTCCGCTCGGGGCTGGTCGTGCGCCTGTTGTAGATCCCGGAGTGACTGATTGCAGGTCACGACCGATGTTCTGACCCCTTCCCGGGGATACGCTGGGTGGGTGGAGCTGGCCGACGAACTTCGGGCGATCGGCGACCGGGCCGGCCTGGCCGGGCTCGGCATCTGCGACGCCGACCCGTTCCCTGCGGTGCGAGCCGATCTCAAGGAACGCCGGGCGGCCGGCCTCGCCGCCGGGATGACGTTCACCTTCGGCGACCCGGCCCGAGCCACCGACGTCCGCGTCACGTTCCCGTGGGCGCGCCGGATGGTGGTCGGCGCGTGGTCGTACGCCGAGGCGTCGGGCAACCCGGCGCCGCGAACCGGCGGGACCGGCCGGATCGCACGCTTCGCCACCGCCGACCACTACCAGGGCCTGCGGGCCGCGCTGGGCGCGGTCGCCGGCCGCCTCCGGGCGTCCGGTCACCGGGCCGAGACGCTGGTGGACGACAACCGCCTCGTCGACCGGGCGGCTGCGGTACGGGCCGGCGTGGGCTGGTGGGGCAAGAACACGATGGTGCTCGCGCCCCGGCACGGGCCGTGGCTGCTGCTCGGGTCCGTGGTCACCGACGCGTCGCTGCCGGTCAGCCAACCGATGCGGCGCGACTGCGGGACGTGCTCGGCGTGCCTTCCGGCCTGCCCGACCGGCGCGCTGGTGGCGCCCGGGGTGCTCGACGCGCGCCGCTGCCTCGCGTACTGGGCGCAGGCGCCCGGCGTGTTCCCGGTGGAGTACCGGGCGGCGATGGGCGACCGGTTCTACGGCTGTGACGACTGCCTCGAGGCATGCCCACCGGGTAGGCGGCTGCTCGATGAGCAGCTGGTGGGCCGGGCCGGGCGGGTCGACCTCGTCGCGGTGCTCGCGCTCGACGACGCCTCCCTGCTGGCGCGTTTCGCCCATTTCTACGTCCCCCGCCGCCGTGCGAGGTACCTGCGGCGCAACGCGCTCGTGGCGCTCGGCAACGCCGGCGGGCGGAGCGCCGACCTCGTGGCGGCCGGCTACCTGGGCCACCCGGACTGGCTGCTGCGTGCCCACGCGGCATGGGCGCTCGGCACGCTCGGGGGGCCTGTCGCCGCTGCGGCCCTGCGGCACCGGGCGCAGGATGAGCAGCACCCGGAGGCGCGAGCCGAGATGGTGGCGGCGGTGGGCCGGCTCCGCCCGGCGGTACGCTGAGCGCATGCCGGCCACCCCCGCCCGCCTCGTCGCCGACGTCCACGGCGCGGTCGCCGCGCTCCGCAAGGTGGCGGGCGAGCCCGGTCCGCTGCTGGTGCTCGGCGATCTCGTCAACTTCATCGACTACCGGAACCTCGACGGCCTGCTGACCGACATGATCGGGCGGGAGCTGGTGGCCGAGATGGTGCGGCTGCGGACGCTCGGGGACTACTCGTCGGCCGGTGAGATCTGGCGGTCGCACATCGCAGGGCGCGAGGAGGAGTTCCGGCTGCGCTGGCACGACCTGATGTCGGACGCCTATACGGATATCTGCGGGGCGCTCACCGGCTCCGAGGCCTACGTCACCTATGGCAACGTCGACCATCCCGGCATGCTGCGGGCCCACCTGCCGGCAGGCGCCCGCTTCGTGGATGCCGAGGTGGTTGAGTTGGGGGGCGTCTCGTTCGGGTTCGCCGGAGGCGGCACCAAGTCGCCACTCGGGGTGCCGGGAGAGGTGTCGGACGACGAGATGACCGCCAAGCTCGAGGCGATCGGCGCCGTCGACGTCCTGTGCACCCACGTGCCGCCGGCGATCCCGGCGCTCGCCGAGGACACCATCGGCGGCCGTACCAAGGGATCGCGGGCGGTGCTCGATTACCTGGTGCGCCACCAGCCGGCCATTCACTACTTCGGCGACATCCACCAGCCCCAGGCCACCACGTGGCGGGTGGGTCGCACCCGGTGCCACAACGTCGGGTACTTCCGGGCGACCGGCAGGCCGGTGGTCTTCGGCGGCCCGTGAGCGAGGTCGACCTCGAGGTCCTGGCGGCGGGGTACGGGTGGCGGAGCGCCACGCCCGAGGCCGTCGGCAGGGCGCACGCGCTGCTCCCGGCCGAGCCCGGGGCGGTGGCAATCGACGTGGGCGGCGGGCCGGGCGAGATGGCGGCGGTCTGGGCGCGGGCCGGAGCGCGCGCCGTCGTGGTCGACCCCTCGCCGGCGATGCTCGCCAAGGTCCCGCCCGACGTGCGCTGCATCGGCGGGAGGGCCGAGTCGCTGCCGGTCGCGGACGCCACGGCAGCAGCCGTGATGTTTCACATGTCGCTCCACCACACCGAATGGCGGGTGGCGCTCGCCGAGGCCCACCGGGTCCTACGGCCACATGGCCGGCTCGGTGTCTGGACGATGGGTGCGGACGACATCGAAGCGACGCTGATGGCGCGCTGGTTCCCCTCCACCGTGGGCGTCGAGCTGGCTCGCTTCCCGGACCCGGCGGCCCTGCGGGCCCGGATGCGAGCCCTGGGATTCGCAGCCATTCAGCTCAGCCGGGAGGCCGAGCCCGTCGCGCGCACGGCGGGGGAGTGGCAAGCGGCGGTGCGCGACCGGTTCATCAGCACGCTGCAGCTCCTGCCGCCAGGCGAGGTGGAGACCGGGTTGGCGGCGTTCGCGGCGGCCCACCCCGACCCGGGCGAGGTGATCCGCTACCAGCGGCGCTTCACGCGCCTGCTGGCGACGCGGGGCTGAGCGGCGCCGCTATTCCTCTGCGACCGATTGAGGCCGGCGGGCCGGTCAACGGGCGGTCGCTAGCCTGACGAACCCCAGGAGGCCGACCGGAGGGCAGCAGCTTGATCGTGGAACGCACCGTGCGGAGCATCGAGACGTCCGCGTCGCCCGAGCAGGTGTTCGCGGTCGCATCGGACCTCGCCAACTACCCGTCGTGGGCGTCAGCGGTGAAGGACGTCGAGGTGCTCGATGCCGACGAGGAGACCGGGCTGCCGACGCGGGCCCAGATGTCCGTCGACATCATGGTCCGCCAGATCAGCTACGTCCTCAACTACGAGTGGGACGCGCCCGCCGCGTTCGAGTGGACGGCCGAGCCCAGCGCCGACCTGAAGGAGCTCGAGGGCCGCTACGAGTTCAACGAGCTCGAGGACGGCGGTACCGAGATCGTGTATGCGCTCAAGGTCGAGCCGGCCTTCAGCCTCCCCGGGTTCCTGCGGCGCCAGGCCGAGAAGCAGATCGTCGGCACGGCACTGCGCGAGCTGAAACGCGCGGCCGAGGCAAGCGCGGCCGGCTGATGCGCATCCTCCTGGTCACCGGCAAGGGGGGTGTCGGCAAGACGACCGTCGCCGCCGCCACCGCGCTGCGCGCCGCCGACCTCGGCCATCGCACGCTCGTGATGTCCACCGACCCCGCCCACAGCCTCGCCGACGCCTTCGACCTGCAGATGGGCGACAGCGCCACCGAGCTGTCCGACCGGCTGTGGGGCCAGCAGATCGACTCCCAGGAGCGCCTCGACCAGTCGTGGGGCAAGGTCCGGGACTACCTCACGGAGCTCTTCGACTGGAGCGGGCTGGAGGGGATCGAGGCCGAGGAGCTGTCGGTGTTCCCCGGCATGGACGAGATCTTCGCGCTCGCCGAGGTGCGCGACCACGCGCGCTCCGACAACTACGACCTGTTGGTGGTCGACTGCGCGCCAACGGCCGAGACCCTCCGGCTGCTGAGCCTGCCCGAGGTCCTCAACTGGTACATGGAGAAGATCTTCCCCCTCGAGCGCAAGGTCGTGAAGGCCGTGCGACCGATGCTCAGCCGGGTGGTGTCGATGCCGATCGCGCGGGACGACGTCTTCGAGGCCGCCGAGAACTTCTACGCCCGCCTCGACGGGATCCGCGACCTTCTGGGCGACCCGGAGACGACCAGCGTGCGGCTGGTGATGAACCCCGAGCGGATGGTGATCGCGGAGGCGCGCCGCACCTATACGTACCTCGGCCTGTTCGGGTACGCGGTGGACGCCGCGATCGTCAACCGGGTGCTGCCCGAGGCGGTGGTCGATCCGTACTTCAAACGCTGGCACGAGATCCAGGAGGAGCACCTGTCCGAGGTCGAGGAAGGCTTCGCCGACGTCGACATCCGCCGGCTGCGCCTCTTCGACGAGGAGATGGTGGGGGTGGAGCGGCTGCGGCTGGTGGGCCATGAGCTGTACGGCGACACCGACCCCACCACACGGCTCGCCGACGGCCGGCCCTTCCGCGTCGAGGAGGAGGGCGACCAGGTCGTCCTCGTGATCAGCGTGCCGTTCGTCGAGCGCGCCGACGTCGACGTCATGCGCCACGGGGACGAGCTGTACCTCACGGTCGGGCCGTACCGGCGGTCGTTCGTCTTGCCCGACTCGCTCAAGCGGCGCCAGGTGCTGCGGGCGCGTCTCGTCGGCGGCGAGCTGCGGGTGAACTTCGGGACCCCGGCCGATGGATGACCGCGACCTGGCCGACGCGGCCCGGGCCGGGGCCCGGCGGGCCGGCTACCACCTGCTCCGCGCCGGCTGGGAGGTCCTCGCCGGCGTCGGGGCGTTCGTGGAGGAGCTGCGCAAGGTGGGCGGCGACGACGAGCGCGACGCGGGAGACCGGCCCGAGCACATCCCCGTGGAGGACTAAAGCCCCCACAGAATCTGATATCGCAATACTCAAGTTTTGCGATACGCTCACTGCTATATCAACGGAATATGACCCTCGCCGGTCGGGTTGGAGCAGCCATGAGCGAACCACAGCGCACGTCGACCACCGTCCCAGCCGAGCTACCGAGCGCCGTCGCGGTCCTGCCACTGCGGGACACCGTGGTGTTCCCGGAAGCGGTCGTTCCCATCCTCGTCGGCAAGGACCGCTCCAAGCGGCTCGTCGAGGACCTCCTCGCCCGGGAGGAGACGCTCGTCGGGCTCACCGCCATGCGGGACGCCGCGGCCGGTGATGAGCCCGGCCCGGAGGAGCTGTACCCGGTGGGGACCGTCGCCCGCATCGTGCAGCTCGTCCGCTTCCCCGACGGCAACTTCCGCATCGTCGTTCAGGGCGTCGCACGTGCCCGCTTCGAGCCCTACGTCCAGAACGAGCCGTTCCTGGCTGCCACCGTCGAGCCGCTGCCCGACCGGGCACCGACGTCGACACGGGTCGCGGCGCTGCACCGCCAGCTGCTCGGCGACTTCGCCACGATCGTCGACCGCACCCCCTACCTCTCCGGCCAGGCCGCCGCGCTCGCGGCCGACATCGGCGACCCGGGCCGCCTCGCCGATTTCGTCGCCGCCTCGCTGAACCTCGACACCGCGGCGCGCCAGGAGCTGCTGGAAACCGTGGACGTCGAGGCGCGGCTGGAGCGGCTGGTGCGCATCGCCGCCGAGGAGCTGGAGATCCTCGACGTCGGCACCCGCATTCAGGAACAGGTCGCCGAGGAGATGGAGCAGACCCAGCGGGAGTTCCTGCTGCGGCGCCAGCTCGATGCGATCCGCAAGGAACTCGGCGAGGGCGGTGACGACCAGGCCGAGGCCGACGAGCTGCGTGCCCGCCTCGAAGAGGTCGACCTACCCGAGGAAGCCCGCAAGGAGGCGATGCGGGAGCTCAACCGGCTCGAGAAGCTGCCGGCCGCGTCGCCCGAATACCACGTCATCCGCACCTACCTCGACTGGATGCTGCGGTTCCCGTGGCGCGCCGTCACCGAGGACCGCATCGACGTGGCCGCCGCGCGCGAGGTGCTCGACGCCGACCACCACGGGCTCTCCGACCCCAAGGACCGCATCCTCGAATACCTCGCCGTACGCAAGCTGAAGGCCGACATGCGCGGCCCCATCCTCTGCCTCGTCGGCCCGCCCGGGGTCGGCAAGACCTCGCTGGGCCGCTCGGTCGCGCGGGCGCTGGGCCGGGAGTTCGTGCGCATGTCGTTGGGCGGCGTGCGGGACGAGGCCGAGCTGCGCGGCCATCGCCGCACCTACATCGGCGCCATGCCGGGCCGGGTCGTGCAGGCCCTCGCCCGAGCGGGCACCCGCAACCCGGTGTTCATGCTCGACGAGGTCGACAAGCTGGGTGCCGACTACCGGGGCGATCCCGCGTCGGCGCTGCTCGAGATCCTCGACCCTGAGCAGAACGGCGACTTCCGCGATCACTACCTCGACGTGCCGATCGATCTGTCCCAGGTGCTGTTCATCGCGAACGCCAACGTGCTGCACACGATCCCGGCCCCGTTGCGCGACCGTATGGAGGTCATCGAGGTGCCGGGCTACTCGATCGACGACAAGGTCCGCATCGGCGCCGATCACCTGGTGGCGCGCCAGCTCGCCGAGCACGGCCTCGACGGCGCCGCCGTCGAGATTCCCGACGAGACCGTCGAGCTGCTCGCCTCCACCTACACGCGGGAGGCCGGCGTCCGCGCGCTCGACCGCAAGCTCGCTGCGCTCGCCCGCAAGGTTGCGCTGCGGGTGGTGGAGGGGAACGGCGACCGGCTGGTCGTGACCCCCGACGTCGCTCGCGAGCTGCTTGGCCCCGAGCCCTTCCGGGCCAAGGTCGCCGAGGAGCGTGACGAGGTGGGCGTGGCGACCGGGCTGGCGGTCACCGCCACCGGGGGCGACGTGCTGTTCGTCGAAGCCAGCCCCGTGCCCGGCAAGGGCAAGGTCACTGCGACCGGCCAGCTCGGCGACGTGATGAAGGAGTCGGTGGAGGCGGCCGTCACCTACGTCCGCACCCGCGCCGAGCAGCTGGGCCTGGCGCCCGGCTGGGCCGAGACCACCGACGTCCACGTGCACGTGCCGGAGGGGGCCGTGCCCAAGGACGGCCCGTCGGCCGGGGTCACGCTGGCCACTGCGATCGCCTCGGCGCTCACCGGGCGGCCGGTGCGCCGCTCCGTCGGGATGACGGGGGAGGTCACCCTGCGGGGCAAGGTGCTCGCCATCGGCGGGGTCAAGGAGAAGGTGCTGGCCGGGCAGCGGGCCGGCCTCACCACGATCCTGCTGCCGCGGGACAACGCGCCCCAGGTCGCGGAGCTGCCGGCGGAGCTGCAGGAGGCCATCGACTTGGTGCTGGTCGGCTCGATGGACGAGGTACTCGACGCGGCGCTCCTGGCCGGCGCAGCGGCGCCGCCCGTGCAGCACGCCGCCTAGCCTGCCGGTAGGCGACCGCAGGAAACCCGCTTGCCCTCCAGCACGATCGGTATCGACATCGGCGGCACGAAGATCGCCGCGGCGCGCTTCGACGACGACTTCGAGATCCACGAGCGAGCGACGGTGCCGACTCCTCGGCTGTCGGCCGACCTCGCCGACGCCGCCATCGGCGTCGCCCGCCAGGTCTGGGCGCGTGACGTGATCGCGGTCGGTGCGGGCGTCGCCGGCCTCGTGCGGTGGCCCGAGGGGGTGCTGGCCTGGGTCCCCCACGTCAAGGGCGGTCAGGTCGACCTGCGGACGCTGCTGGGCGAGGCGCTGGAGGTGCCGGCGGTCGTCGATCACGACGCCAACTGCGCGGCGCTCGCCGAGTACGAGCTCGGCGCCGGGCGCGGGTTCGACAGCTTGATGATGGTGACCGTCGGCACCGGCATCGGCGGGGGTTTCATCATCGACGGCGAGATATACCGGGGCCGTTCGTTCGCCGGCGAGGTGGGGCACATGCAGCTCCAGCTCGACGGGGACTTGTGCCCCTGCGGCGGACGCGGTTGCTGGGAGACGCTCGCGAGCGGATCGGCGCTCAGCCGCCTCGCCCGGGAGGAGGTCGCGGCCCATCCCGACGGTGCGGTCGCCCGGCTGGCTGCCGGCAGCGAGCCTCGCGGCGAGCACGTCACCCGCGCGGCGGCAGACGGAGACACCGTGGCGCAGCAACTCCTCGAGGAGGTCGCGGCCTGGCTCGGCACCGGGCTCGCCAACCTCATCGCGGCGTTCGACCCCGAAGCGATCGTCGTGGGTGGCGGGCTCGGCTCGCTGCCCGATCAGATCGTGGCGCCGGCCCGCAGGGTCGCGCGCTCCCGGCTCTACGCAGCGGAGTACCGGCCGACCACGCCGATCCTGCCCTCGGAGTTCGGGGCGGACGCCGGGATCGTCGGGGCGGGCCTCATCGCATGGCGCCAGGAGAGTTTCCGGTTCCGGCTCCGGGAGCGAACGCGGCGACTGGCCGAGCGGTCGGGAGTCGGCCTCCAGTCGTCGCCGGAGCGTGCCGCGGGGGAGGGCTGGTTCCGTACCCGACGGGGCGAGCCCGGCAGGTGGAGCAGGGCCCGGCAGGAGGATTGAGCGGAGTGGCCCTAGCATCCACTGCGATGGGCGACATGCTGCCAGACCGCATCCCGACCGAGCCCGCCCCGGCGGCGCGACCGCTGTCGAGCCGCGAAGCGGGCCGGCGGGCGCGCGAGCTGCTCGGCGTGCTCGGGGACCTGCTGAAGCTGGCCTACCGCCTCGTCCGGGACCCGCGAGTACCCATGCGGCGGCGCCTGGTGGCCGGGGCGGCGCTGGCCTACGTCGTGGTCCCCGTCGACCTCATCCCCGACGCCATCCCCGGGCTGGGCCAGGCGGACGACCTGCTGGTGGTGGCGATGGCGCTGCGGGTGCTGATGGACGGCGCCGGCCGCGAGATCGCCGCCGAGCACTGGGACGGCGACCCTGCGACGCTCGAGGCGATCGACTCCTTGGTCGTGTGGGGTTCCGAGATGGTGCCGCGCCGGCTCAGCCGCAGCCTCCGCCGCCTGCTCGGCTGACGCGGGTGAACGCCGGCCGCATCCTGGTTGGCGGGCTGCTCGTCGGCGTCGGGACGCTGGCGCTCCTCAGCCTCGCCGGCGCCGGTGAAGTGGTGCTGCGGGGCTGGCCCGTCCTCGTGGTCGGTCTCGGGGCGCTGCAGCTCTCGAGCGACCGGAAGGCGACACCGGCTGGCGTCGGCATCGTGCTCGCGGGATTGGCGCTGCTCGGGTCGACGACAGGTGTCCTCGGCGGGGCGGGCGACCTCGTGCCGCCGGTGGTGCTGGTTGGGGGAGGCCTGTGGGTCGCGCTCGGGCTGCGGTTCCGAGGCGAGCCGATCGTGGCCGGCGCACGGGTCGGCGCGATGGCGGCATTCGGGTCGCGGCGGGTGGTGTCGGCGGCTGCTCGATTCGAGGGCGGGTGGGCGGCGGCGTTCTTCGGTCACCTCGACCTCGACCTCACCGCCGCCGTCCCGGTGGCCTCGGGCGCCGACCTGAGCGTCACCGTGGTGCTGGGAGGCGCGGACGTGGTGGTGCCCGACGGATGGGCGGTGGTCATCCGCGGCCTGCCCTTGTTCGGCGGCTGGGACGACACCACCCGCCATGTCGACGCCGGGACCGCGAACCTGGTGCTGCGCGTCAACGCGCTGGCGGTGTTCGGCGGTGTGGAAGTGAAGCACCGCGACCGCTGGAGCTAGCGCTCCTCCGTGCGCCGCCGGGCGGCCACCAGGAGGAATCCCCCGGCGAGGAGCAGGATCACCGCCGTGCGGGTCACCTCTGCCGTCGGCGATCCGGTGCGCGGCAGTGTCTCCGGCGGTGCCGCCTGGGCAGGAACGGGCGCACCGGCTGCGGAAGCCGGCCGGAGGGCGAAGTCGGCGAACAGCGCGGTGTTGGCCACCCCGATCTCGGGTTCCGCGGGGAGGACCAGGCCGTAGCTCTCCGGTCCTGCCGGCGCGAACCCCGGCGGGTTGGCGACCTCGACGAGCGCAGGGCCGGCCGGGACGAAGCGCACCAGGTAGTGGCCCTCGGCGTCGGTGATTGCTTGGGGCATCGTGACGTCGTCGGGGGTCCCGAGCATCTGGTCGGGCCCCGACCAGGTCACCGTTATTACGACGCCTTCGACGCCGGGCTCGAGCTGGCCACCGACCGGGTCCTGGACGCCGTTGCCGTTGGTGTCGACCCATACGGTGTCGCCGACGACCGCCGCACCCACGTAGCCGAAATCGAGCTGCTCGGCGCCGCCGGAGACGAGGGTGACGGCAGCCGAGCCGTCGGGCGCTGCGCCAGGGCCGTCAGCGTCGTGCGACGGCCGTAGCCCGGCCGGGAGGCTGAGCTCGTCGACGGCGACGACGTAGCTGCCGGGCGTCAGGTCCTCGAAGGCGTAGAAGCCGTCCACGGCCGTCGTCGTGGTGGCCACGGTGGCGCCGTTGGTGTCGAGGAGATGGACGGTGCTGCCACCGAGCCCCGGCTCGTCGGGCGACCGGTGACCGGATCCGTCCAAGTCGAGGCTGATCACGCCCGTGACCGTGGCCGGCTGCCACATTCCTGCGTCCAGCTGCATCGCCGGGAGGTTGGCTGGGGTCGTCGTTCCTGTCGTCGGATCCGGATGCGAGTCGGGCCCTTGCGGGCTGAGCGCATGGCTCGGCGGCGTGGCGAACGTCACGAAGTAGTCGCCGGGTGTGAGGCCAGTGAACGTGTAGGTCCCGTCGGATGCTGTGGTGGTTGAGCCGGCGGTCGTCCCGTCACCCCGGTGCAGCGTGACGGCGACATCGGCGATCGTCTGCTGCTCGTCGGGCGAGCGGTGCCCGTCGGCGTTCGCGTCCAGCCACACCACACCGGTGACGGTGCTCGTCGTGGCGATCGTGCCCAGGTAGTGCGAGGGGTCGGTTGCGGCGACTCCGTCGCCGGTGGCAGTGCCGATGTTGGCGTACTGGCCGGTGGTGGCGGTGCCGGTGGCTTCGTACGTCCAGGTTTCGCCGACGTCGAGGAGGCCGTTGGCGTTGGTGTCGCCGGAGAGGTGGGTCGGGGTGACGCCCTGGTCGTCGGTGACGGTGACGTTGGCGATCGGCTGGTTGCCGGTGTTCGTCACGGCGTAGGTCCAGGTGACGGGGTCGCCGGTGGTGATGACCGGTCCGGTGGGGGTGTCGGCGTCCGAGCCGTTGGTCGCGACTTCGATGGCGAGCCCGGCGGCGGTCCCGAAGTAGTGCGACGGGTCGGTCGCATTTGCGGCCAGGTCACCGGAGGCCGTGCCGAGGTTGGCGTATTGGCCGGTGGTGGCGGTGCCGGTGGCTTGGTACGTCCAGGTTTCGCCGACGTCGAGGAGGCCGTCGGTGTTGGTGTCGCCCGACTGGTAGGTCGGGGTGACGCCCTGGTCGTCGGTGACGGTGACGTTG
>JBFKDA010000047.1:0-13311 GCA_041619955.1 Acidimicrobiia bacterium | reverse complement strand
CCGGTGCCAGCGTGGTGGTGGTCGGCGGCGTCGGCTCCAGGTCGCCGAAGTCGCCGGCCACCGGCAGCCAGGCCGGCTGACCGAAGAAGAACTCGGCGTCGGCCGGGCCGAAGCCGTTGGAGTTCTTGAGGAAATACCGCATCGTGGCGGGGCGGAACACCGCCGGTGAGTCGACGCCGTCGCCGTCCCAGTCCCCGGCGACGTGGCGGTCACCGGGGTCGCCGAAGATGAACGACACGTCGGCGGGGCCGGGGGTGAGCGCGTTGCGCAGGTACACGAGCGCGGTGCTGGCCCGGAACAGGCCCACGGTGTCGTCTCCGTCGCCGTCCCAGTCGCCCGCGATCGGTGCGTCGCCGAGGTTGCCGAAGAAGAAGTCCGCGTCGGCGGCGCCGAGCCCCCTTCCGTCGGCGCCCAACCGGTTGATCACGTAGAACTTGCCCTCGCCCGGCCGGTAGATCGAGACGCTGTCGCAGCCGTCGCCGTCGAAGTCGCCCGCCACCGGCACGTCACCCGGGTTGCCGAAGAAGAAGCGGCGGTCGGCGAGGCCCTGGCTGTTGGCGTTGCGCAGGTACACCAGCCCGGTCGAGCGGCGGAACAAGCCGGGCGTGTCGATGCCGTCGCAGTCCCAGTCGCCCATGAACGGCGTGTCCCCCGGGTTGCCGAAGAAGAAGAACTTGACGTCGCCGGCGACGTCGCGGAGGTGCCACACGCCCTGGGCCGTGTCCACGAGCCCGACACTGTCGCGTCCCTCCGGCGTCGCGGCGGCTGCCGAGGGGCCCTGCCACGCGGCCACCGCCACGCTCAGCGCGGCGACGGTCGCGATGGCGAGGGTGAGCGTGAGCGCGGTGCGAACCGGGGACGGATGGGTCATCGGGCGCAAATGTACCGCAGGGCCCGCCTCAGACCGCGGAATCCTCGACGGGCGGGTCGGGGTCGACGAGCCCCAGTAGGCGGCCCTTCCCGTTCACGACGGGCAGGGCGGCGCCCGCGGCGAGCACGGGGACGGTGGGCAGGTCGCTGATGGCGTCGGTGACCTGCACCGTGACGGGGTCGATCATGACGTCCGCCACGGTCGCGTCGGCAGCGGCCGTGGCGAGCATGTCGTCGAGCACCAGCCCCACCACCAGCCCGCCCGACACGACCGGGAGGGTCGACTCGCCGATCACGGCCAGGGCATCGGCCGCCGACATCTCGGGTGCCACCCACGCGGGCGGTCGCATGCGGGCGAAGGCGCGGGGTGGGGCGTCTCGCACGAGGATCGACCCCGACTGCGCCCGGTGCTGGAGGCGGACGCCTGGCCCGAAGAAGTTGCGTTGGAAGAAGTTGCCCCCCGGCGCACCGACGACGAGCAGCGTTCCCCTGGGCAGCTCGTCGACCACCTGGGCGGGGTTCGACGCCTGGACCGCCTCGGCGTCGGCGCCCCGGGCACCGGCCGCCGCGTCCGCGAGGGCCTCCTCGGCGCGCGCCTTGTCGGCCGGGTCCGAGTAGACGCACACCAGGCGGGCGGGCACGTCGAGCTGGTCGGCGGCGCGCGCCCCGACCGTCGCCGCCAGGCGCGAGTGCGGCCCGCCACCGACCGCAGCGACCACGCCTTCGACGCTGGCAGGGTCGAAGTCGTGGGGCACCGCCACCGGGACGAGGTCGAGCGCCGACAGCCGGCGCGCCACCAGCAGTGCCGCTCTGGCTTCGATGCACGCCTGCGCGAGGTTGGCGCCGGCCGGCACGGCGTAGTCGCCGCCGAGCACGGTCCCCAGCTCGCGACATCCGTCGCCACGCGTGTAGACCACCGACCACTGGCGGTGGGGCTGCGCGTTGGGCATGGGGCCCATATTGCCCCATCGTGGGGCACTGGGCGACATTGCCCCATCGTGGGGCACTGGGCGACATTGCCCCAAGAAGCTCGGATCGCGCACTCTTCCCCCGCTTGCGGGGGAAGTACCCCGGCCGAAGGCCGGGGGGCTGTGGGCAGCCCCGCGGGACGGCCGCGTGCTGCGGCCCCGAACACCCGATCCCTATCCCCGCCTTCGGCGGGACTCCCCACGGGCACAGGCCGGGCGGTCGGCGACACCTGGGTGTAGCGTTCCCGGCGGAACGGCCGGGGAGGCGTCGCGATCGACAAGATCTTCGCAGGGGTGGGGGCGGTGGTCGCGGTCGCCGGCGCCGTGCTCCTGGGGGCCATGCTGTTCGTCGACGGCTCCGAGCGTCTCGGGCTGCTGCCGGCCGGGCTCTCCCTCCTCATCGTCGGCCTCGTGTTCTTCCGTGTCGGGCGCCGGCTTGGCAACGTCGTGTTCTCGGGCGGGGAGACGCTGCGGGACGGCCGCCCGGGGAGGGGCGTCGTGAAGCGGATGTGGGAGACCGGGGTGACCATCAACCAGCAGCCGGTGCTGGGCTTCGAGCTCGACCTCGAGGTCGAGGGGGTGCCGGCCGGCACGGTCGAGATGCAGCAGCTCGTCCCGCGCATGCTGGTCGGCGCCGTCCTACCCGGGATGACGGTGGCGGTGAAGGTTGCTCGCGACCACCCGTCGAAGGTCGTGATCGACTGGAGCGAGCTGCCGCAGCAGGCGCAGTCGCAGGCGCCTGACCAGCCGCAGCAGCTCCAGGCCGCCGGGGTGCAACCCGGGCAGATGAAGCGCGCCGACGAGCTGCTCCGCAAGGGCAGGCGGGGGACCGCCGTGCTCACCTCCGTCACCGACGCCGGGGAGATCGGCGACCTCGGGTTCGACGTCGACGACCCGGAGCTGGCCGACGACCGGCTGTACTTGATCGAGATGGACGTCAAGCTGCCGGGCCGCTCCCCCTACCCGGTGCGCGTCGGGCACCGGGTGCCCGACCGGCTGATCGGGCGGGTCGGCCCGGGCCTGGAGGTGCAGGTGGCGGTCGACCGGGCCGACGAGCAGCGAGCAGTGGCGATCGACTGGGACGCCTCGCTGCCTTGAGGCAGTGCGATCGAGGCGGCCTCGCCTCGAGGCCGTGCCGTCGAGGCGGCCTCGCCTTGAGGCCGTGCCTCGAGCCGTAGCATCGGGCCGCCATGAGCGATCGACCCACCCGCACCATCTGGCACGCCGGCGACGGCGACGTCGAGGTGATCGACCAGACCCGCCTCCCCCACGAGTTCGCAGTGGCGCGGCTGCGATCGGTGGCCGACGCAGCCGACGCCATCTCCCGCATGGTGGTGCGGGGCGCTCCGCTGATCGGGGCCACCGCCGCGTACGGGCTGGCGTTGGCGATGCGCGACGACCCCTCCGACGGTGGCCTGGCCGCCGCCCGGGACGTGCTGGCTCGCACTCGGCCCACCGCCGTCAACCTGCAGTGGGCGCTCGACCGGGTGACGAACGAGCTGGCGCCGCTGCGCCCCGAGGACCGCGCGGAGGCGGCGTACGCGCTCGCCGCCTCCGTCTGCGACGAGGACGAGGCGATCAACTCGGCGATCGGCGACCACGGGCTCGACCTCATCCGCCGGGCGGCCGGCGACGGGCCGGTCAACGTGCTCACCCACTGCAACGCCGGGTGGCTCGCCACGGTCGGCTGGGGCACCGCTACGGCACCGATCTACAAGGCCCACGAGGCGGGGATCCCGCTGCACGTGTGGGTGGGCGAGACCCGCCCCCGCAACCAGGGTGCCGGGCTCACCGCGTGGGAGCTGGGCCGGGCGGGCGTTCCCCACACCGTGATCGTCGACAGCGCCGCCGGCCACGTCATGCAGCGCGGCCGCGTCGACCTGGTGCTGGTCGGCAGCGACCGGACCACCGCCACCGGCGACGTCTGCAACAAGATCGGCACATACCAGAAGGCGCTCGCGGCGCGGGACAACGGCGTGCCGTTCTACGTGGCGCTGCCGTCGCCGACCATCGACTGGTCACTGCGGGACGGTGCCGAGGTACCGATCGAGGAGCGGGCCGCCGACGAGGTCGCCGCGGTCCGGGGGCGCACCGATGCCGGCGAGGTGGTCACCGTGCACGTCACCCCGCCCACCAGCCCGGTCGCCAACCCGGCGTTCGACGTGACCCCGGCCCGGCTGGTGTCCGGGCTCGTGACCGAGCGGGGCGTGTGCGAGGCCAGCGAGCGTGGCCTGCGGTCGCTGTTCCCGCAGTGAGCCGCGGCCCGCGCCTGGCACTGGTTGCGACCGCGCGGCGGATGGTCGAGCTGGGGCTCAGCCGCGGGACCTCGGGGAACGTCAGTGTCCGGGTCGGCGACGGGTTCCTGGTGACGCCGTCCGCGGTGCCGTACGACCGGATGGGACCGGAGGACGCGGTGCACGTCGGCGCGGATGGCCGGTCGACCGGCAGCCGCCGCAGGCCGTCCTCGGAGTGGCGGATGCACCGCGACGTGCTGGCGGCCCGCCACGAGGTCGGGGCCGTGCTGCACGCCCACCCGCCGTTCGCCACGTCGCTGGCATGCCTGCGGCGGGCGATCCCGCCCTTCCACTACATGGTGGCCGCGCTGGGCGGGACCGACGTCCGCTGCGCGCCGTACGCACGGTACGGGACGCAGGAGCTGTCCGACCTTGCCGTGGCCGCGCTGACCGGGCGCCAAGGCTGCCTCCTGGCCAACCACGGCATCCTCGCCGTCGGCGCCGACCTCGATGCCGCGCTGGCGGTGGCGGTCGAGATCGAGGCACTCGCCGAGATGTATGCCCGCGCGCTCCAGGTCGGGGAGCCCGTGCTGCTGAGCGACGCCGAGATGGCGGACGTGCTGGCAGCGTTCGCCGACTACGGCGGGCCGCGCGACCTGCGTCGTTGAGCCTACGAGCCGCCGACCACCCCGACGAAGATGTGGGCCGGCTGCGGCGCGCCCAACTGCTCCTCGGTCGGTTCTGCCCCCACGCCGGGATGGGGCCGGATCGCCAGCACCAGCCGGTCGTCGCCCACCGCTGCGGCCAGCGGGTACCCGTCGGTCCCCAGCGCCTCCTCGAACGTCCAGCGCCTCCAGTCCGCCCCGTCGGCCGAGTACCACAACGCCATCAGCGGCGTCACGAACTCCGGCTCCGGTGGGGCGTCGATCTCGTCGAACGCCGCGGCGAACGCGGCGGTGACGAGCTGCTGCGGGACGGCGACGATCGTCTCGCCCGTCTCCGGGTCGACGATCGTGAGGGTATCGGGGCCTTCCACGATCGCCGCGGGCGGCGCGGGGTCGTCGTAGCGGAAGACGACGGTGATCAGCTCTTCCCCGGTCGCCAGGTCGGAGACGCTGGTGGTGGCGGAATCGGCCGCCTGGGTGAAGGTGATCGCCTTGCCGTCGTGCTCGACCGTCACCGGCGGGACGTCCGGCACGGGGTACTCGGGGTAGCCCTCCCCGAGGGCGAGGTAGCCCGCCCCCCCCACGGCGACGTTCGTGAAGCCGAACTCGGTGCCCTCGGGATCGGCGAACGCAGGGCCGGTCGAGATCTCCGTCCAGGTGATGCCGTCGGCGCTCCGCCACATCCCCGGACCGGCGGGCCCGGCGCCGGCGGCGATCAGGCCGCCGGGCGCCGCGACCACCCGGGTGAGGTGCCCGGCGCGGTCAAGCGACGTCCCGGTGCGCTCCCACGTCTCCCCGTCGGCCGACGCCCAGGCCCACTGGCCATCGGGGCCGTCGCCCAGGACGACGAACCGCGACTCCACGGCTGCGACCACCTGCAGGTAGACGTCCTCGCCGAACGCGTCGTCGATGCGCTCCCAAGTGGTCAGGTCGGGCGACCACCACGCCACGTGGGAGGTCGGCGGCCTTCCGTCGAACACGGCGAGCGTCTCGGGCGGCACGCCGAGGTCGGCGAGCGTCGACTGGAAGATCACGTTGCCGTCGCGGTCCGTCACCTCCACCTCGCCGCCGCCGGGGCCCCCGACCCCGACGCCCATGCCGATCCCGTCGAGGTCGTCGGGAAGGTGCGGCGCGATGAGCGAGTCGATGTTGAAGTCGGCGTGGACCACCCCGAAGGCCACGGCGCCCGCCGGCCCGGCGGCCAGCCGCTCGAGCTGCGGGAACTCGGTGATGAACGGGTCGTCGTAGCGAGGCGCCGGGAACTCGAGCTCGGCCGACGCCCACGTCCTGCCGTCGGGTGACCAGGCGACGAACTGGATCGGGCGCTCGCCGAAGCCCTCGCCGTGCGCCACGATGCGGTCGCCGGTCCACGCGAAGTCGCGCAACCAGGCCTGTGGCGGCAGGTCGCCGGTCACCTCGATCGCTTCCCAGGAGAGCCCGTCGGCCGAGGCCCAGCCGCGCAGGCCCTGGTCGGAGTTGCCGAACGCGACGAATCCGTCCGCGACGGCGAGGATCGCTTCGAGGTGCGCGGCGTCGGGCAGGGCGACGCGCTCCCACGCGATCGACGTACCGGCCGCCGGCGCCACGCCGGCCGTCGTCGTGGTCGTCGCCCGCTCGGCGATGGTCGCCCGGGTCCCGTCGCCGGTGGGCTGGTCGCCGCGCAGCAGCAGCGTCGCTCCACCGACGGAGACGAGCACGGCCGCCGCGGCCGCCAGGCCGATCAGCCAGCGCGCTCGCATGGGATGACCTCCCTCGCTCGGTTGGTTCCAGCTTCAGGGTATCGGGGCAGGCGGCGTGGGTCGGTCGGGAAATCCCCGGGTCCGGGCGGGTCGTGTGGGATAGTCGGACACCATGCGGTACCACGACGTCGCCGTGGAGCACTGGTCGCTGGGGCGATCGTGCGACGCACCTGAGTGCGGACGCCTGATCGACGGTCGGGGGAGCGTCGGCTTCCGGGCGTGGCTGCTCGGCCACCGGTACTGCTCGCCCGAGTGCCGCGAGCGGGTCGAGCTCCGGCCGGTGGCTGCCCCAGGGGTCGCTGCCGCGCAACGCTGACCGGCCAGGTTCGCATCTTCCGCGGTGGGCCGATCGGTGCGAGAATGGTCGCAACGACGGGCGAGCCAGTGGGTTCTCATGCGAAGGCGATTCGGACGGTTGCTGGCCGCGGCGATGGTGGTGGGGCTGGTGGTCGGCGGTGCGCCGCCGGCGAGCGCGATCACCTGGGGCGTGTTCGACACCACAGGCGAGTACCCGGCCGTCGGGGCGATCATGATCGACTGGCGCGTGATCGGCGTGCCCGAGTTCGGGCTGGGCATCTACTGCAGTGGCACGCTCATCCACCCGCTGGTGTTCCTCACTGCCGGGCACTGCGCCGAGGGCCTGGTCGAGGACGGGCTCACCGACGCCGACGGCGTGCCGCTGCCGGGCCCCGGCGCCGACGCGCACGTCTGGGTCAGTTTCGACGCCGACCCCTCGGACTTCGACCCGCCGCCGACGGCGACCCGCTGCGACACCTGCCTCGACATCGTTCGGGTGGTGAACAGCCCGCTGTACAACTGGGGGCCGACGTCCGACCCGCACGACATCGCGGCGATCATCCTGGCGGAGCCCGTCGCCGGCGTCACGCCGATGGCGTACGCCGGCAGTGGAGCGCTGGAGGACCTGCGCGGGTCGAACGGGCGGCGTAACGGCGTCAACCGGGAGCGGTTCACCGTGGTGGGCTACGGCGGCAGCTTCGCGGACCCACCGCCGTGGAACATCGAGTACCTCGACCGCCGCCAGTTCGCCCAGAGCGCGTTCCAGAACCTCCACGACGCCTGGCTGCGGGTGTCGCAGAACCAGTCGAAGGGCGACGAGGGCACCTGCTTCGGCGACTCGGGCGGGCCGATCCTGCGCAACGTCGGTGGCGATGAGGTCGTCGTCGGCGTGACGTCGTGGGGTGACACCACGTGCGCGTCGATGGGCTTCTACTACCGGGTCGACATCGCACACTCGCAGCAGTTCATCGCCGACGTCATCGCCGAGGCGACCGGGTAGACCGGGGTCGGGCGCTCAGCCGTCGCCGGCGAGCCGGGCCGGGAAGCCGCCGCGCGAGATCGGGCCCCAGTCGCCGATCACGAGGCGGATGAGCACCTTTCCCTGGTCGCGCATCGCCTGGCGGTACTCGTCCCAGTTGGGGTGCTCGCCGGCGATGACCCGGTAGTACTCCACCAGCGGCTCCAGCGCGTCCGGCAAGTCGAGCACCTCGGCGCGGCCGTAGACCTGCACCCACTCGCCCCCGAAGTCGTCCGAGAGAACGCACATCGCGGCGCGTGGATCGCGCCGCGCGTTTCGGCTCTTGGCCCGCTCGGGGTAGCTGGCGACGACGATGCGATCGGCGCCGTCGAGGCCCATCGTCACCGGGGAGAGCTGCGACCGGCCGTCTCGACGGGTGGTGGCGAGAATCCCGTGGTGGCGGGGCCGGACGAACTCGAGGAGCTCGTCCCGACCGACGGTACGGTCGACCGCGACGGAGCGTGCCATGTGGCGGGACTCTAGGCGCGACGCTGATTCCCGGCAGGCTGGCAGACTGCTCGCCGATGCGAGATGTCTCACCAGCCGGCATCGGCCGGGCCGCGATCTTGGTGGTGCTCGCCCTCGTGGCGGCGGCCTGCTCCGGCGACGACCGGTCCACCGGCGGCACCGAGGCGGCGACGCCGCCCAGCGCCACCGCGGTCCCGCCCCCGACCCCCGCTGCGACGCCGCCCCCCTCGCCCGCGGTGCCACCGACGACGACCACCAGCGTCACCACGACGACGGCAGCCACCACCACGACGACCACCGATGCCACCACCAGCCGGCCGGCGGCCCCGGGCGAGCCGATGTGCGGGCCGGGGCCCGCTGCGTTGCTGCCCGTGCCGGGAGAGCGGGTGCGGGTGATCCTCGACACGGACTTCGCGTCGGACGTCGACGACGCCGGCGCGCTCGCGGTGCTGCACGCCCTGGCCGACGCCGGCGAGGCCGAGATCCTGGCGGTGATGGTGTCGGATGCCGGGCCCGACCCGTCGCACCTGGCCATCGACGCGATCAACACCTACTACGGGCGCCCGGGAGTGCCGGTCGGCGTGGTGGCGGGGCCGGCGCCGGCGTTCGGCTCCAGCTACACGGCCGAGCTGGCGGCCCGGTTCCCGAACGACGCCGCCGAGCCGGCCCCGGCAGTCGACCTGTACCGCCAGCTCCTGGCCGGCGAGCCCGACGGCTCGGTGACGATCGTGAGCGTCGGCTACCTCACCAACCTCGCCGCGTTGCTCGCCTCCCCTCCCGACCGGCACAGCAGCCTGACGGGGCGGGAGCTGGTGGCGTCCAAGGTCCGGCTCTGGGTTGCGATGGGAGGCTTCTACCCGGATTCCGCCGAGCACCCCACCGGCGCCGAGTTCAACTTCGCGCTGGACGTCACGGCCACACTCACCACCGTGGCGGGGTGGCCAACACCTGCGCTCTTCAGCGGCTGGGAGATCGGCAGCGTCGTGCTCACGGGTGCGATCCTCCAGACCGCCACGCCGCCGGAGAACCCCGTCCGCGAGGCGTACCGGCTGTTCAACGGCGGGGCGGACCACAGGAGCTGGGACCTCACAGCGGTCCTCGCCGCGGTGCGCGGGGCCGCGGGCGTCTTCGAGGTGTGTGCCGGACGCAACGTCATCGGCCCCGGGGGCAGCAATCGGTGGAGCCACGACGCGGCCGGGCCGCACGGCTACCTGCGGACGGTGGTTCCCGCCGACGACGTCGCGGCCGTCATCGACGGTCTGCTGGCGGCTCCTCCCGCGGGGTAGGGTGGTGGCCGGCTGGGGGTACAGCCGCGTCGTCTCCCACCGGTGAGGGGTGGCATGGATCTCGGCATTCCGGGTTTGGAGGACGCCACGCCCGTCGGGCGCGGCGCCTTCGCCACCGTCTATCGGGCCCACCAGCCGGCGTTTCGGCGCACGGTGGCGGTCAAGTTGCTCACCGCGGCCGAGTTGGACGAGCACGGCCGGCAGCGCTTCGAGCGGGAATGCCACGCACTCGGCATCCTGTCCGAGCACCCGGGGATCGTCACCGTGCACGCGGCGGGCTTCACCCGCGAGGGCCGCCCGTACTTGATCATGGCCTTCATCGAGGAGGGCACGCTGGCCGACCGGCTCCGGGAGCGGGGCCCGCTGTCGTGGCCCGACACGGTGGCGATCCTGATCCGGCTCGCGGGTGCGCTCGAGACCGCACACCGCAGCGACATCATCCATCGCGACATCAAGCCGGCGAACGTGCTCCTCTCCCAGTACGGCGCCCAGCTCAGCGACTTCGGCATCGCCCGCATCGCCGGCGGCCCGGAGACCCGCAGCGGGGTGATCACCGCCAGCGTCGCCCACGCCTCGCCCGAGGTGCTCAACGGGGACCGGCCCTCGGTCGCCGCCGACGTCTACTCGCTCGGCTCCACGGCGTACGCCATGCTGCTCGGCCAGGCGGCGTTCGTGCGCGACACCGACGAGTCGCTGCTGCCGCTCCTCATGCGGATCCAGACGGAGCCGCCCCCCGACCTCCGCCAGCACGGCGTGCCCGACGACCTCGCCGCGCTCCTCGAATCGACGTTGGCCAAGGACCCGGCCGACCGGCCCCAGTCGGCGCTCGAGCTCGGCCGGCGGCTCCAGGCGGTACAGCGAGCCCACGGCCAGCCGGTCACCGAGCTGATGCTGGCGGCGGACAGGACCGCCGAGACGATGGTCGTGGAGCCGATCAGCGGCATCGGCACCGGAGGCGGGAAGACGGAGCCTCCGCCCGTGGTCGGCAACGAGGCCGAGACCGACACCAGGGTGGTGGTGCCCGATCATCCGCCGGTCGACGTCGTGCCGCACGACGAAGGCGGCGGCGGCCGGCGCGGCATGCTGCTCGCGCTGCTGGGCGGCTTGGTGGCGGTGGTGGCCATCGTGGTGGGGGTCGCCCTGGCGACGTCGGGTGGCGGCGGCTCGGGCACCGATCCGGCGGCCGGCCCCACCGGCCCCGAGTCGACGACGGGCGGCACGCAGCCGCCGGTCGTGCCGCCGCCGACCACCCTCATCGGGACGACGCTACCGGGCACGACCGTGCCGGGCACCACGCTGCCACCGACTACAACGCTCCCGCCGGAGACCACCACCACGTTGGCGCCGCCGGGAACCGGCGAGCCGATCTGCGGGCCGGGTACCGGGTTCCTCCCGGACGACGGCGAGGGGGTGCGGGTGATCCTCGACACCGCCGTCGGCCTGGGGATCGACGACCTGGGCGCGCTCGCGATGCTGCACGCGCTCGCCGACAGGGGCGAGGTCGAGATCCTGGCGGTGATGACGTCGGCCGGTGGCGACGATGCCGCGGCGCGAACCATCGATGCCGTCAACACCTACTACGGCCGGCCCGACCTGCCGATCGGCGCGGTCTCCGGGCCGGCTCCGTCAGGCCCGTCGCCCTACACCGCCGAGGTCGCCGGCAACTTCCCGAACGACCTGGAGACCCCGGCCGAAGCGGTCGACCTGTACCGCCAGATCCTCGCCGGCGAGCCCGACGGCTCCGTGACGATCGCCAGCGTCGGCTTCTTCACCAACCTCGCCGGCCTGCTGGCGTCACCGCCCGACCAGCACAGCGCGCTCACCGGCGAGGAGCTGGTGGCGGCCAAGGTGAAGCGGTGGGTCGCGATGGGCGGTTACTACCCCGACTCGGCCGAGCACGCCGAAGGCGCCGAGTTCAACCTCGCACAGGACGCCCCCGCCGCGCTCAGCGCCGTGGCCGGCTGGCCCGGGCCGGCGGTCTTCAGCGGGTTCCAGGTCGGCGAAGGCATCCTGACCGGCGCCGCGTTGCAGACGCTGACGCCGCCGGAGAACCCCGTGCGCGAGGCCTACCGGCTCACCGCCGGCGACGCACAGGTGTGGAGCTTCGACCTCACCGCCGTGCTCGCCGCAGTGCGCGGCACGGCTGGCGTGTTCGAGGTGTGCACCGGCCGCAACGTCGTCGGCCCGGGCGGCAGCACCCAGTGGCAGCACGGCGCGGACGGGCCGCACGGCTACCTGCGCAAGGTTGCCGGGGACGAGGAGATCGCCGCGACGCTCGACGACCTCCTGGTGGCGCCGCCCGGCGGCTGAGGTGGCTTCGACCGATCCGCTGAACAGTGAGCGGCTGACGCTGACGCCTCTCGACGTCGCAGACGCCGCCGTGATGGTCGAGGTTCTCTCCGACCGGTACCTCTATACGTTCACCGGTGGCGAACCGCCCAGCCTGGCGCAACTCCAGGAGCGCTATCGCCATCGGTCCGCAGGCAGCCCTCGGCACGACGAGGACTGGCACAACTGGATCGTCCGTCTCGACGGCGCGCCCATCGGGTACGTGCAGGCCACGGTGAGGCACGGGGCCGCCGACCTCGCCTGGGTGGTAGGCACGCCCTGGCAGAACGCGGGTTACGCGACCGAGGCGTCCCGAGCGATGCGTGACTGGCTCGCGGAGGGCGGCGTCACCCGGTTCTCGGCCCACATCCACCTCGGCAACACCGCCTCCCACGCGGTCGCCGCCAAGCTCGGCCTCCAGCCGACCGGCCAGGTCGACGACGGGGGCGAGGAGATCTGGGAGTAGCCACGTCTGGGGCAGCCTCCTCTCCCAATGCTGTATCACACGTGATGCGCTGCAGGCATGTGCGGTACCAAATGCAGAATTGCTGATCGGGGTACCGAGTCGCTTCCGCGATCCGCGCCGAGGTGCCGATACCGAGCACTCGACCGAATGCTCGTTCTCGATCCAGAATTGGTGATCGGCGTGGCCCGGAGATCCGCCGCATTCGTGACGTGGAGTTACGCTGCCGCGATGACCGAATCGTCGGATTGGCGGCTCCAAGGGCAGGACGCGTACTTGCGAGGTGTCGAGCTTCAATGGAAGCGCTATCGCGCCTACAGCGAGACCTGGGAACACGACCACTGCTCGTTCTGCTGGACCAAGTTCGTCGATCCCGAATTCAGCACAGCGCACCGAGAGCTTGCCGTACGGGAAGACACCCTGTCGGAGGGATACGCCACGACGGCCAAACACGAGCAGGGTGCTGACTATCACTGGGTCTGCGCGCGCTGCTTCTCAGACTTCGCCGAGGCGTTCGGCTGGCGCGTGGTCTCGTAGGGGTCAGCCGCACGCCGAGGTGCCTAATCTGGCGCCCTGACCGATGCGAGCGTTATGGCGCGAGATCGGGTGATAGGTGCGGCCGGATGAGTCAGCCTTGGCCGTAATGGACCACATTCAGAACGGTTGGCGTCGCGAATCTGTGGGGCTGCGAGAACCAATGGTGTTGGTAGGCGGTGGGACGTTCCGCGATCGAGTATCCCGCGCCCTCCCGCGGTCCTCTGGCCCTGGGAGACGTTCCTGCGCTGTTGCAAGATGATCGATGGCATGTCGAGGAGGGCAGCATGGCTGCGGGACGGGACACGAACAGCAGGCGGCTTGGGCGTCGCACCGCTCGCTGCCCCGGTGTAGGCGTTCTGGCTGCGCTCGAGGGCGCCGCTCTCATTGTGTGGCATCTGGTCGCCACCCCATTCATCGGGCGGAGGCGGCTGCGGTGGG
>JBFKDA010000046.1:0-13381 GCA_041619955.1 Acidimicrobiia bacterium | reverse complement strand
TCCGCTCGCCTGCCCCTCAGGCGTCGAGGTCGATCACCGGGATCCGCCACTGCGCCGCCAGCGCCCGCAGCTCGTCCCGGACGTCGCCGTACGCGATGCCGTAGTGGTGCTCGAGGCCGTGGCCCATCACCGCGTCGAGCACACTTTCCGCCGGCGCGTCGCTGCGCAGCACGCCGGCGGTGCCGCCGAACGGCAGCGGGCGGTCGAGCATCTCGCCGCCGCCGATCACCAGGGCGTGGCGGCCGCCGGCCTGGCTCAGCCGGGCGACCGTCACCCGGCCCGGCCGCAGCACGAACTCGTGCAGCAGCGGCTTGCGGCGGTTGGAGTGCACGGTGGCGGCGGGCGGCGAGCCCGCCATCGACAGCGGCGCCAGCCCGCAGTGCCACATCACCAGCGTGCCGTCATCCGGGTCGACGTGGACGAGGTCGGCGACGAAGGCCGCCCCGCCGGCCAGCGCCTGCAGCATGAGCGCGGTGACGTTGCCGTAGACGTCGGCCTCGCAGCACCCGGGCGTGCCCGCCTCGGTGAGCAGTGCATGCGGTGCGCAGGCTGCGCCGCCGAACTCCGTGAAGCACTCGGGCCAGCAGCGGGTGGCCACCCCCGACCAGCCGCCGTCGTCGACGAGCCGCCGCATACCGAGGTGGAGGCGCAGGCTCGCTGCCAGCGACTCCTGGTCGACCTCGGCCACCCCGGCCAGCGCGCCGTCCACGAGGTTGCGCACCTCGGCCACCTCGGCGTCGGTCGCCTGCCGTCCGGCCTGGAACAGGCGCTCCAGCGGCACCGGATCGACCGTGGCGCCGGTGAGGCCGGCCAGGGCGGCCGGGTCGTACGCGCAGGGCTCGAACCCGATCGGGTGATCGCCGATGAGGCCCACCCGGGCCGACGCCAGCCGGCCGGCCGCAACGGCGGCGCGGCCGCGCGCATCGGGCGCCAAGCCGGCGTCCGGCGGCACCCGCGGCTCGGGCAGCGCCGGGGCGCCGCCTGCCAGCACGTCGGCGGCGACGGCGTCGCGCGGCGCGGCGTAGAGGTAGCGGTACGGGCGTCCGGCGCGGGTCAGCGCGTAGCCCGCCAGGTTGATCCCGCACAGCGAGTTGAGGCGCAGCCGGCCGCCGGTGCGCTCCTCGGGGAACGCCCACAGCAGCAGGGGCGCGTCCGTGGTCGCCACTGCGCCGGTGACGAGCGTCGAGTCGGTGAAGCTGGCCTGGAGCACCACCACCAGGTCGAGCCGCTCTCCCGCGAGCGCGGCCGCGGCCCGGGCCACGCCGTCGTCGTCGAGCGCCACCTCCCGGCCGCCGACGACCTCCGCGTCGAGGCCGTCGAGCACGGCGAAGGCCGCGGCCGCCATCTCCTCGGCATACGGGACGTCGAACGTGGGCCGGGCCACGGCGACTGCGCCGATCCGCATCAGCGCCGCTCCGCCAGGAACGCGTCGACCTCGGGGCGGGTGGGGATGCCGGCCCGCCCGCCGAACCGTGTGCACTTGACGGCCGCCGCCGCCGCCCCGAACCGCAGCGCCTCCTCGAGCTCCGCTCCCTCGGCGAGCCGCAGCGTGAACGCCCCGTGGAACACGTCGCCGGCGCCCAGCGTGTCCACTGCGTCGACCGGGAACGCGGCCAGGTGGCGAGGCTCGTCGCCGTCCAGCCAGTACACGCCCTCGTCGCCCGCGGTGACCGCGACCCACCCGTCGACGTACTTGCGGGACCGCCGCAGCGCGCCGTGGGGGTCCGCCGTGCCTGCGAGGGCGGCCAGCGTGGGGCCGGCGAACACCACATGGGTGGCGGCCCGCAGCACGTCCTCGTGGCCCGCCGGGTCGTGGTCGCAGTCCAGCACCGCCGGGACGCCGGCCGCGCGCGCGGCCGCCAGCGCCGGCACCGCGCCCTGCGGCCAGCGCATGTCGGCGAGGACGGCGTCGGCACCGCCGACCTCGTCGGGGGTCGTCGGCCCGGTGAAGAGGTCGGGGCTGGCGTGGTTGACGACGGTCCGCTCGCCGGCTCCGTCGACCAGCACCACCGACAGCGGCGACGCCAGCCCCGCCTTGCGCCGCATGCCGGCCACGCCGACGCCCTCGGCGGCCAGCCCGGCCAGGATCGCATCGCCGGTGGCGTCGTCGCCGACGCAGCCCAGCATCTGCGCCGTGCCGCCGAGCCGGGCGGCGGTCACCGCCGCGTTCGCCGCCACCCCACCGCCGACCTCCCGCCGGTCATGGGCCCGGTACTTCCCCGGCCCCGGCGGGGCGGTGGCCACGGCGAACACGAGGTCGAGGGTGGCGATGCCGACGCAGGTGACCGCGGTCACGCCCCCAGCTCCTCCCGCACGGCCGCCACCACCACGTCGCTCACCCGCTCGTACGACTCCTCGGTGACGCCGGCGATATGCGGGGTCAGCAGCAGGTTCGGCACCCCGGCGAACGGTGCGCCGGCCGCGGCGTCGAGCGGCTCGGTTGCGAACACGTCGAGCGCCGCGCCCCCCAGGCGCCCCGCCCGCAGCGCGGCGACGAGTGCCTGCTCGTCGACGATGCCCCCCCGGGCCGTGTTGATGACGACGGCGCCGGGGGGCAGCGCCGCGAGCTCGAGGGCCCCGAGCAGGCCCCGGGTCTCGTCGGTCAGCGGCACGTGGACGCTGAGCATCTCGGCGATGGGCAGCAGCTCGCCGAGGCTCGGCGACACGGTCACCCAGTCGGGCACGTCGCCGCCGAGGTAGGGGTCGAACGCGGCGACCTCGATGCCCAGCCCCCGGGCCCGGGCCGCCACCTCGCGGGCGATGCCGCCGAAGCCGACGAGGCCCAGCCGGCGGCCGGCCACCTCGTTGCCCATCAGCTCGCCGCGGGGCCACTCGCCGGCCGCCACCCGGGCCGTGGCGCCGAATGCCCGGCGGGTGAGCAGCAGCGCGGCGGCGATGACGTACTCGGCCACCGCCACCGCGTTGGCGCCGGTGGCAGGCCGCACCGCCACGCCGCGCTCCCGGCACGCGTCGAGGTCGATGTTGTCCAGGCCCACCCCCAGCCGTCCGACCACGGCCAGCGACGGCGCGCCCGCCACCAGCTCACGCGTCACCTGCGTGCGGTTGCGGACGATCAGCGCCCTGGCCGGTGCGACCACGCGGGCCAGCTCCGCCGGGCGCTCGTGGAGCCCCTCGTCGTAGGCGACGTCGAAGTCGGCGGCGAGATCGGCGATGGCGCCGGGGGTGATGAACTCCGAGATCACCACGTCGGCCACGTCAGGAGGCTGCCAGCGCAGCCCAGTCGACCGGCTGCGACTTGTCGAGCGACTGGTCGGCCGGCGGCATCGGGTACTTCAGCCCGTTGCCGCAGTTGAACAGCACGACCCGGTCGTCGGCCGACACCTGGCCGGAGGCGAGCGCCCGCCGGTAGGCGGCGGCGGTGGCGGCTCCCTCGGGGCACAGCAGCAGCCCGTCTGCGGCGGCCACCTCGCGCTGGGCGGCTTCGATCTCGTCGTCGGGCACGGCGATGGCGAAGCCGTCGCTCTCCCGCACCGCAGCGAGGATGAGGAAGTCGCCGATCGCGGCCGGCACCCGGATCCCGCTGGCGATCGTGTGGGCATCCTCCCAGCGGGGGGCGTGGTCGGCTCCCTCCTCCCACGCCCGCACCATCGGCGCGCAGCCGGTGGCCTGCACGGCGACCATCCGGGGCCGCGTGGCATCGAGCCAGCCCAGCTCGCCGAGCTCCGCGAACGCCTTCCACATGCCGATGAGCCCGGTGCCGCCCCCGGTGGGGTAGAAGATGACGTCGGGCACCTCCCAGCCGAGCTGCTCGGCCAGCTCGATGCCCATGGTCTTCTTGCCCTCGATGCGGTACGGCTCCTTGAGCGTCGACACGTCGAACCAGCCCATCGGCTCCTTGCCGGCGCCGACGATCTTGCCGCAGTCGTCGATGAGCCCGTTGACCCGCCACACCTTGGCGCCCTGCAGGGCGATCTCGCGCACGTTGACCTCGGGCGTGTCGGCCGGGCAGAAGACGTAGGACTCCATTCCCGCCCTGCTGGCGTACGCGGCGAGCGCGGCACCGGCGTTGCCGTTGGTGGGCATCGCCACCCGCGTGACGCCGAGCTCCTTCGCCATGCTCACCGCCATCGCCAGGCCGCGCGCCTTGAACGACCCGGTGGGCAGCCGGCCTTCGTCCTTCACGAGCACCTCGCCGCCGCCGGCCGCCGCGGCCCAGCGGGGCACCTCGACCAGCGGCGTGGCGGTCTCGCCGAGCGAGACGACGTTGTCGGCCCGGCGCACCGGCAGCAGCTCCCGGTAGCGCCACAGGTCGGGGGGCCGGGCGGCCAGGTCGACGGGCGACACCGCCTCGCCGATGCCGTCGAGGTCGTACCGAACCAGCAGCGGCTTCCCGGCGCGGGAGAGCCCGTGGAGGGTGTCGGCGTCGTGGCGCTCCCCGGTCGCCGCGCATTCGAGATGGGTGACGAAGGTGGGCCGCGCCGCGGTGAGGTTCTGGTCGTGTGTCATGTCCCCGGCATGCTACGGCCCACCGGGGCGCCCCGGCCCGGCCCCGTCAGGGGCAGGGCACGGTGGCGACACGCAGGTCGTGGCTGCCGTCGGCACGGGTGTACTCGTAGTAGAAGTGCACGCGGCCGCCGGCCACGAGGCCGTACACGTACCGGACCGAGCCGTGCTCCGACCGCACCCACGGCCCACCGGTGTCGAGCCGGGTGAACTTGCGGCGGTCGTCGCTCCATGCCAGCCCGCACCACTCCTCGTAGTTGTCGTAGAAGGTGCGCCCGCCGTCCCACGTGGCCACCCAGCCGTCCTGCCAGCGGAAGGCGCTGTTGAGGCGGGCGCGGCGCCCGTGCCACGAGTCGTCACCGGCCGGCTCGAACGCATACTTGATCGACGGGAAGTACAGCCCGTCGTCCGACCGGGCCACCACGGAGGCGTCGAGCGGCGCGGCGTGCACCGTGTCCCTGATCCGCTGCGGGCCGGTCCGGGCCGGCACCGCCGCGTAGAGGTCCCACCCGTCGCCCCCGGCGGCCAGCCAGGGGTCCTTGATCCACGGCAGGCCGAAGTCGCCTGGCGCCAACACCGTGCGGCGGGACTGCGCGTCGAACCGCTCCGGATGGGAGGCGCGCAGCACGTCGATCCGCCAGGCGCCAGTGGCGGCGTACTCGTACGACACGTAGAGGCGCCACTCGTCGCCCGCCCGCACCGCGTGCCCCACCTCGATCGACGTCGCCGCCAGCTCCTCCTTGGTCGCGGACCACACGTCGGTGAACGTGACGCCGTCGTCGCTCAGTGCAACGGCGCATCGCCCGCCCCGGCCCCGCTCGAGCGGCATGCGCTCCCGATAGAACAGCGCGAAGAGGCCCGCCTCCCGGTCGTGCCACACCTTGTGGCCGCCGGCCCAGCATCCGTATCCGGCGCCGGGCGGCTCGCGGATCACGGTGCCGGCGGCGGGGTCGAACCGGAGGCGGTCGGCGACGTCGGGCATGGCGGCGATCGTACCGCTCCCCGGGCCGCCGGTACGCTGGCGCCCATGTCCCGCCAGCACGGCAAGCGCCGGCCCCCCGCCAAGCAGTCGAGGGCGCGTCCCACCCCGACGCGCCGCCGGCCTGCGTCGCCCCGCCGGGCCCGCCCGGCCGACGTGCCGGTCGACGCCGACCCGGACGCACCCAGCCGCACCCGGCTGTGGCTCGCAGTGGGTGGGGCGACGGTGGTGCAGCTCCTCTCGGCGCTCTCGCTGCTCGTGGCGCTCGCCGCCGCCGCCGATCGGGCCGACGGGCTGGACGTCGCCGCGGCCACGATCACCACCCCGCTGACCGTGGGGTTGCTGCTCATCCCGGTGGCGCTCGCCGTGCTCGCCCTGGTCTCTCGTCACCCGCGGCCGGCGATGGCGATCCTGCGCGGGTCCGGGCTGGTGGCGATCGCCGCACCGCTGCTGTTTCTCCACCCGGTGGCGGCAGCCGTCGCCGGCTACGGCGCGGGTGGCGCAGTGGCGCTGCGGCCCCACCCTGCGATCGGGCTGCGTGGTCGCATCTGGGCAGTGGCGATCATCACGGCCTACGCCGCGGTGCTCGGCTTCACCGTGGCCGGCGCGGCCCTGTCGGTGCTGGTGCTCGCATTCCCCTCGCTGATGCTGGCCGACTCGATCGTCCTGCGACGGCGCCAGGTGGCCGCAGAAGCGCGGGCCGACGCCGGGGCGTGACCGCGCCCGCGCCGACCGCGTGGCACGCGCTGGAGGTGGGCGACGCGGCGGGACGGCTCGGCGTCGATCTCGAATCCGGCCTGGCTGACCGGGAGGCGGCCCGCCGCCTCGCCGAGCACGGCCGCAACGAGTTGGGTGAGGGCCGCGGCCGCACCCGGCTGTCGCTGCTGGCCGACCAGTTCCGCGACGTGCTGATCTGGCTGCTGCTGGTGGCGGCGGCGGTGTCGGGTGGGCTGCTGGGGGAGTGGGTGGACGCCGGGGTGATCGCCGCCATCGTGGTGCTCAACGCGGCGCTGGGGTACGTGCAGGAGGCGCGCGCCGAGGATGCCCTGGCCCGCTTGCAGGAGCTGGCGGCCCCCGAGGCGCTGGTGCTCCGCTCCGGGCGTGAGCGGGAAGTGCCGAGCGCCGAGCTCGTGCCCGGCGACGTGGTGGTGCTGGCCGCCGGCGACCGGGTCGCCGCCGACGCCCGGGTGGTGGCGTCGGTGCGGCTGGAGCTCGACGAGGCGGCGTTGACCGGGGAGTCGCTGCCGGTGGTCAAGTCCGTCGCCACTGCGGCCGCGGCCGCCAAGCTCGGTGACCGGGCGGGGATGGTCTTCGCCGGCACCACGGTCACCGGCGGCCGCGGCCGGGCGGTGGTCACCGCCACGGGCCTGGCCACCGAGGTGGGCCGCATCGCCGAGCTGCTGGGGGAGGACGATCCCCCCACCCCGCTCCAGCACGAGCTCGACCGGGTCGGTCGCCGCCTCGCCGTGCTGGCGCTCGCCACCGCGGGGCTGGTGTTCGTCGCCGGGTTCGTCCGCGGCAACAGCGCCGAGTCGATGTTCCTCATCGCGGTCGCGCTGGCGGTGGCCGCGATCCCCGAGGGCCTGCCGGCGGTGGTGACGATCGTGCTGTCGCGCGGCGTGCAGCGGATGGCGGCCCGCCGGGCGATCGTCCGGCGCCTGCCCGCCGTGGAGGCGCTGGGCTCGGCGACGGTGATCTGCACCGACAAGACCGGCACCCTCACCCGCAACGAGATGCGGGTCCACGAGATGGTGCTCGGCGGGGCGCGGGTCGCCCCGGCCGGCGCCGAGCCGAGCGATCCGCGCGTCGCCCGGTACCTGGAGGTCGCGGTGAACGCCAACGACGCCCGCCGCGAGGAGGCCGGCGGCTACCTCGGCGACCCGACCGAGGTCGCGCTGCTCCTCTCGGCCGAGGATGCCGGTGCCGACCCGACCGCGCTGCGGGCCGCGTTCCCGCGGCGCGACGAGGTGGCGTTCGACAGCCGGCGCAAACGGATGTCGACCCTCCACGACCACGCCGGCGGCTTCCGCCTCATGCTCAAGGGGGCGCCGGAGGTGGTCGCGGCGCGCAGCAGCCGGATCCTGGACGTGGGCGGGCCCGTACCGCTCGCGGCCGAGCGACGCGACCGGACCCTGGCGATCGCCGAGGACCTGGCGCGGGCGGGCTTGCGGACCCTGGCGTTCGCGTATCGCGACTTCGACGCACCGCCGGCGGACCTGGCCGGCGCAGAGGAGGATCTGGTGCTGGTGGCCGTCGTCGGCATCAGCGACGCAGTGCGCGACGAGGCGGCCGCGTCGGTGGGCCAGGCGCAGGCCGCCGGCATCCGGGTGGTGATGGTGACCGGCGACCATCAGGTGACCGCCGAGGCGGTGGCGCGGGACGTCGGCATCCTCGAGGGCGAGCAGGGAGCGATGCCCGGCGGGGAGCTGGCGGCTCTCGCCGCCGACGACCTCGACGTCGACCGGTACGCGGTGTATGCCCGGGTCGACCCGGTCGACAAGGTCAAGATCGTCAAGGCCTGGCAGGCGCGCGGCGGCATCGTGGCGATGACCGGGGACGGGGTCAACGACGCGCCGGCGCTGCGGGCGGCCGACATCGGGGTGGCGATGGGCAGCGGCACCGAGGTCGCCAAGGAGGCCGCCGACATGGTGCTCGCCGACGACAACTTCGCGACGATCGTGGCGGCGGTCCAGGAGGGGCGCGGCATCTTCGCCAACCTCAAGAAGGTCGTCTACTTCCTGCTGTCGTCCAACGTCAGCGAGGTCGTGCTGATGTTCGTGGGCTTCGTGGTGTTCGGGGGGCTGGGCGAGCCGTTGCTCGCGGTGCAGCTCCTGTGGATCAACCTGATCACCGACGGGTTGCCGGCGTTGGCGCTGGGCCTCGACCCACCGCCCGTCCGTGCCATGGATCACCCGCCCGACGCCGAGCGCAACGTGCTCAGCGCCCACCGCCAGCTCTCGCTGGTGCTGTTCGGCGGGATCCTCGGCATCGCCGCGCTGGGCGCCCTCGTCGGCGGCCATTACGTGTTGGGCGACGAGTGGGAGGTGGTGCAGACGACGGTCTTCACGACGCTGGTCACCGGCCAGCTCCTGCACTCGTTGAACGTGCACGCCGCGGAGGCGAGCGGCTGGCGGCACGGCCTCGCCGGCAACCGGATGCTGCTGTTCGGGGCGCTGGGCTCGCTGGCGCTGCACTTGGCGGTGGTGTACACGCCGGTCGGCCAGACGCTGTTCAGCACGGCGCCGCTCGGCGTCCAGGAGTGGCTGCTGGTGGCGGCGCTGTCGCTGGCCTCGTTCGGCGCTGTCGACGTGGTGAAGCGCCGGGTCCCGGGCGGGCTGGTGGGAGTGTGACGGCGGGCTGGTGGGAGTGTGACGGCGGGCTGGTGGGGGTGTGCCCGGGCGGGCTGGCTGGAAGGGTCCCGGGCGGGCTGGCTGGGAGGGTGACGGCGGGCTGGCTGGGAGGGTGGCAGCGGGTTGGTGGGGGTGTGCCCGGGCGGGCCGGCTGGGAGGGTGACGGCGGGCTGGCTGGGAGGGTGGCAGCGGGCTGGTGGGTGTGTGTATCAGCCGTCGAGCGCGCCGTCCGCCACGTCGGCCCACACCGCCGCCGATCCCGACCGGCTGAGGAAGACGACGCTGGCAGCCCCGACGCTGCCGGCCCCGCCGGGTAGGACGAGGTTCGTCACGGAGGCCGGGTCCAGCTCGTAAGCCAGCGCGCCGAGGGTGAGGAGCTGCTCGGCCGACAGCGAGGTGTGCGCCGACTTCGTGAGGATCGCCAGCAGCGCCGGCAGGTCGGCGATGCCGCGGCTCTGGATCTGGCGGAGCGCGCCCTGCATGATCACCCCGTGGTTGAAGGAGCGGTCGAAGTCGCCGCGCGGCAGGGTCTTGCGGATCCGGGCCAGCAGCAGCGCGTTCTTGCCGCTCAGCGTCTGCTCGCCCTCGGGGAAGTTGGGGAAACCGGGCAGCCCGCCCCGCACCCGGCGGGGGAGGTCGACGATCACGCCGCCGACGTCGTCGACCATGATCTCGAAGCCGAGGAACCCGGTGATGATCCACCCCTCCAGCGGCAGGCCCGACAGCCCCGCCACCGTGGCGAACGTGCCGTCGGGGCCCGCGCCGGGCATGATGTCGGTGATCTTGCGGTTGCCGCCCGACGGCGAGCGCACCCAGCTGTCCCGAGGGATGCCGACGATCGACGCGGTGCCCCGTGACACCGATGCCGACAGCACGTGCAAGCTGTCCGACCGCTGCCCGAACACGTTCTGGTTCCACCGGGCATCCGAGCCGATGATCAGGACGTGGCGCGGCTCCGGCCCGAGCCACGCCGGCACGCCGGCCGACGGCAGCCGCGCGCCGACCCCGAGCCAGCCGGCGCCGTCGTCGACGAGCAGCAGCGCATCGTCGCCCACCACCGCCACCCCGACCCGGGCTCCGCTCGCCAGCGTCGCCGTGTGGGCCGTGCCGGTCAGCCCCGACGGGGACGTGCCGGCGCCGCTCGCCACGAGATGGTCGAACAGGCCCCCCACCACGCGTGCGTCGGGGCGCGGCTCGCCTGCCGCCAGCCGGTAGGCATCGGTGACGATGGCGGTGAACTGCTCGTCGGGCGCGTCGGCGAGCGTCACCGGAGGTAGGGGCGGCAGGGTGGTGGTGGTCGGCGGCGGCAGGGTCGTCGGCGTGGTGGTCGGCGGCGGCACGGTGGTGGCCGGCGGCGAGAGCGTCGTGGGGGGAGCGGTGGTCGGGGCCGCGGCCTCCTCGCCGCCGCCGGCCAGCGCGGCGGCGCCCACGACGGTCAGCACCGCCAGCCCGACGATGCCGAGCACGAGGGCGGCACGCGCCCGCTCGCCGAGTAACGACCACCGGTAGGTGAGGTTCGCCCAGAGGTTGGACATCGAGCGGGCACTCTACCCAGGGAGCCGGGCCGTCAGTCGTGTTTGCACGGCAGCCCGTGGCGACCGGCCAGCACTACGCTGGCGCGGTTTCCAGACAACGTTTCCAGACAACGTTTCCAGACATGAGGACGGAGCGTCGGTGCGCATCGTGATCGTCGGAGCAGGCCAGGTCGGCACCCACCTCGCCGAGCGGCTCGCCGTCGAAGGCCAGGACGTGATCGTCATCGAGTCCGACGAGGCGCGGGCCGCCGAGGTGCAGGAGAACGTCGACTGCCTGGTCGTCCACGGCAACGGCTCCAGCCCCACCGTGCTCGAGGAAGCCGGCATCAAGGACGCCGGCATGTTCATCGCGGTCACCAGCTCCGATGCCGTGAACGTGCTGGCCAACGAGGCGGCCACTCGGGCGGGCGTGCCCCTCACCATCGCCCGAGTCGAGGATCCGAGCCTCAAGGACGGCCTGGAACGGCTCGGCGTCGACGTCATCATCGATCCCGGCGTGCGCCTCGCCGAGGAGTTGCTGCTGCTGGTGCGCCAGGGCGGCGTGTCCGAGGTCGTGCGCTTCGCCGACGGCCGGCTCGTGATGCTGGGCGGCTACATCTCCGACGATGCGCCCGTCGCCGGCATCCGGCTGGAAGAGCTCCGCCAGCGCGTCTCGGGGTGGGACTGGCTGGTGTCGGCCATCGTCCGCGACGGCGAGACGATCGTCGCGCGGGGCGACACCGAGGTGCACCCCGGCGACCACGTGCTGCTGATGGCGAAGGCCGGGCGCACCAAGGAGGCGTTCGAGTTGATGGGCCTCAGCGAGGTGCGGGCCCGCAAGGCGATGATCCTCGGTGCCACCCGGCTGGCGGAGCTGACCGCCGACCACTTCGCCCGCCACGGCATCCAGACGACGCTCATCGACTCCGATATCGCCCGGTGCCGGCATCTCGCCGCGATGCACGAGGGCGTGATCGTCGTCCAGGGCGACCCCACCGACCCGCGGGTGCTGAAGTCGGAAGGCGTCGAGGGTGTCGACGTGGTGCTGGGGCTCACCGGCTGGGACGAGGTCAACGTGCTGGGCTGCCTCGTCGCCAAAGCCCTCGGCGCCCGCAAGACCGTCGCTCGCTTCGGGCGGCTCGACCTCGTCCGGCTCCTCGGCGGGGTGGGGATCGACGCGGCCGTCTCCAGCCGGCTGGCCGCCGCCAACGCGATCCTGCGCTACGTGCGCCGCGGGCACATCCACTCGGTGGTGACGTTCCAGGACACCAAGGCCGAGGCCATCGAGCTGGAGGTCACCGACAACGGCTCGGCGGTGGGCAAGTCGCTGGCCGACATCCACCTGCCGCGCTCGGTGATCGTCGGCGGTGTCCTACGCGGGACCGAGGCGTTCGTCCCGCACGGCGACACGGTCGTGAAGAATGGCGACCGGCTCATCCTGCTCGCGCTACCTGAGGGGATCCGCGCCGTCGAGAAGCTGTTCGGCGTGTGACGGCCGCCCGGTCCTGATGTCCTACCGGCGCATCGTCTACGTGCTCGGCGCGGTCGTGGCCGCCGTGGGGGTCTCGATGCTCTCGGCCACCGTCGTATCGCTCATCTACAAGGAGTGGAGCGAGGCGCTCTGGATCCTGCTGGCGGCGTCGATCACGATCGCCCTGGGACTCCTGGCGTGGCTGGTGGTGGGCAACCAGGGCGAGCTGAGCACGCGGGAGGGGTTCGCCACGGTCGGGCTGGCCTGGTTCGCGATCGCGGCGGTGGGGACGCTGCCCTATCTCCTGACTGGCGACGTCCCCGACGTGACCAACGCGTTCTTCGAGACCGCGGCCGGCTTCACGACGACCGGCTCGTCCGTGATCCCGGCGCCCGACAGCCTCTCGCACGGCGTGCTCTTCTGGCGGTCGCTGACGCAGTGGCTGGGGGGGATGGGCGTCATCGTGCTGTCGATCGCGATCCTGCCGCTGCTCGGCGTGGGGGGCGTGCAGCTGGCGCGGGCCGAGTCGCCGGGACCACAGCCCGACCGGCTGACCCCCCGCTTCCGGGAGACCGCCAAGCGCCTCTGGTTCGTGTACCTGGGTTTCACGCTGCTCGAGATGGCGCTGCTGTTCGCCGGGGACATGACGCTGTTCGAGGCCGTCAACCATGGGCTCACGACCATGTCGACCGGCGGGTTCAGCACCGCCTCGAACTCGGCGGAGGCATTCAGCGCCTACACCCAGTGGGTCCTGATCGCGTTCATGGTGATCGCCGGCACGTCGTTCGCGCTTCACTTCCGCGCGCTCCGCAAGCCCGGTGAGTACGCCCGCAGCGACGAGTTCAAGCTCTACGTGACGGTGCTCGGGGTGGCGGCACTGGTGATGGCGATCGGCACCTGGGGCGGGGGGGTGGCGGGCACGATCCGAGACGCCGTCTTCACGGCCGCGTCGCTGGTGACCACCACGGGGTACGCGACGGCCGACTTCGGGGGCTGGCCGGCTGGGCTGCAGATCGTTGTGGTGGGCCTGATGTTCGTGGGCGGGATGGCCGGGTCGACGTCCGGGGGGGTCAAGTCGTTCAGAATCGGTGTGCTGTACAAGGCCTCCCGAGCCGACCTGCGCCGGCTGATCCACCCCCGCGGGGTGTTCGTCACCCGGTTCGGCAAGAACGCGGTGCCCGAGCAGATCGTCGAGAGCGTGCAGTCGTTCTTCCTGCTCTACATGTTCATCTTCATGACCGGCACCGCTGCGTTCGGCCTGATCGGCTCGGCGCTCGAGAGCGGCAGCGACCTGGTGACGTCGGCGTCGGCGGTGGCGTCGGCGCTGGGCAACATCGGGCCGGGCCTCAGCGAGGTGGGCCCGACGTCGACCTACATCGACGTGTCCGCCCCGAACAAGTGGCTGCTGTCGGGGTTGATGATCGTGGGCCGGCTGGAGATCTTCCCGGTGGTGCTGCTCGCCACCCGGGAGCTCTGGCGGCGATGAGCCGCCATGGGGGTGCTGTGGCGATGAGCCGCCATGGGGGTGCTGTGGCGATGAGCCGCCATGGGGGTGCTG
The DNA here is from genome assembly GCA_041619955.1 of Acidimicrobiia bacterium. Lineage (GTDB taxonomy): Bacteria > Actinomycetota > Acidimicrobiia > Spongiisociales > JAOTWH01 > JBFJZV01. Next base: position 45 of record JBFKDA010000046.1, on the reverse strand, counting down.
TGGCGATGAGCCGCCATGGGGGTGCTGTGGCGATGAGCCGCCATG
>JBFKDA010000045.1:0-13389 GCA_041619955.1 Acidimicrobiia bacterium | reverse complement strand
GGTCAGAAACAGACCTGACCGTCTGAGCGGTCAGAAACAGACCTGACCGTCTGAGCGGTCAGAAACAGACCTGACCGTCTGAGCGGTCAGAAACAGACCTGACCGTCTGAGCGGTCAGAAACAGTACGTGTCGAGGTCCAAGATCTGCGTCACCCGCGGCCCGTCGATCGACACCGACGTCATCGTCGCCGTGCCGTGCTGGAAGTAGGTCGTCGACTCACCCTGGTAGACGACGTCGGTCAGCTGGAACGGCGCCGCATCGAAGTTGGCGGTGATCGTCGCCATGTCCTGGTCGGCGGTGGTGAAGTCGACGATCCACAGCGTGTTGTTCGAGCATGGCGAGGTGAACGGTCCCTCGGTCTCGTGCACGTTCCAAAGCCGAAAGAACCTCTGAGCCGGTGATCGTCCGGCCCCGCTGCCCGCCGCGTGGGGCGGCTCAGCCGAACCGGACGCCGATGCCGGCGTTGCGCAGCGTCGAGAGCAGCCAGAGCGCCGAGCCGCCGATGCCGCCGCCCTTGACGGCCGCGTTCATCGTCGTGTTGGCGACGACGTAGACCTCGATGGGCTGGGTGAACAGCAGCCACGCCCCGACGACGGCGTGGACGACGAGCATCGCCGCCCACGCGAGCGACGCCTTCCCGAACCAGCGACGGATCGGCGCCTGCGCGGCCGGGCAGTCCGGCATCGGCACCAGGTCGCCCGCCATCCGCTCCAGCAGCGACCGGCCCTTGGCCGCGGTCGCCACGAGCGCGATCGCCACGGCGATCCGGGCCGCCAGGGGCTGCAGGAAGTAGCCGGCGGCGCTGCCGGAGAGCACGGCCATCAGCAGGCGGACGGTGATCGTCACGGCGGTGAGGGCGAGCAGGCCGCCGATTCGCTGGCGCCTGAGCGCCTTGCGGATCACCGCCGTGTACGACCAGCCGGCCACCAGGAACAGCCCGCCCCACACGTTGAACAGCCACAGGCCGGCGTAGAACATTGCCGCCGGGATCAGCATCCCCTCGGCGACGTGCGGCAGCGCGTGGCGGATGAGCCCAGCGGGCCGCGGGAAGTGCACGGTGGTGGTCTCGGCGCTCGCAAGCGGCGGCGCCACGTCGGGCCCACCGGCCATACGCCCACTCGGCTCCAGCGCGATCTGTGTCATGGCTCCGTCCGCCAGCGATCCCCGGCCGGCCGGCCGGGCATCTCCTCAGTCGGCAGCGAGCGGCGCGACCTTTACCGGTGACCGCGGCATCCGGGCGCAAACGGCAGGCCCGGCTACCGCAGGGGGCTGCGTATGCTCGACTCGTGGACCCGGTCCGGCCGCTCGGCAGCCAGCACCAGGGCACGAGCGCGGCCGGACCGCGGCTGCGGCTGGTCGCCGCGGCGGGCGCGCTGGCGCTGCTCGGCGGCGTCCTGACCCTCGGCGGGCCGTCCTCGGTCCAAGTGGCCGAGGTGGAGGCCCCGGCGCCGCTCACCGACACCTCGTCCGAGGCCGTGGCGGTGGTACAGGACTTCCTGGCGGCGCTCCGGCGCGGCGACGCCGCCTTGGCTGCCGGCATGGTGGGCGACGACTGGGAGCTGCTCGCCCTGCCGGCCATGCCGTTCCGGCTGCTGCCGCCCGGGACGACCGGCGAGCCGCTGGCCGACGCGCTGCAGTGGTACACCGACGTGGTGGGGGTGGGGGTCGCCCCCTGCGCGGTGGTGCAGGCCACCTTCACCGCCACCCGCGTGTCGTGCGACCTCCGCATGACATCGTCGTTCTCGGGCGCCGCCCGGATCGGCGGGCGCTCCGTGCCGGTGGCGTTCGAGGTGGTTGACGACCGGATCACGAGCGTCCTCCGCGACCACCTCGGCTCCCCCGCGCTCACCGGCTACTGCCATTGGATCGAGCGCACGGTCGACCAGCCGACCCCGCTGTTCGACACGGGCTGCCTCCCGGTGCTGTCGGCAGCGTCGGCGGCGCTCCACCCCGGGCTCGCCGCGAGCTTCCTCGCCGACAGCCGCACCGGCGGCGACCGGCGCTACCGCTCGAGCCGGTCGGGCGTCGCGGCCTTCGAGGTGATGATCGACCAGCACAACCGCAGCGGCCAGCCGGGGGCGCTCGCCTGGCCGGGCGCGACCGCCACGGGTTTCCCCGGGCTGGTGGGCGGCGGCCCGCCGCCCGCGCTCGCCGACTTCCTCGACTGGAGCAAGGTGATGTACCGCATCGCCCCGGGAGCCTGCTCGGTCGACGCCCGCGACCTCGCCGCCGGCCTGCGCGTGGAGTGCCCGGACGCGACCTGGAGCGGACCGCTGATCTCCGGGCTCGCGCTCGCCGAGGTGCGCCAGCCGGCGACGTTCGTCGTCGACCGGGCGGCCGTGCGCAGCGTCGAGGGCGGCACCCCGCCGGCGCTCGACCACGCGTTCACCCGGTTCTGCGAGTGGGTCCACGCGAACCGGGCCTCGGCTCCGCTGCTGTTCAGCCGCGACTGCACGCCGGTGTTCACGGCCGAGGCCGCCGGGGCGATGCTGATGACGCTGGCGCTGTACACCGACGACGCCCGCTGACCGTCAGGCCGGCCGCCCGCGCCGCGGGATGCCCGGCGCCAGGCTGTCGACGGTGGTGACCTCGTGGTCGGCGCCGCCGGTCGGGTCGGCGAGCACCACGGTCAGGTCGGGCCCGCCCAGCTCGATAGCCACCTGGAGGCACGACCCACAGGGGGTGGTGCGCCGGCCCGCCGTGCCGGGCGCGGCCAGCGCCAGCGCCTCCACGTCGCCGGCGCCCTGCGCCACCGCGGCGAACATCGCCACCCGCTCGGCGCACATCGCCAGTCCGAACACCAGGTTCTCGACGAGCGCGCCTCCGACCACGGCGCCGCTCCCCGTGAGCACCGCCGCACCGGCGTCGAAGCCCGAATAGGGCACGTAGGCGTTGGCCCGCGCGGCGCGCGCCGCCGCCACGATGCGTTCGACCGCGGCCGGGTCGGCGGTCACAACCGGCCGTCCCTCACGGCACGGACCACGTAGCCGGCCCGCTCCCGCACCTCGGGGAGATCGTCGAGCCGGTCGAGCGTCGAGTACTGGCGAGCCATGCGGGCGTTTCCCTCCAGGTGGTCGCGGTGGCGGGCGAGGAAGTCCCAGTACAGCGTCGTGAACGGGCAGGCGTCGTCGCCGGTGCGGCGCTTGGGGTCGAAGCGGCAGTCGCCGCAGTAGTCGCTCATCCGGTTGACGTAGGCGCCCCCGGAGACGTACGGCTTCGTCGCCATGCGCCCCCCGTCGGCCCACAGCCCCATGCCCATCACGTTGGGGCCCATCACCCAGTCCGCCCCGTCGACGTAGCGCTCCCGCATCCAGTCACGGAGATATGCCGGGTGGACCCCGTAGAGGTTGGCGAAGTTGGACAGGATCATGAGCCGCTGGATGTGGTGGATCCAGCCGCGCTCCTCCAGCCCGTCGAGCGTCAGCTGCACGCACCGCATCGCCGTCGTCGCCTCGCCCGTGAACGCAGGCGGGAGCTGGCGGCGCTGGTCGAGCACGTTGGCGTCCCACTGGTCGGGCCACAGCCAGTAGATGCCCCAGACGAACTCCCGCCAGCCGATGACCTGGCGGATGAAGCCCTCCGCCGAGTTGATCGGCACCCGGCCGGCGCGGTACGCATCCTCGACGGCGTCGGCCACCTCGCCCGGCAGCAGCAGCCCGAGGTTGAGGTACGGGCTGAGCAGCGAGTGCGCCAGGTGCCAGTTGCCGGCGAGCATCGCGTCCTCGTGGGCGCCGAACCCGGGGAGCGCCTCGTCGACGAAGTGCCGGAGCCGGGCGAGCGCCGCCCGCCGGGAGGTGGCCCACCATCCCACCGGCTCGGCGCCGGGATACCCGGCGGGTACCGCGCCGAGCACCTCGTTGTCGAGGTCGTCGAGGCGGCTCGCTTGCGGTTCCGGCCAGTCGCCGCCGTCGTCGGGCGGCGGCTCGCGGTTCTGGTGGTCGAAGTTCCACTGCCCGCCGGCCGGCTCGTCGCCGTCCATGAGGTAGCCGAGGCGGCGCCGCTGCCACCGGTAGAAGTCCTCCAGCCGCAGCCGGTCCCGATCCCCCGCCCACTCGGCGAACTCGTCCCGGTGGCACAGGAACTGGTCGGAGCGCACCAGCTCGACGCCCAGCTCACTGAAGAGCGCGTCGACCCGCCGCGAGTTCGGCTCGGTGGCCACCACCTCGCCGGGGCCGTGCTCGTCGACGTGCGCGATGAAGCCCTCCCGCAGCGACGGCGCCCGGCGGTAGTCGACGTCGTAGCCGGCGTCGCGGAGCTCGGAGGCGAACCGGCGCATCGCGGTGAGCACCAGGTGCAGCCGCTGGCGGTGGAACGGGCGGCCTTCGATCATCGCCGCGCTCTCGACCATCAACACCCGGGTCTCGTCCGGCTCACCGCCGGCGAGCGCGCCGAGGCTCGTACTCAACTGGTCGCCGAGCACCCAGGTGGTCCGCACCGGCCGCTACAGCATCCGGCCGGAGCCGAGGTCGAGGCCGGTGCGCTCCTCGACCTTGCGCACGTAGGCGTCGGGGTCGCCCTTGCGCTCGAGCCCGCCCGCCGACATGTAGCGGACGGTGCCGAAGATCTCCCGCTCCTGCCAGGGGCGGTCGTGCAGGCCGAAGACCCAGCCGACGTTGGCGAACGAGTTGGGGTCGCGCCCGTCCAGCAGGTACTTGTTGTTGAGGTACAGCGTGGTCCGGTAGGCGTACTCGGGGGTGTTGGTCCACTCGAGGATCTTCTTGCCCCAGTACATCCGCATGTAGTTGTGCATGTAGCCGGTGTCGCGCAGCTCGGCCTGCGCCGCGTTCCAGTAGCGGTCGTGGGTCTCGCCGCGCTCCAGCTCGTCGCGGGTGTAGATGTGCTCGCGTTGGTCGTCCTCGTGCTTGGCCAGGGTCTTGCGCGCCCACTCCGGCAGTGCCGAGTACTTGTCGTAGTCGGGCTCGAACCACACGTAGTTGTGGGTGAGCTCGCGGCGCACGATCAGCTCCTCGAGGAAGCTCTCGAGGTTCTCGCCGCCGGCGGCCTCGCGGGCCTCCAGCGCCGCGTACACCGGCGAGATGTGGCCGTAGTGCAGGTACATCGACAGGTACGAGACGTCGTCGGTCTGCGGCTGGTTGCGGTGCTCGTCATAGCTCGCCATGCGCTGGTCGAGGAAACGGCGCAGCTCGGCCCGCGCCTGGGAGTTGCCACCGCGGTGGCGGTCGACCGGTGGCACGGAGCCGTCGACCCCGAGCTCGCGGAGCACTGCGCCGGGGTCGCCGACGTCGATGCCGTCCACCGCCAGTTTCAGCGAGTGCTTGTCGACGGCGGTGGTGGCGAGGTCGACGAGGAAGTCGTCCCGCCGCCGGTTGATCTTGGGCCGGATGGTGCGCGCCGCGTACTCGCGCTTGTCGGAGGCGGTCTCGACGGGCACGACGATATCGCCCTCGACTTCGGTGACCGGGCCGGCGTAGGCATCGACCAGGCGGCGGCGCCACGCCCGCTGGTGGCGGAGGTAGCCGCGGTCCGTCACCACCGCGCTGGCGTTCTCCGCCAGGCCGATCGCCACGTCGGCCGGATCGCCGGTGCGCACCACGAACTTCACGTTGCGCTGCTGCAGCGCGGTGGCGACGTCGGCCAGGCCCTCGAGCAGGAACCGGTAGTGGCGGGCCGACGCCTCGGGATAGTCGGCGGTCAGCCCGAAGCCCACCAGCAGGCGCTGCTCGAGGCGGTTGGCCTGCTGGATGGCGTACTCGAGCGCCGGGTTGACGTGGCTCCGTACCGACGCCTGCATCCAGTACAGGACGTAGTCGCCGCGACGAGGGTCGGCGTCGCGGTGCTCGGTGATCCGCTCGGGCTGGATGGTGCTGGTGGCCACGACGGGGCCGCACCTTAGATGCGCGGCGGGACCTAGTCGCAGACGGGGACGAACGGCACGCCGACGAGGGCGATCGCCGGGCCCTCCGCACCCTGGACGCCCCAGATCGCCAGGCCGTCGACGGCGACGTAGTCGACCTCGAACACCTCGTCGAACTCGATCGGCGCGCCGAGGGCGGCCGCAGCGGCCTGGAGCGGGCCACCCATGGCGGCGGCGCCGGGGAGCACGACCGGCCGGGGCGGCGGCCCGAGGGCCTCGTCGTAGGTCCACGCCACGAGGCGCACGGTGCCGGAGGCGTCGGCGCGGAACTGGGCGGTGAGGCCACCCCAGCTCACGAACCGCTCGTTGGTGCCCTCGCCGTCGAACGGGCACCCCGCGACGAGGCCGGAGTCGTCGTCGGGCGGCCCGAAGGCCGCGGTGAGCGCCGGGACGGCCGTAGCGTCGTCGGCGTCGAGCTGCACGCCCGCCAGCGGCGCGAAGGGCTCCACCAGGATCGGCCCGACTGGGGCGGAGGTCGACGGGGCGGGCGTGGTGGCGAGGGTGGTGGCGATCGCCGGCTGCGTCGCCTGCGTGCCGGGCGCGGACGTCGGCGGGGCCGCGTCGTCGGCGCACGCGCCGAGGGCGACGGCCAGCAGCAGGCAGGTGATGGCAGATCGGGACATGGTGGGCGCCTCACGCTACCGCCGAGTGCCGGGGCGGCGCTCAGACCCCCAACTAACGTGACCGCAAGGGGGCCATGAACCAGACACACCGCAGAGCGCTCGCAGACGACGACTGGGCTTCGCTCGCCCTCTCGGTGCGGGCTGGCAACTGCGTGCTGATGCTCGGGCCCGACGCCGTGACCGACGAGGTCGACGGGCGGCCCGTACCGGTGATGGACACGCTCGCCGGATTCCTGGCGGCCAAGCTCGGCCGGCCGGAGCTGGCCAGCCGGCCGGCCGCCGAGGTGGCGCAGGCGGTCCAGGCGGCGAAGGACGTCAACACGGTGCGGTTCTGGACGCTGGAGTTCTACCGTGACCGGAACCTCGACTCGCGGGCGCTGGCCACGCTCGCATCGCTCCCCTTCGAAGTGGTAGTGAGCGCCGTGCCGGGCGCGCCGGTGGAGCAAGCGTTCGTGGCGGCCGGCAAGCAGCCGCTGGTGGCGTTCTACGACTTCACCGGCGCCGCCGCTCCCCCGGCGCCCACCGGCAGCACGGCGCGGCCGCTGGTGTACCACCTGTTCGGGTCGACCGAGCGGCCTGCGTCGCTCGTCGTGTCGGAGAGCGCAACGCTCGACTTCCTGGTGGCGGCGGTGTCGCAGAGCCCGGCGCTCCCGTCGAACCTCACCAGCGTGCTGCGGGCGCGAGACACGTCGTTCCTGTTCCTTGGCTTCCGGCTCCACGAGTGGCACCTGCGGACCCTGCTGCACGCCCTGTTCCGTGGCTCGGAGGGCCGGGTGAACCGGTCGTTCGCGCTGGAGGAGATCGAGAGTCCCTCGGGCCAGGTGTACTGGCGCAGCCATAAGGTGGACTTCTTCGAGATGGACGTGGCGCAGTTCGCCGCGAAGCTGGCCGAGCAGGTCGGGCCGGTCGCGACGGCGCCGGTGCCGGCGACCGGCCCGGCGCCCGACGCTCCGATGGTGTTCATCTGTCACGCCAGCGAGGACAAGGCCACCGCCCGCCGGCTCGACGAGGACCTGCGGGCCCGCGGCATCAGGGTGTGGATCGACGAGCACCAGCTGCGGGGCGGCGATCGCTGGGACGGGAGCATCCGTGACGTCCTCGGCAGCGAGGCCGACTACGTCGTGGTGGTCCAGACCCCGAGCCTCGTCGCCAAGGACGTCGGGTACGTGAACAAGGAGATCAACCTCGCGCTCGACCGGCACCTGGAGTACCGGCCGCCGCGGGTCTTCCTGCTCCCGGTCAGCGTCGACGGCGCGATGCTGGACCACCTCGGCCACATCCAGTCGACCGACATGACCGACTGGGCGACGGGGATCGAGCAGCTCACCTCGGCGATCCGGCGCGACGTCGAGCGGGCGCGCCGGGAGCTGCGGTGATCGGCCACCCCCGGTACCCCGGCTCGCCGCCGTTCGCCGACTCGCCGATCGCCCGGCTCCTTTTCTACGGCCGCAGCGACGAGGCGGCCCGGGTCACCGACGAGATACTCAGCTACGACCTCCTCGTCGTCTACGGGGTGTCGGGCACCGGCAAGTCGTCGCTGCTCCAGGCGGGCGTCTTCCAGCGGCTGCGGGACAAGGGGCTGTGGCCGGTGGTGGTGCGCCTCAACGACCCGGCGGCCGATCCCGTGGCGCTGGTCGGCGAGCGCCTCGCCCAGCAAGCCACCGCCGAGGGCGTCGAGCTGCTGCCCGCCCAGCCCGGCGGCGGCGACCTGTGGGAATTGCTCGGGGGGGTCGAGGTCTGGCGCGCCGACGAGTTGCAGACCCCGGTGGTGGTGCTGGACCAGTTCGAGGAGCTGTTCACGCTCGACTGGGACCCGGCGACCCGCCGGCGGTTCATCGAGCAGTTCGGCTGGGTGACGCGCGGCCACCGGCCGCTGGAGACCGGCGAGGACGCCTCTCAGCCGCCGCGGGTGAAGTTCGTCGTGCTGATCCGGGAGGACTCGCTCGGCGAGCTGGAGGCGCTGTCCGCCGACGTGCCCCACATCATGCGCAACCGCTTCCGGCTGCGGCCACTGTCGCTGGACCAGGCCGAGGCGGCGATCCGCGGCCCGGCCGCCGTCGATGACGAGCGCCTCGCGTCGCCGCCCTTCCGCTACGCCGACGACGCCGTCGACCTGATGCTGGAGTTCCTACGGGTACGCCAGGAACGCGGCCGGGCGGTGAAGACCGACGCAGTGGAACCGTCCCAGCTCCAGATCATCTGCCAGCACGTCGAGGAGGCGCTGGTGGGCGGCCGGGACGGGGTGGTGGTGTCCGCGGCCGACCTCGGCGGCCGGGAGGGCCTCGGCCGCATCCTCCAGGAGTTCTACGGCAGCAGGGTCGGCGGGCTCGACCCCGCCGCTGCCGCTGCCGTCCGGGCGCTGTGCGAGACTGGGCTCATCAACGCGTCGGGGCGCCGGCTGAGCCTGGAGGTGGGGGAGATCGAGGCCGGGTACGGGGTCGGGCAGGCGCTGCTCGACCGGCTGGTCGCCCAGCGGCTGCTGCGGGCCGACGCCCGGACCGGCAGCGTGTACTACGAGCTGGCGCACGACAGCCTCGTCGCCCCGATCCTCGCCCACCGCGCCGCCCAAGAGGACCAGGAGCGGGCCGCGGTCCGCCGCCGCTGGGTTCGGCTGGGGGCCGTGCTCGTGGTGGCCATCGTCGCGCTCAGCCTCGGCTCGGCCTTCTTCCTGCGGGGCGAAAGCGTCAGCACAGTGACCGGTGCGATCACCGCGGCGGATGGCGGCGGCCTCCCGAACGTCCTCGTGGAGTTCCACGTCGACGACCCGGATGACGGGGGCGGCACGCACGAGGTGTCGGTCGCCACCACCTCCGACGGCCGTTTCACCGCGCGGCTCGAGCCCGACGTCGACTACCACGTCCGGTTCGTGGCGGACGGGTTCCAGGAGCACTGGTGGCCGGACGCCCGTGACTTCGACAGCGCGACGCCGATCAGGCCCGACTCGGCGCCGTCGCTGGACGTGGAGCTGGTGGGAGCCGGGTCGATCGCCTTCGCCGTCGGCGGCTCCGCGCCGGCGCGGGTCGAGCTGCTGCGGGACGGAATGGTCGTCGAACAAGGACAGATCGCGGGCCTGGGCCTGTTCGACGAACTCCAGCCTGCCTCGTACTCGGTCCGCTTCAACCGTGACGGCTTCATCCCGCAGGAGTTCGGCGTCGGGCTCGGCGCCGGCGAGACCCACGACCTCGGGGTGGTCGCGCTCCGGCGCCCCGCCGTGGTGGCGGTCGAGGCGTCACTCCCGGCCGGGCAGGTGGTGGTGGGCGACCGGCTGGAGCTGACGATCCGCGTGTCCAACACGGGCGGCGAGGCCGTCACGCTCGGCGACCTCACCATCGGCAGGGAGAAGACCGCAGCCGCCGCCAGGCTGGAACCCGGCGAGTCGACCGAGCTGTCGGCGCCGCTCCGGGCGGCCGAAGCGGCGACGTGCGTCGACCTCCCGATCACGCTCTCCTGGGCGACGGCACGCGAGGAGTCGCGCACCGGCGCCGAGCTCTCGTACTGCGCCCGGCGCCTCGTCTCGGGGGAGGTGAAGGTCGGCGACGTGGCGGCCGTCGACGCGACGGTCTCCTGGACCGTCGCGACCGAGTCGGGAACGGAGAGCGGCGTGACGCAGACCGGCGAGGCAGGCGAGTTCTCGTTCCTCACCCTCGACGGTGAGATGACCGTCGAGGTCCGCGACGTGGCCGACGCGGAAGAGGCCGCGCGCCGGACGCGCGTCCTGGTGGGCCGCGACCAGGTCGACCCGCTGCCCGACTTCGTGTTCACCCCTCGGTCGTTCACGATCTCCGGCACCGTGGCGCTCTCGGTCGACCGGGACGGTGCGCCACTCGAGGTGGTGCCCGACGCGGACGTGACCCTGTGCTCGGTCGCCTGCGTCCTCACGATCGACACCGCCACGTCGGGGCGCGACGGCACGTTCACGGTGCGTGCGCCCAACGGCACCTATGGGCTGGTCGTGGCCGCGATCGTGGACGGGTCGGCGTACCGCGCCGCCGCCGACGTGGTCGTGGCCGGCATCGACGTCTCGGACCTGGTGATCGTGCTGCGTCCGGCGATCTTCGAGCTGATACCGGTTCCTCCCATCACCTTCACGACCACCACGCGGCCCTGACCGCTAGCCTCGCGCCCGAGACGGAGGAGGGATGCAGATGCGGGTGCGCTTGGGTTTCGTGATCGTGCTGACGCTGACGTTGGTGGCCGCCGCGTGCGGTGACAGCGACGAAGGTGGCGCGGACGGGGGCAGCTGCGACGTCGCCGACCTCGACCTCGTCACCGAGGGCCAGCTCACCGTCGCCACCGGCGAGCCCGTGTTCCCACCCTGGATGGGCGTCGGCGACGACAACTTCGACGTGCCGGAGTCCAAGACCGGCTTCGAGGGGGCGTTGGTCTACGCGCTCGCGAACGAGATGGGCTTCACCGACGACCAGGTGACGTTCGTCCGCACCACGTTCGACGAGGCGATCACCGCCGGCCCGAAGGGCTGGGACTTCAACATCCAGCAGTACTCGATCACCGACGCGCGGGAGGAGGTCGTCGACTTCAGCGACCCGTACTACGAGACCAACCAGGCGCTGGTCGCGTTCGCCGACAACCCCGTGGCGTCCGCCACCTCGCTCGAAGACCTCAAGCAGTACAAGCTCGGCGCCGCCATCGGCACCACCAGCTTCGACTTCGCCGAGAACGTGATCGAGCCGGACGCCGAGGTCGCCGTGTACAACGACAACGCCGACGCCAAGTCGGCGCTGGAGGCCGGCCAGGTCGACGCCTTGGTGTTCGACCTCCCGACCGCGTACTTCATCACGGCCGTCGAGATCGAGGATGCGTCGATCGTCGGCCAGCTGGAGGCGTCCGGCGACCGCGCCGACCGGTTCGGGATGCTGTTCGCCGAGGGCAACTCGCTCGTGAGCTGCGTCAATGAGGCGCTCGCCCGCCTCGACGACGCCGGCACCCTCACCGCCCTCGAAGACGAGTGGCTGTCGGGCGGCGGCGACATCCCGACGCTGTCGCAGTAGCCGCAGCCGGCGCATGACCGGGCCCGCCGCTCCGGTGGAGGACGTGGGCCCCCGCGCTCCAGGTTTGCTGGGGCCGCGCCGCCCGCGGCGCGCCCGCGAGGAGGGCTCCCGGGGGGCGATGATCGCCTTCGGCTCCACGGTGCTGTTCGTGGCGGTGGTGCTGGTCGTGGTGCTGACGTCGGAGGCATGGCCGCGCGTCCAGCGCCAGTTCTTCAGCCCGTCCGCGTTCCGGGAGGTCTTCCCCGACGTGCTCGGCGGCTTCTGGCTCGACGTGCAGATGTTCGTCGTGGCGGAGGTCGTGATCCTCGGCTTCGCGCTGGTGGTGGCGATGGTGCGGGCGCTGCGTGGCCCGGCCTTCTTCCCGATCCGGGCGCTGGCGGTGACCTACATCGACCTGGTCCGCGGCGTCCCGATCATCCTGCTGATCCTGCTCCTCGGCTTCGGCGTACCAGCCCTCCAGCTCAAGGGGGTTCCCAACGGGCCGCTCTTCTGGGGCGTGACCGCGCTCGTCATCAGCTACAGCGCCTACACCGCCGAGGTGTACCGGGCCGGCATCGAGTCGGTGCACGAGAGCCAGCGCATGTCGGCCCGGTCGCTGGGGCTCACCCAGGTGCAGGCGCTGCGTTACGTGATCGTCCCCCAGGCGATCCGCAACGTCATCCCGGCGCTGCTCAACGGCTTCGTGAGCCTCCAAAAGGACGTGGCACTGGTGTTCGTCCTCGGGGTGCGGGAGGGGGTCAGGGAGGCGCAGATCTACAACACCAGCACGTTCAACTACACCGGCTACGTCGCGGCTGCGGTGCTGTTCCTGGCGGTGAGCGTGCCGGTGGCGCGCTTCACCGACTGGTACACGGAACGTGACCGCCGCCGCCGCCAGGCCATGTCGATATGACGGAGCGCGTATGACCGCCAAGCTCGAGGTGCGGGGCGTCCACAAGGCATTCGAGGCCAAGCCGGTGCTCGTCGACATCCACCTCGCCGTCTCCGCCCATCAGGTGGTGTGCCTGATCGGCTCGTCCGGCTCCGGCAAATCGACCCTGCTCAAGTGCGTCAACCTGCTGGTGCCGGTGGACCAGGGCGAGATCCTGCTCGACGGCCGCGACATCACGTCGCCGGAGGTCAACCAGAACGAGGTGCGTCAGCAGATGGGCATCGTGTTCCAGGCGTTCAACCTGTTCCCCCACATGACCGTGGTCGACAACATCACGCTGGGGCCACGCAAGGCGCACGGCGTGGCCAGGGAGCAGGCGGAGGCGCGCGCCATGGAGCTGCTCGACCGCTTCGGGCTCACCGACAAGGCCGCCGAATACCCCGACCGGCTGTCCGGCGGCCAGCAGCAGCGGGTCGCGATCGTGCGGGCGCTGGCGACCGACCCGGACCTGATCCTGCTGGACGAGGTGACCTCGGCGCTCGACCCGGAGCTGGTGGCCGAGGTGCTGGCGGTGATCCGCAGCCTGAAGGAGTCGGGGATGACGATGCTGATCGCCACTCACGAGATGGGCTTCGCCCGCGACGTCGCCGACCACGTGTGCTTCCTCGACGGCGGCGCCATTCTCGAGCAGGGCCCACCGGCCGAGATCTTCGGCGCACCCGCCGAGCCGCGCACCCGCCAGTTCCTGCAGCGGATCATCGACGCCGGCCGGCTGTGACCCGCCCTACGCTCGGCGCCATGCCCGGGACGTCGCTGCCACGGTCGTGGTACACGGATGAAGAGGTGCTGAGCCGGGAGCTGGCGACGGCGTTCCGCCACGCCTGGCAGTACGTCGGGCACACAAGCGACCTCCCCCGCCGCGGCAGCAGCTTCCCGGCCGCCATCGGGTCGGTGCCGCTGGCGATCACCCGGGACCGCGCCGACCGGCTGCGCGCCCTGGTCGCCGTCTG
>JBFKDA010000044.1:0-13668 GCA_041619955.1 Acidimicrobiia bacterium | reverse complement strand
GGAGAGGTGCTCCGCAGCCCGCTGGTACCGTGCCTCCCCGCCCTCCGGCAGCAGCAGCCGCACCACGTTGTGCGGGTGCGCGGCGGCCAGCGCCTCTCGCTCGGCCGCGTCGATCACGTCGTACGGGGGCGACGTCGCCTCCCCGACGGCGGGGACGCGGCCGGAGTCGAAGAGCAGGCCTTGGAACGGAGCGAACATGGAGACGGGAGTTGTAGCGGGGGAGGGCCGGCAATCCAATTCTCGCGGCTCGGTGGTGTGCGACCTCGACGGCGTGCTCTACCTCGGCGACGAGGCGATCGCCGGCGCCGGGGAGGCACTGGCCCGCCTCGAACGCGCCGGCTTCGACCTGCTGTTCGTCACCAACAACTCGACCCGGACCCAGACGGCCGCCGCCCGCAAGGTTGCGTTGCTCACGGGGTACGCCGCGACGGCCGACCAGGTGCTGGGCTCGGCGACGGCGACGGTGGCGCTGCTCTCCGGCCGGGTCGACACCGCATTCGTCGTGGGGGAGGAGGGGTTGGCGGCGACGCTGCGCGACGGAGGTATCGCGGTGACGCGCTCGTGGCAGGACGCGGACGTCGTCGTCGTGGGACTCGACCGCCACGCCTGCTTCGACGTGCTCCGCGACGCGTCGCTGGCGGTGCGCGCGGGTGCCCGGTTCGTCGCCACCAACGTCGACCACACGTACCCCACTCCCGAGGGGCAGGTCCCGGGCTGCGGCGCGCTGGTCGCGTTCATCGCCGCAGCCGCGGCCCAGGAGCCCGAGGTCGCCGGCAAGCCCTACCCGGCGATGCGGGCGCTGGTGCGGAACGCAGTCGGGGGCGGACCGGCGTACGTCGTCGGCGACCGGCCCGACACCGACCTCGAGATGGGCCGGCTGGAGGGCTGGCCGCGGGTGTTGGTGCTGTCGGGCGTCACGGCCGACGCCGGCGGCCTCGACGGCGACGACCGCCCGGAGCTGGTCATCGACTCGATCGCCGACCTGCCCGACCGGATCGACGAGCTGGCGCCCAGCTCGGCGGCCTCCTCCTAGGAGAGCGCGAAGGGCCCGGGCGCGGGCACCCGCTGCGCCTCGGCGGTGCGCCGCAGCAGCACTCTCCGGAACGGCAGCGCCAGCGCCGCCCCTGCCACGAAACCGAACACGTGGGCCTCCCAGGCGACGTTGCTGTCGGCCCCGGCCACCGAGAACTGCAGCAGGAACCAGATACCCAGGAAGAACGCGGCCGGGACCGCCACGATGTAGAAGAACACCAGGGTCATGATCCGGTGCAGGGGGAACAGCACGAGGTACGCGCCCATGACGCCGGCGATCGCCCCCGACGCCCCCACCAGCGGGACCGTCGCGTCGAGGTTGGCCACCACGAAGCCGGCGGTCGCCACCAACCCGGTCACCAGGTACAGCGCGATGTAGCCCACCCGCCCGAACGCTTCTTCGACGTTGTTGCCGAAGATCCACAGGCTCCACATGTTGAACCCGAGGTGGAGGATCCCGCCGTGGAGGAACATCGAGACGAACGCCGACAGTTCCACGTTCTTCGACGGGAACACCGGCTGCTCCGGGCCTTCGGTGCACACGTCCCGGTTGATCTCGTCGAGCGAAAGCGGGTCGCCGGTCTGCAGCTCGCAGGCCACCGCGGCGTATTCGTAGAAGAACTCTTGGGACTCGATGTCGTCGCCGAACGGCTGGAGCAGGAAGAACACCGCCACGTTCACGGCGATGATCGTCAGCGTGACGAGGGGGAAGATCCGGGTTGGATTGATGTCGCGGATCGGAAACAAACTACGACCCCGGGGGCATTGCGGGTGATAATGGCCTGCATGGATACTACGCAGCTGGATCGATTGCACGAGGAGCTGGCCGCAGCCGACCCGGCCGAGGCCCCCGAACCGGCCGACGAGCTGGCGAGCCGGCTCGCCGAGGAGCTCGAGGCGACGGCGCCCCAGGACGGGGACGCGGCCTGAGCCGCCGCCGGCGGCTCGACGCCGAGTTGGTGCGGCGCAGGCTCGCGCCCACCCGCACCGCCGCGCAGCGCGCCGTCGACGAGGGACGGGTGCGGGTCGACGGCGTGCCCCGGCCGAAGCCGGCCACCCTCGTCGCCGCCGATGCCGCCATCGACCTGCGCGATCCCGACGACAGATACGCCGGCCGGGGCGGGCACAAGCTGGCCGGCGCCCTCGATGCGTTCGGGGTGATCGTCGCCGGGCGCCGCGCCGTCGACGCAGGTGCGTCCACGGGCGGGTTCACCGACTGCCTTCTCCAGCGCGGTGCCGCGTCGGTGGCCGCGGTCGACGTCGGCTACGGCCAGCTCGCCTGGCAGCTCCGGAGCGACCCGCGGGTCACCGTGTTCGACCGCACGAACGTGCGCCACGCCGACCCCGGGGAGCTCGGCGCACCGTTCGGCGTCGTGGTCGCCGACCTGTCGTTCATCTCGCTGGTCACCGTGGCACCGGCGTTGGCCGCGCTCGGCGGCGTCGACGCCGACCACGTGCTGTTGGTGAAGCCGCAGTTCGAGGTGGGCCGGGACCGGGTCGGCAAGGGCGGCGTCGTCCGCGACCCCGCACTGCACGCCGCCGCGCTCCGCCGGGTCGCCGCGGGGCTGGAGCGGGCCGAGCTCGGCGTGGTGGCCGCGACGCCGTCGCAGATTCGGGGCGCCGCCGGCAACCGGGAGTTCTTCGTCCACGCCCGCCAGGGCCCGCGCACGGCGGGCGACGAACAGCTCGGCGAGGTCGTGGCCGCCGACGTGCCGATCCCCGAGGCCGGGCCATGAGGCTCGCGCTGGTCCTCCACAGCACCCGCGACGAGGCGCGCACGGTCGCCGACGAGCTGACGGCGCGCGCCGGGGAGCGCGGCATGGAGGTGGTGGTGGCCGGCGAGGACGCGGCCGGTGCCGACGTGGTGGTGGCGGTCGGCGGCGACGGCACCGTGCTGCGGGCCGCCGCGCTGGCGCATGCGGCAGACGTGCCGGTGCTGGGCGTCAACGTCGGCCACATCGCGTACCTCGCCGGCGCCGACCCGTCCGAGGTCGGCCGGGCGGTCGACATCCTCGCCGCCGGCACCTACGACGTGTCGACCCGCATGACCGTCGCCGCCACCTGGCCCGGAGGGACGGCCGTCGGGCTCAACGACGTCGTCGTCGAGAAGGTCGTCAGCGGCCACGCGGTCCAGATCGCCCTCGAGGTCGACGGCCGCCACTTCGCCGTCTATCGCTGCGACGGCCTGGTGTTCGCCACCCCCACCGGCTCCACCGCCTACGCGTTCTCGGCCGGCGGCCCGATGGTCGACCCCGAGCTGGAGGCGCTGGTCGTCGCACCCGTCGCCGCGCACAACTTCTTCGCCCCCAACCTCGTGCTGACCGCGTCGACCGTGCTGCGCTGCCACGGCGCCGCCGGGCGGCCGGTACGCGTGAACGTCGACGGCCGGCCGGTCGCGAAGCTGGACCCCGACGTTCCGGTGGTGATCCGCCGCGGCGACCGGCCCGTCCGGTTCGTCGTGCCATGGCCGCGCCCGTTCGACCAGGTGGTGCGCGAGAAGTTCGGGCTCGACGGTGCTTGACGAGCTGGCCGTCGCCAACCTCGGTGTGATCCGAGCGGCCCGGCTGGAGCCCGGGCCCGGGCTGGTCGTCGTGACCGGCGAGACCGGCGCCGGCAAGACGCTCCTGCTGGGCGCACTGCGGTTGATCGGCGGCGGCACCGCCGCCGCCGATCTGGTCGGCCCGCACGCCGACGAGGCGCGGGTCGAGGGCCGGTTCGCGGCCGGAGGCACCGAGGTCGTGCTGGTCCGGCGGATCGTCGCCGGCGGCCGCTCCCGCGCGTACCGCGACGGTGAGATGGTGCCGGCGAAGGCGCTCGGCGAGCTGACCTCCGATCTGGTCGAGATGGTCGGCCAGCACGACGCGCACGCCCTCCGCAGCCCGGCGGCGCTCCGGGCGATGGTCGACGGTGCGCTCGACACCGGCGGCCGGGCGGCGCTCGCCTCCTACCGCGAGGCGTGGGAGCGGCTGCGCACCGCCGAGGATGCGGTCGCCCAGCTCGGCGGCGACCTGCGGGCCCTGGAGCGGGAGCGGGACCTGGCGCGCTACCAGGCCGACGAGATCGCGGCGGCGGGCTTCGCGCCCGGCGAGGACGAGGAGCTGGCGGCGCGCGCCCGCCGGCTCCGCAACGCCGACGCGCTGGCCGCCCACGTGCAAGCGGCGGCTGCCGCCATCGGCGACGACGAAGGTGGCGGATCGTTGGCGGTTGCTGCGCGGGAGCTCGAACGAGCGGCGCGCCTCGACCCGGCGATGGCCGACCTGGCCGGGCAGGCGCGCGACCTCGTGGCGCTCGGCGGCGATCTCGCCGCCGACCTCGCCCGCCAGGCGGGCGACATCGAAGCAGACCCCCGGGCGCTGGCCGCCGTCGAGGAGCGGCTCGCGACGCTGGCCGGGCTCCAGCGCAAGTACGGGCCGACCCTGGCCGCCGTGCTCGACTTCGGCGCTGCGATGACGGCGCGCGCCGCCGAGGTGGAGTCGCTGCTGGCTCGCGCCGAGGGGGTCGACGCGGAGGCAGCGGCCGCCCACGCCGCGGTCGCCGGGGCGGGCGACGACCTCACCGCCGCCCGGCGGGGCGCCGCCAAGCGGCTCGCCGACGCCGCCGTCGGCCACCTCAGGGAGCTGGGGTTGCGCGACCCGGTGGTGCGGTTCTCGCTGGAGCCGGTTGTGCCCGGCCCCCACGGCGCCGACCGGGTCGGGGTCGACTTCGCGTCCGACGCCGCGCTGCAGCCGGCGCCGGCTGCGAAGGCGGCGTCCGGCGGGGAGCTGAGCCGGCTCGTGCTGGCGCTGCGCCTGGCGGCCGGGGCCGGGGAGGCGCCGGTCGTGGCGTTCGACGAAGTGGATGCGGGCGTCGGCGGAGCCACGGCGCTCGCACTCGGTCGCAAGCTCGCGGCGCTCGCCGAGGGCCGGCAGATCCTCTGTGTCACCCACCTGCCGCAGGTCGCCGCCTTCGCCGCCACGCACTACGTGGTCGACCGTGACGGGAACGATGCGGCGGTTCGGCGAGTGGCGGGCGGCGACCGGGTGGCGGAGCTCAGCCGCATGCTGTCGGGTCTGCCGGAGAGCGATCGGGGCCGCGAACACGCGGCCGAGCTGCTCGAGCTGGCTGCGCGCGGCTGAGGCCCGCTGCCACGGCAGGCCAAAGGCCGGGCAACCCCCGCGTCACTGCTACGCTGCCCTTCCGTGACCAAATACGTGTTCGTCACGGGTGGCGTCGTCTCCGGCCTCGGCAAGGGCATCACCGCGGCGTCGCTCGGCCGGCTCCTCAAGGCCCGCGGGCTGCGGGTCGTCAACCAGAAGATCGACCCGTACATCAACGTCGATCCAGGCACGATGAACCCCTTCCAGCACGGTGAGGTCTTCGTAACCGACGACGGCGGCGAGACCGACCTCGACCTCGGCCACTACGAGCGCTTCACCGGCGAGAACCTGCGCCGCGACTCCAACGTCACCACGGGCTCGATCTACCAATCGGTGATCCAGAAGGAGCGCCGCGGCGACTACCTCGGCGACACCGTCCAGGTGATCCCGCACATCACCAACGAGATCAAGGCGCGCATTCGCAAGCTCGGCGACCGCGACGACGTCGACGTCGTCGTGTGCGAGGTGGGTGGCACCGTGGGCGACATCGAGAGCCTGCCGTTCCTCGAAGCCATCCGTCAGCTTCGCAACGACGTGGGGCGGGAGAACGCCGTGTACGTGCACGTGACGCTGGTGCCGTACATCGGTCCGTCGGAGGAGCTGAAGACCAAGCCCACCCAGCACTCCGTCGCCGAGCTGCGCAGCCGCGGCATCCAGCCCGACGTGATCGTGGTGCGCAGCGTCCGCGAGATCGACGACGCAGCCCGCCGCAAGATCAGCCTCTTCTGCGACGTCGACCTGCGGGCGGTGATCAACGCGCCCGATGCCGACTCGATCTACCGCGTGCCGCTGGTCCTCCACGAGGGCGGGCTCGACGACGTCATCGCCGAGCGGCTCCACCTCGACACCGGCGCGCCCGATCTCGCCGACTGGGCGGCGATGGTGGAGCGGCTCGAGGACGGCTCGCGTCCGGTCACGATCGGCATCGTCGGCAAGTACGTCGATCTGCCCGACGCCTACCTGTCGGTGGCCGAAGCGGTCCGTCACGCCGCAGCCGTCAACGACGCCCGCCTGGAGATCCGCTGGATTCCCAGCGACGACGTCGACGGCCTGCTGGCCGAGTCGTATCTGTCCGGAGTCGACGGCATCGTCGTGCCGGGCGGGTTCGGCATCCGCGGGATCGAGGGCAAGGTGCAGGCGATCCGCTACGCCCGCGAGCAGCGGATCCCGTTCCTGGGCCTCTGCCTCGGCCTGCAGTGCGCGGTGATCGAATACGCCCGCTCGGAGCTCGGCCTCCACGACGCCAACAGCGCCGAGTTCGACCCGATGACCGCCCACCCGGTGATCGACCTGATGGAGACCCAGCTCGGCGTCGAGGAGATGGGCGGCACGATGCGGCTCGGGATCTACGCCGCCCGCCTCGAGGAGGGCTCGCTGGCGCGCCGGCTGTACGGCGACGAGGTGGTCTACGAGCGCCACCGCCACCGGTACGAGGTCAACAACCGCTACCGCAGCGACCTCACCGCCGCCGGCCTCCGCCTCTCCGGGAGGTCGCCCGACGACCGCCTCGTCGAGATGATCGAGCTGCCCGGCCACCCCTACTTCGTCGCGTCCCAGTTCCACCCCGAGTTCAAATCACGCCCAGACGTCCCCCACCCGCTGTTCCGTGGCCTCGTGGCTGCGGCCCTCGAACGACGGGAGGCGGCGGCCGCCGTGCCGCAGCGGGCGGGCGACGTGGTGCCGGTGGCGGAGCCGTCGTGACGGCCGGCGGCGACGCGGGCTTCCGCGAGATCAGCACGGAGACCGTCTTCGACGGGCGGCTGCTCGAGGTCGAGGTCCGCAAGCTGCAGGCCCCGAGCGGCGAGCGCGTCGTGCGGGAGACCGTGCGGCACCCGGGCTCGGTCGCTGTGCTGCCGTACGACGCCGGCGACGTGATCCTCATCCGCCAGCTCCGCAGTGCCACGGGCGCCGAGCTGCTCGAGGTGCCCGGGGGATTGCGCGACGCCGGCGGCGAGGACCCCGAGGACACCGCCAGCCGCGAATGTGAGGAGGAGATCGGGTACAGCCCCGGGCGGCTCACGCTGCTGGCCGGCTACTACCCGACTCCCGGCTACTCCAACGAGTACACGCACCTGTTCCTCGCGGAGGATCTCACCCAGGTCGAGCGCCGGCCGGCCGGGGTGGAGGAAGTGGCGGCCGAGATCGTGCGGCTGCCGCTCCATGAGGCGCTGCAGATGGCCGGCAACGGCCAGATCGCCCACGCGACGACGCTCGTCGCGCTGTACGCGTTCGCGTACCGGCGCCAGCGGGAGGGCTGACCGCCACCGGCGGAATACCGCGGACTGCGGGCGCCCGCCGATAGCCTCCGCGGCGTGGGTATCCCCGAGGACGTCGACGAGTACCTGACCGCGCTCGCCAGCGAGCGGGGCCTCGCCGTGAACACCGTGCGGGCGTACCGGCGCGACCTCCGCCAGTACGTCGAGTACCTCGACGGGCGAGCTGCCGAGCCGGAGCTGGTGTCTGCCTACGTATCGGCGCTGGCGGAACGCGGCCTCGCCCGCTCGACCGTCGCCCGCAAGGTGGCCGCGGTGCGAGGTCTGCACCGGTTCCGGGTGGGGGAGGGGCTTGCCGCCGACGATCCGACCGCGCTCGTCGCCAGCCCGCGCCGGGGCGCCGCGCTGCCCAAGGCGCTCACCGTCGACGAGGTCGAGGCGCTCCTGGCGGCGCCGGACCCGACGGAGCCGCTCGGCCGGCGCGACCTGGCCTTGCTGGAGTTCATGTACGCCACCGGAGCCCGGGTGGCGGAGACCGTCGCCCTCGACCTCGGCGACCTCGACCTCGAGGACGGCACGGCGGTGGTCACCGGCAAGGGCGACAAGCAGCGCCTCGTGCCGGTGGGTTCGATGGCCGTGGCCGCGATCACCGCCTACCTCCCGGATCGGATGGCACTCCGGCGGGGGCGCCTCGACCCGGGTGCCGTGTACCTCAACGCCCGAGGCCGGCGGCTCACCCGCCAGGGTGTGTGGGGGATCGTGCGGCGGCAGGCGCAACGGGCCCGTATCGATCCGGGCCTGGTTTCGCCGCACGTGCTGCGCCACTCGGCGGCGACGCACATGGTGGAGGGGGGAGCCGACCTGCGATCGGTACAGGAACTGCTCGGGCACGCTAGCATCACCACTACCCAGGCGTACACGCGCGTCTCTGCGCGGCATCTGTACGAGGTGTACGTCGCCTGCCACCCCCGGGAGAGAACGAGAACACGCCGATGAGTACGTCCATCGACCTGGCGGCAGCCCGTGCGGCCCTCGAGGCCGAGCGTGCCAAGCTCGTCCACCAGCTCGACGAGCTGGGCGCGACCCCGTCCGGAGACCTGCGCGCCGACGTCGACTACGGCGAGAGCTTCTCCGACGCCGCGGCCGTGACGGCCGAGCGCACCGAGCGGCTCGGCATCGTCGAGTCGCTCAAGTCGATGCTCGACGACGTGATCGCGGCGCTCGGCCGGGTCGACGCCGGCAACTACGGGGTGTGCACCAGCTGCGGCAACACGATCAGCCCCGCCCGGCTCCAGTTCCGCCCCGAGTCGGCGTACTGCGTCGACTGCAAGTCGAAGGCCCGCTGAGCCTGGAGCGATCCTGGCGGCAGCTCCGGCACCTCGCCGCCCGTTTCCTCGGGGTGCTGCGCGCCCGGCCGCTCGGACCGCGTGAGCAGGCGGAAGTCGCCGGGCTGCTCGGCCCGGGGGAGCGCGAGCTGTTCTGGGCGCAGCCCACCGCCGATCGGCGCCACGGCCTCAGTGCCGCCCGCCTCGCGCTGCGGGCCGCGCCCGGGCGCCGCGACCTGGCCAAGGCCGCGCTACTCCACGACGTCGGCAAGCGGCACGCCGGCCTCGGCCCGTTTGGCCGGGCCGTTGCGTCGGTGTACGCGCTCGCGCGGCTCACGGCTCCCGGCCGGCTCGGCGACTACCTGAACCACGGCCCGAGGGGCGCCGCCGAGCTCGCCGCCGCCGGCAGCGAGGGGATCGTCGTCGAGTTCGCCCGTACCCACCATGACCGGCGCCCGCAGGGGATCGCCGAGCACGACTGGGCGGTGCTCCAGGACGCCGACCGGGAGTGACGGAAAGCCCGGCCGTCCGGTACCTCGGCCAATACACTTGCCCGGTTCCCGGACCGGCAGCGCCACGATGACCTACCAAGTGAAGACCGCGGTGTTCGAGGGCCCGCTCGACCTGCTGCTGCAGCTCATCACGGCCCGCCAGGTCGAGATCACCGAGCTGAGCCTCACCGACCTCGTCGCCGAGTACGTCGGCTACCTGGACGCGATGCGCGAGCTCGACCTCGAGATCACCAGCGAGTTCCTGCTGATCGCAGCGACGCTCATCCACCTCAAGGCGCGGCGACTGCTGCCGGGCGACGAGCCGCTGGACCTCGACGAGGAGCTGCTGCTGTCGGAGGAGCGGGACCGGCTGCTCTCCCGACTGCTGGCGTGCCTCACCTTCAAAGACGTGGCGGCGGTGCTCGGCCACCGGCTCGCCGCCCAGGACCGCTACTTGCCACGACGCGCCGGGCTCGACGAGGGCATCGACGCGCCGCCGCCCGAGCTGCGGATCGCCGTCGGCGGCGACGGCCTCGCCCTGATCGCCACCCGCACCCTGACCCGCCGCACCGAGCCCGACTTCGACCACCTGGAGCTGGACCTGCCGTCCGTCGCCGACGCCATCGCCGACCTGCGACGCCGGGTCGGGGACGGCGCCGCGACGACGTTCGACGACGTCACCCGCCACTGCCAGCGCGACGTCGAGGTCGTCGCCTACTTCCTCGCCTTGCTGGAGCTGGCCCGCTGGGGCGTCGTCGCCGTGAGCCAGGAACACCGCGACGCGCCGATCGCCGTCGCCCGCAGGGACGGAAGCCAGGCGGACGCGTTCATCAGCGAGTGGGCGCCGTGACGACCCGAGCGCTGCTGGAGGCGATCATGTTCGTGGCCGAGGAGCCGCTGCCGGCCACGGAGCTGGCCGCCCTGCTCGAGCTGCCGCGCCGCCAGATCGAAGACGAGCTGCGCGCCTTCGCCGCCGACCTCGACGACGGCGAGCGGGGCGTCACGCTGCTGGAGGTGGCCGGCGGCTGGCGGATGTACACCCACCCCGACGCCCGGCCCTACCTGGAGCGCTTCGCGTCGTCGGCACGCGCCACCCGGCTGTCGTCGGCGGCGCTGGAGACCCTGTCGGTGATCGCCTACCGCCAGCCGGTGTCGCGGGCCCAGGTGTCGGAGATCCGGGGTGTGGACGCCGAGCGCGCCATCCAGACGCTGGAGCGGCGCGGCCTGGTGGCCGACGTCGGGCGCGCGCCGGGTCCGGGCCAGGCTGTCCTGTACGGGACCACGCCGCTGTTCCTCGAGAAGCTGGGCGTCAACTCGCTGGACGACCTGCCGCCGCTGGCCGACCACGTGCCGCCGGCGAGCGTCGTCGAGGTGCTCGAGGAGCCGTTCCGGCCGGACGGCGTCGGTATCGTCGACGCGAGCTGAGCCGCCTGCGGCCCGGAGCGGCACGTCGAATCCGACGCGCTCGCCGCGACAGATCGTGCGAGCCATGATCCGGCGGAGGTCGTCGCACCGTACCGAGGCCCCTCGCTGGGCTGCCAGCATGGCCGGAATGCAGGCAGAGCGTCTCCAGAAGGTCATCGCCCGGGCCGGGCTCGCGTCGCGGCGGGCGGCCGAGGACCTGATCGCGGCCGGCCGGGTGACCGTCGACGGCGTTCCCGCGCACCTCGGGCAGAAGGTCGACTCGCACGCCGCCCGGGTAGAGGTCGACGGGGTCCCGCTGCCCGTGCGGCCCGGGCTCGTCTACTACCTGCTCTACAAGCAGCCGGGGGTCACCTCGAGCACCGCCGACCCGTTCGCCGCGCGGCTCGTGACCGATCTCGTCCCGGCGCAGCCGCGGGTATTCCCCGTGGGGCGGCTCGACGCCGACAGCGAAGGGCTGCTGCTGATGACCAACGACGGCGACCTCGCCAACCTCGTCACCCATCCCCGCCACGGCATCCCGAAGACCTACCTCGTCCACGTCGCGGGGCGCCCCACCCGGGCTTCGCTGCGCCGGCTCGTCGACGGCGTGGACCTCGACGACGGCCCGGCGGCGGCCCGATCGGCCCGCGTCGTGCGCCAGGCGGGTGCCGAGGCGCTGGTCGAGGTCGTGATGGGGGAGGGCCGCAAGCGCGAGGTGCGCCGCATGCTGGACGCCATCGGCCACCCCGTGCAGCGCCTCGTGCGCACCGCGATCGGCCCCATTACGGACCGGCGCCTCCGGCCCGGCACGTGGCGGGAACTGCGCGCCGACGAGGTCCGTGCGCTGTACGAGGCCGGTCATGCCAACATGCCGCCGATGGACGACCTCGTGGTGGCGATCGACGGGCCGGGCGGCGTGGGCAAATCGACGGTGGCGAAGCGGGTGGCGGCGTCCCTGGGCCTGCCCTTCCTCAACACCGGTGCCTACTACCGGGCGGCCACGCTCGCCGTGCTGGCAGCCGGCGTCGATCCCAACAACGGTGCCGCGGTGGCCGCGGCGGTGGAAGGCCACGACTTCCGCTGGGACGGCGACCGCATGCTCCTCGACGGGAAGGACGTGACCGCCGAGACCCGCACCCCGGACGTCACCGCCGCCGTGAGCGCGGTGGCCGCCCATCCCGACGTCCGCCGTGGGCTCGTGGCCGCCCAGCGGCGCTGGATGGAGGTCAACGGCGGGCGGGGCGTGGTCGAGGGTCGCGACATCGGCACGGTGGTCTTCCCGGATGCCGCGGTCAAGGTGTTCCTCACGGCACGCGCCGACGTGCGGGCGGCCAGGCGGGCGAAGGACCGCGACGCGCGCGGCATCCCCGAGGCGAAGGTGCTCGCCGACCTCGACCGCCGCGACCGGCTCGACGCCGGCCGCGAGGCGTCGCCGCTGCGGGCCGCCGCCGATGCCGTCACCATCGACACGTCGGAGCTCACCGTCGACGAAGTCGTGTCGCAGGTGCTCGATCTGGTCGCGGCCCGCCGGGGCTGAACGGCGGCCGGCGCCGGCGATTGAACTCGCCGGTCAGGCTCCCAGCAGCGCCAGCGCCTCGGTTGCCGACCAGCTGCGGTCCTCGTCGACCGGGCCGGGCTGCCCGGGCTGGCGGGCCGAGTAGGCACCCTCGACCGCGGATTGGAGCGCCGCCATCATCGCCCGCAGCGACGGCGGCAGCGGGAAGTACTCGTCCTCGTCGGTCACCCGCACCACCTCCACCCCCTCGGAGGGCCCGATGCGGTCGATGACGGCCTGCACGGCCTGGTCGGGCGCCGACGCCCCCGCGGTCACGCCGACGACGCGCACGCCGTCGAGCCAGGCCGGGTCGATCGCGCCCGCCCCCTCGACGCGGTGCGCCGCGACCCCGGCGAGCCGGGCGACCCGCACGAGCGCGTTGGTGTTCGAGGAGTTGGCGGACCCGACGACCAGCACCAGGTCGCAGCGGTCGGCCAGCTCCAACACCGCCTCCTGGCGGTTGGTGGTGGCGTAGCAGAGGTCGCTGCGGCGGGCGGTCCACAGCTCGGGGTACCGTGCCTGGGCCTCGGCGAGCACGCCCTCCCACTCGTAGAGGCCGAGGGTGGTCTGCGCCACCAACGCCACCCGGCCCGGGTCGTCGGGCTGGAAGTCTGCGAGGCCTTGCTGCTGGGACGGGTCGATCAGCGTGGTGGCGGCGGGCGCCTCGGCGAGCGTCCCGATCGCCTCGTCGTGGCCCTCGTGGCCGACGTAGATGATGTCGAAGCCGTCGGCAGCCCGCTTGCGGACCTCGTGGTGCACCTTGGTGACCAGCGGGCACACCGCGTCGACCGTCACCGCTGCCCGGCCGGTGGCGGCCGCCACGACCTCGGGCGCCGAGCCGTGCGCCGACAGCATCACCGGCGCCCCCGGCGGGACCTCGGTGATGTCCTCGACGAAGACCACCCCGGCCCGCTCGAACACTGCGACGACCGCCGCGTTGTGGACGATCTCGTGATAGCAGTACACCGGCGGCGGGAAGACGCGCACCATCCACGTCAGGGCCTTGATGGCCATCTCCACTCCGGCGCAGAAACCGCGGGGGGCGGCGAGGAGTACCTTCTCGGGCATCTCCGCATGGTACGGCCGAGCCGATGCGACACCACGCCGGGCCCCGGGCTGCGCCCCCCGGCCCGGTACCATGGATCTCGCCGTGTCCTACCCCTCCGTCCTCGAAGTCGTGCCCGCGAGCGCGGCCGCCCGCGCCGGCGTCGCCGTCGGCGACGAGCTGGTCGCGGTCGACGGCGTGCGCCCGGGCGACGTGATCGAGTACCAGCAGCTCGTCGACGAGGCCGACCCCGAGCTGACGCTGCGGCGCGGCGGCCTGGAGTTCACCGCCGTCGCCGCCAAGGACACCGGCGAGCCGCTGGGCTTGCGGCTCAGCTCGTCGATCTTCGACCGGGTGCAGACCTGCGACAACCACTGCGAGTTCTGCTTCATCTACCAGCTCCCGCCTGGGTTGCGGAAGTCGCTGTACCTCAAGGACGACGACTACCGCCTGTCGTTCCTGTACGG
>JBFKDA010000043.1:0-13677 GCA_041619955.1 Acidimicrobiia bacterium | reverse complement strand
GCGACCCGGCTCACGAAATTGCCGGCGGTCACCGTCACGAAGTCGTCGGGCGGCGCGTACGTGGCGTTCTGGTCGACCCGCATCGCAAGCTGGGCTCCGGACGGCGCCTTCACCGAGAAGAACACCTCGCGCAGGTCGCCGGGGAGGGCCGCGTCGCCGACATCGAGGCGGTCGTTGACAATCAGCGTCTCGGTGCTGATGTTGCGCACCAGCATCGTCAGCAGGATCGGCTCACCGGGCCGGTACACCCGCTTCGATGCGAACAGCTCGGCCCGCAGCCGCGGGTTGACGATGCCCTCGGCCGCGTTGTCGAGGCTCCTGATCTTCTGGGCGAGGTAGGCCTGGTAGCGGCCGTCGACGCCGGTGCGCGCCGCGTTGTCGCGCTCCCGCTGGGTCGCCTGCTTCTCCCGCCCGACGGCGCTCTGCGCCCCGGCGGCCGCGGGATCCTGCCACTGCTGGCTGGAGACCATCGCAGCCTTGAGCACCGAGTAGATGCGGGAGACCGCCGACGTCGAGTCGCCGTTGAAGAGCGCGTCGTACGCGCCGGGGCCGATCCACAGCTTGCCGCCCTGGCGGCGCTCCACGACGGCGACGTCGCTGCCGCCGCGGGCGGCGAGGTCGGCGTCGTAGATCGGCTTGCCGCCTTCCATGGTGGCGAAGCTGCAACAGTGGTTGGCCATGACGCGGGCGAGCTCCGCGAGGGCCCCGGCCCGGTTGCCGGCGGTGATCAGGCTCTGGACGCCGGCCTCCTCGGCGGCGGTGAGGTCGGGCCAGCGGTCGATGATCGGGTTCTTGTCCCGGGTCTTCGTCCACGTCTTCAGCACCGTGGGCGCGGCGACGGTGTTGTCGCCGGCGACCACTGCCACGATCGTGTCCTGGCCCTCCTGGTTGTTGGACGTGTAGGTCCAGGTCACCTGGCCGTTGCCGTCGGTGTCACAGGTCGCCGGCTGGCAGCCGCCGCCGGTGCTCGACTGGTCCTGGTTGGGACCGGCCACGACGTCGAACGCCAGCTTGACGCCGGGCTCGGGCGACCCGTCCTTGGTGAGGGTGGCGGTGACCGTGTGGTCCTGGCCGGGCTCGTTGGTGTCGGCGGCGGGCGTCAGCGTGAGCTGGCGGGTCTGCGCGGCCGCGTCCGGCGCGCCGGCGGCCAGCAGCGCGGCGACGAGCGCCAGCGCCGCAGCCGGCAGGACCAGCCGGCGCCGGGCGCCAGCAACCTCGGATGACCAGATCACGTCGCCTCCCACTGAGCGATTCCCCACGTGGACCCGGTCACGATAGCTGCGCGCCCACCTGGCATGCTCCGAGTTTCGCGTTCTCGGAGCAATCCGCTGCCCGGCGCCGCCCCGTACACCGTTCATGAGACGACGCGCCCTGGTCCCGATCGCCGCCACCCTCGTCGCCCTGGCGATGGCCGTCCCGGCGGCGGCGCACGACCCGATCTTCCTGACCGCCGACCAGACGGAGCCCGAGGTCGGGCCGTACCTGCCCGACGCGACCGTCTCGTTCGCGATCTACGGGACGCTCGAGGCCGCCGGCGAGCGGCGCGGGTTCCAGGCGGCATTCGCAGCAGGCGACCTCCTCGTCGTCGAGCTGCTGGTGCCCGACCGCGCGCCGGAGCGGTCGCTCGACGCGACCGCCCTGCCTGTGGCGACGGTCACCGCACCCGACGGCACTGCGGCGACGCTGAGCCCGGAGCTGCGGGAGAGGTTCGACGAGCCGTTCAGCCGCACGAGCTACCTGCGCCTGGCGACGCTGCGCGCCGAGGCGCAGGCCGGCGTCTACGACGTGGAGATCACCGGCGCCGCACCCGCCCGCTTCACCGTGGCGGTGGGGACCCAGGAGCGGTTCGGCACGCCGGTGGAGCGGGTGCCCAACCGGGCGACCGGCTTCGGGGCGGCGGCTGAGGCGCTCGCGGCGTGGTACCAAGCCGAGCCGGCGCCGGCTGCACCCGCCGGCCAGGTGCCGGTGGCGGGCGCCGCCGCCCTCGGCAGCACGGTCGTGCTCTCGGCGGCGGCGGTGGTGCGGCGCTGGTTCGCCGGTCGGGGCTAGGAGCCCGCTGAGCAATACATGTCACGCATCTCGACGCCCAGTCATCGCCGTTCGCCGTGTCCTCGGTCCCGCCGTTATCGCACTGATCGCGGCGAAACCTGCGTCCTTGCGACTGGCGCGCCTGGACGCCGACCTGCGCAACGGCATCACTCAGCAGACTCCTCCCCGTAGACGGCGATCGGGTCGCCCAGCAGGTTGAGGTCCGGGGCCGCGCCGAGCCCGGGGGCGTCCGGGAGGGTGGCCACCCCGCCGTCGTTGCGGGCGCCGCCGGCCACCGGGTCGACGGTCAGCATCTCGTGGCACAGCCAGGTCGCCCGGCGGTGGGAGGCGGGCGTCGCCCGGGCGAGGTGCACGGCCGCGGTGTCGGCGAGCGCGCTGCCGCCGCACTCCTCGATGTTCATCCGGATGCCGGCCGCCGCGCACAGGTCGCGGAGGCGCCGGGCCTTGGTGAGACCGCCGACCCGGTTGAGCTTGAGGCCGACCACCTCGCACGCCCGGTCCTGGACCGCCCGCAGCCCGTCGGCGTAGGTGACCAGCGACTCGTCGAGGATGAGCGGCTGGCGGGTGGCGCGCCGTACTGCGAGGCACTCCTCGTAGGTCTCGCAGGGCTGCTCGAAATAGGCGTCGACCTCCTCGGTCTGGTGCATCACCCGGATCGCCTCGTCGGGCAGCCACGCCCGGTTGGCGTCGAAGGTCACCGACTCCCCCGCCGGCAGGGCCGCGCCGATCGCCCGGATGCGGGCGACGTCGTCGGCGACGCCGGACCCGACCTTGGGCGAGTGCACCCGGTACCCGGCGGCCCGCGCCCGACCGATCGACGCCACCATCTCGGCAGGCGACCCGGTGGGGATAGAGCTCTGCACCAACACCGGCTCGCCGGTGTCGCCGCCGAGCAGGTCGGCGACCGGGCGGCCCGCGGCCCGGCCGGCGACGTCCCAGCACGCCATGTCGATGGCGCTCTTGACGTAGGGGTGGCCCGGCAGCGCCTCGTCCATGCGGCGGTCGAGCACGTCGGGTCGGGTCGGGTCGGCGCCGAGCACCGCCGGTGCCAGCTCGGCGATGCCGGCCCGCAGCCCGGCCGGGAAGGCCGGCAGGTAGGTCGAGCCCCAGGGGCACCCCTCGCCCCACCCCGCGATGCCGGCGTCGGTCGAGACCCGCACGAACGTCGTATCGAGCTCGTGGACCCACAGCCGGCCGCCCGAGAGCGAGTAGGGGTCGGCCAGCGGCAGCGTCATCCGCCACACGGCCAGCCCGGTGACCTTCACGAGTACACCGCCACCGGTTCCCCGAGCACGTCGGGGTCGGGCTCGACACCGAGCCCGGGGGCGTCGCTCACGTGCAGCCGGCCGTCGTGCCCCCAGGCCGACGGCTCGCCGAGGTGCAGGTCGTTGTAGGCCTGGAGGTCGGTGGTGTTGAGGAACCCGGCCGGCTCGGTCGAGATCGCCAGGTGGCCGAGCGCGGCGGTGACGACCTCGCATCCCCACACGTCCTCGACGGTCATCGGGATGGCGGCGGCGGCGCACACGTCCCGGGCGAGCCGGGCCTTGGTGAGCCCGCCGAACTTCGTGATCTTGATGCAGGCGACGTCCATGGCGTCGTCGCCGAGCGCCCGGGTGAGGTCGTCCATGCCCTGCAGCGACTCGTCGAGCTTGAACGGCTGCGGCACCCGCCGCCGCACCGACAGGTTGTCCTCGTAGCGGTCGCAGGGCTGCTCGAGGACGTAGGCCACGTCGGCGGTGGCGCGGGCGAACCGGAGCGCCTCGTCGCGGCGCCAGCCGCGGTTGGCGTCGGCGAGCAGGGTCTCGGTGGTAGGGCCGGCGGCGGCGACGGCCGCCAGCCGGGCGACGTCGGCAACTGGGTCGTCACCCACCTTGATCTGGAGGTGCTCGTAGCCGGCGGCGCGGAAGCGATCGGCCTGGTGGGCCATCCACGCCGGGTCGCCCTGGGAGATCGAGCGGTACATCGGGAGCGACTCGTGGTGGCGGCCGCCGAGCAGCCGGTGGACGGGCACGCCGAGCGCCCGGCCGGCGACGTCCCAGCACGCGACGTCGAGCGGCGACTTCGCATAGCGGTGGCCTTCGAGCGCCCGATCCATGACGCTGTTCAGCGGGCCGGGGAGGGAGGGGTCGAGCCCCAGCAGGTGCGGGGCCAGCTCGGCGATCCCGGCCCGCACCCCCTTGCCGAACGAGGGCAGGTAGCCGGGACCCAGCGGGGTCGCCTCTCCCCAACCGGTGAGCCCGTCGTCGGTGTCGACGCGCACGACGGTGGTGTCGGCGACCGCGACGTGGCGCCCCTTGGCGAAAGCGTAGCCGCCGTCGGCGAGCGGGACGTCGAGCTGGTAGACGGTGATGCGGCCGATCTTCACGTCGCCACCTCGATCACGTAGCTGCCCACGTGCTCTTTGGCCAGGAACGCCTCCTGCGCCTCGGCCAGGCGGTCCAGCGGGAAGGTGCCCGCGACCACGGGGCGGACCTCGCCGCGCTCGATGTAGCCGACCAGGTTGGCGAACACTTCCGGGGGCAGCACGGTGGCGCCGTGCATGGTGAGGTCCCGCAGGTAGAGGGTGCGGAGGTCGAGCGGCACCACCGGGCCGGCGACCGCGCCGGCGGTGACGTAGTGGCCGCCGCGGCGGATCGTCTCGAACAGCGGCGCGAACTGGTCGCCGCCCACGACGTCGGCGAGCACGTCGATGCCGCCCACCTCGGCGGCCAGCGCGGACGAGCCGCGGTCGACCACCGCGTCCGCGCCCAGCCCGCGCACCGCGTCGAGCTTGGCGGCGCTGGTGACGGCGACGACCCGCGCGCCGCGGCGCTTGGCGAGCTGCACCAGTGCGCCGCCCACCCCGCCCGACGCCCCGGTGACCGCCACCGTCTGCCCGTCGCGAACGCCGGCGCGGTGCAGCATGTGCTCGGCGGTGGCGTACGAGCACGGGAAGCTGGCCAGCTCGGCGTCGGACAGGTCGCTGTCGATCCGATGCGCGTTGACCGCCGGCACCACCACGTACTCGGCGAAGCCGCCGTCGATCTCCGAGCCGAGGTAGGCGGGCGGCTGGCGATCCCGGATCCACGCGTCGACGAGCACCCGCTCCCCCACCCGCGCAGGATCGACGCCGGCCCCCACCGCGTCGATGCGGCCCGCCGGGTCCGCTCCCTGGATGCGCGGGAACGCCAGGTCGCCGCCCCACCCACCCGCCGCGTACCAGCCGACCCGGGTGTTGACGTCGGTGTTGTTCATCCCGCAGGCCGCGACCGCGATGCGGACCTGCCCGGGACCGGGCTGCGGCTCCGGCACGTCGGTGCGGTACTCGAGCATCTCCGGCCCGCCGTGCCCGGTGAGGCGCACCGCCCTCATCGGAGGCTCGCCGGGAAGAAGCGCAGGCCGACGCCATCGCGGGCCCAGATCCTCGCCCCGACGGCGCCCGTCCAGGCCCAGAAGATCGTCGCCGGCTCGGTGCGCGTCCGCAGCGCGTGGACGACGCCCGGCTCCTGGATCGCGGCCGCACCGGCCCGCAGCTCGACCCAGCCCCGCTCGCCGAGGAACAGCGAGTCGCCGCCGAGCGACAGGTACAGCTCGCGGGCGTCGTGGCCGTGCTCGGGATAGAAGGTGTCGGGCGAGACGACGAAGACGCCGAACGCCAGGTCGCCCGTCGCTGCGAGCCGCGTGGTGGCCACCCGGTCGAGGAACGGCGCCGCCCAGTCACCGGGCGCGTAGTAGCGGTCCCACGCGGGCTCCACCTCGCCGGCCGGGTCGTCGAGCCAGGCCCGCAGGGCGGCACTGAACGGGTCGTGGTCGAGCCCGGCGTCGTCGAGCAGGCCCACCGCGTCCGCGACCAGGGCCGCCGCAACCCCCTGGCTCCGGCGCACGTGTGCCGTGGTCATTCGGCGAGGACCCTCCTGGCGATGCGGAAGCACTCGACGCCGGCCGGCACCCCGCAGTAGGCGGTGATCTGGTGGAGGACCGAGCGCAGCTCCTCGGTGGTGAGCCCGTTGCGGAGCGCACCCCGGAAGTGCAGCTCCCACTCGTGCATGCGGCCGAGCGCGGCGATCATGCCGAGGTTGATCATCGACCGCTCCCGGAACGTGAGCACGTCGTCGCCCCACGCCAGCCCCCAGCAGAACTCGGTGACGACCTCCTGGAACTCCCGGTTGAAGTCGTCGGCGGCGGCGAGGTTCGCCTCCACGTAGTCCTCGCCGAGCACCGCCTTGCGGGCGGCGAGGCCGCGTTCGAAGCGCTCCGTGCTCATGTCGCTCCCTTCCGGCAGGCGGCGTCGACTGCCGCGACCGTCTCGTCGACATCATCGTCGGTGTGCGCCGCCGATACGAACCGCCGCAGCCCCGGCACCACGTTGATCCCGTGGCGCATCAGCTCGGTGTCGAAGGCAACCTCGGCAGCCCGGTCCGACCTGAGCAGGTCGACGTAATCGCGGGGCGGTTCGGCGCAATGCAGCACCTGCCACAGCGAACCGACCCGGGCGACGTGCGCCGGCCGGCCGTGCTGCCGCAGCACCGAACCGATCGCGGCGGCGAGTGCGGTGCTGCGGGCGTGCAGCCGCTCGTAGAAACCCGGCTCCCGCAGCTCGGCGAGGGTGGCGAGCCCGGCGGCCGCCCCCAGCGGGTTGCCGTGCAGCGTGCCCGAGGCATAGACGTATCCCGGCGTGCCCTTGCGGGCCGGGTGCGCCTGGTCGACGATCTCGCCTCGCCCCGCCACCGCGCCGACCGGCCCTCCCCCGCCGACGATCTTGCCCAGCGCCACGAGATCGGCCCGCACGCCGTAGTGCTCCTGCGCTCCGCCGTAGGCGAGCCGGAAGCCCGTCACGACCTCGTCGAAGATCAGCACGGCGCCCAGCTCGTCGCACAGGGACCGCAGAGCGGCGAGGAAGCCGGGCGCGGGCTCGACGATCCGCTGGACCGGCTCGACCACGATCGCAGCGAGGTCGCCGGCGTGCTGCTCGGCGATGGCCCGGGTGCGCTCCAGGTCGTTGTACGGAGCGACGAGCATCGTGGCGGCGACCGCCGCCGGCGTGCCTGCCGTGAACGGCGTGCTGCGGGGGTAGGGGCTGGGCTCCGGCGGGGCGACGCCGATGCCGGCGTAGTCGTGGTTGCCGTGGAAGGCGCCCTCGAACTTCAGGACCTGGGTGCGCCCGGTGAACGCCCGGGCCATCCGCATGGCGTAGAACGTGGCCTCCGAGCCGGTGGTCGTGAACACCATCCGGTCGGCCCCCGGCACCGCGGCGACGATCGCCGCAGCCAGCTCGACCGCGACGTCGCTGAGCGCCCCGTACTGGTGCAGGTTGCGGGCCGCCTGCCGCCGCACCGCCGCGACGACGTCGGGATGCTGGTGGCCGAGGATCAGCGCCCCGGCGCCGCCGACGTAGTCGATCCACTGGCGCCCGGCAGTGTCGGTGATGCGGCTGCCGGCGGCGGACGCGATCGTCATCTCGACGTCGGCCGGGTTGAGACGAGTGCCGAGGGCGCCGCCCGGGAGGACTCGCTCGGCCAGCTCCCGGTACTCGGCGTGCGTCCTCACGCACGCGCCCGCTCGTGTGCCGGATCCCATACGGCCTCCGCCAGCACCACGGCCGGCCGGGGCCGGCCGAGCACCAGCACCGAGAGCTCGGTGCCCGCCTCGGCCTGGTCGGGATCCAGGTACGCCCATGCCAGTGACTTCCCGGTGGTGAACCCGTACCCGCCCGTCGTCACCACGCCGACCCGCCGCTCGCCGGCGAAAACGGCCTCCCCGCCGAGGACGTCCGCATCGAGGTCGCCAGGGTCGACCTCCAAGTACGCCAGGTCGCCGGGGTCGACCTCCAAGTACGCCAGGCGCCACCGCAGCGGCGCCGTGTTCCCGGTGGTCACGAACCGTTCGAGCCCGGCTTCGTGGGCGGTGACCTCGTTGGTCATGTCCGCCGACACCTTGTAGGCCTTCTCCATTCGCATCGAGTTGAGGGCGTGGCTGCCGAAGAACCCGAGCCCGAGCGGCTCGCCGGCGGCCACCAGCGCGTCGAAGACGGCCGGCATCCGAGCCGTCGGCACGTGCAGCTCCCAGCCCAGCTCCCCGGCGAACGACACCCGCAGCGCCCGCGCCGGCACTCCCGCCACCTCGATCTCCCGAGCCCCGAGCCACGGGAAGGCCTCGCTGGCGAGCGGCGCGTCGGTGCAGCGGGACAGCAGCGCACGACTGCGCGGCCCCGCCACCGCCAGCACGCCCACCTCCGACGACACGTTGCGGATCTCCACCTCGTCGCCTGCGACGCGGTGCTTCAACCAGTCGAGGAACCGCACCTCGCCCACCGCGGCGCCCACGAGGTAGAAGGCGTCGCGGGCCAGCCGGGCCGCGGTGAGCTCGATCTCCACCATGCCCGCCTCGGTGAGCAGGTACATCAGCGACATCCGGCCGATCTTCGGCAGCCGCGACGCCGCCACCCGCCGCAGGAACGCCGCGGCGCCGGGTCCGGTCACCTCGTACTTGGCGAACGCGGTGAGGTCGGCGAGGCCCACCCGCTCCCGGACTGCGGCGACCTCCTCCGCCACCGGCTTGTGCCACTCGGCACGCCGGAACGAGTGGATGTCCTCGCGGGGCCACCCTTCGGGGGCGAACCAGCGGGGCCGCTCCCAGCCGAACACCTCCTCGAACACCGCGCCCCGCGCCGCCATCCGGTCGTACACCGTGGAGGTCCGGTGCGGCCGGCCGGCGGTGCGATTGAAGCCGGGGTAGGGGATCTCGTGGCGGAGCAGGTAGTCCTCGTGCGCCTTCACCCGGTTGTACTCGGGCGTCGCCCAGTCGCCGTAGCGGCGGGGGTCGAACGCGCGCAGGTTGAGCACGGTGGCGCCCCGGACCATCCACTCGGCCAGGTAGCGGGTGGCGCCCGGGCCCCAGGCGATGCCCACCTGGGTGCCGGTGCACAGCCAGTAGTTCTCGAGGCCCGGCGCGGGGCCGAGCAGCATGTTGCCGTCGGGCGGGTGGGTGATGGCGCCGTGGATCGCCTTCTGGATCCCGGCGTCGGCGAGGATCGGCATGCGCTCCATCGCCGCCTCCAGCCACGGCGCAACCCGGTCGTAATCGGGCGGGAAGAGGTGGTGGTCGGCGTCCCACGGGGTGCCGTCCTCCCACACCGACTTGGGGTCGGCCTTCTCGTAGATGCCCACGAGGCCGGCGTGGCGCTCCATGCGGACGTAGCCGGAGACGTGCGCGTCGTCCCGCACCACGGGCAGCTCGTACCCGAGGGCGGCCAGCTCGGGGATCTCCTCGGTGACGAAGTAGTGGTGGGTCATCGGGACGATCGGGATCTGCAGCCCCGCCCATGCCCCGACCTGGCGGGCGTAGGTGCCGGCCGCGTTCACCAGCACGTCGCAGGTGACCGAGCCGGCGTCGGTGTCGACCCGCCAGGCGCCATCGTCGCGGCGGACGGTGTCGGTCACCCTGGTGTGGCGGCGGATCGTCGCGCCGCGGGACCGGGCACCGGCGGCGAAGGCGGCGGTGGCACCCGCCGGGTCGACGTGGCCGTCGTCGGGCGTGTGCAGCGCCCCGAGCACGCCGTCGAGGTCGTAGAACGGATGGAGCTCGGCGATGCGCCCGGGCCCGACCACCTCCATCCGGTTGCCGATGCCCCGCCCCACGGACACCGTGTAGTGGAGCCAGTCCAGCTCGTCGGGGTGATAGGCGAGGCGCAGCGACCCCGGGTTGTGCCAGCTCACCGACTGGCCGGTCTCGGCCTCCAGCTCGGCGTACTTGCGGGTGCCGTAGCGGGTCATCGCCGCCAGGCCGTAGCTCGACGTCGAGTGGGTGATCTGGCCGGCGGCGTGCCAGGTCGAGCCGGACGCCAGCTCGCCCTTTTCCAGCACCAGCACGTCGGCCCAGCCGAGCTCGGTGAGGTGGTAGGCGAGCGCGGCGCCCATGATCCCGCCGCCGATCACGATTGCCCGGTAGTCTGGTACAGATGTACGATTGCCAGCCATGAGTCGAACGAGCGTACCAGACGCGGCAGGGGACCTGCTGGCTCGTCTCGCCGGCGAGCTAGAGCAGATGAGCCCGCAGCTGCGCAAGGCGGCCGCGTTCGTGCTCGACCATCCCGACGACGTCGGGCTGGCGTCGGTGCGGGAGCTGGCCACCGCCGCCGAGGTCAAGCCCAACACGCTGGTGCGCCTCGCCCGGGCCGTCGGTTGCGACGGCTTCGAGGAGTTCCGGGCGCCGTTCCGGGCGGCGCTGCGCGGTCGGGCCGACCCGTTCCCCGACCGGGCGCAGTGGCTGCAGGACCTGGCCGCCGGGGGCCGGCTCGGGTCGCTGTACGCCGAGCTGGCCGCGGCCGCGCTCGCCAACGTCGCGGCGCTGTTCGCCGGGCTCGGCGCCGACGAGGCGCAAGCGATCGCCGACCGGATCGTCGGCTCCCGGCGCACCTACGTGATCGGCGTGGGCTCCAACTACGCGCTCGCCAACAACTTCGCGTACCTCGTGGGAATGGCGGTGGAGCACGTGGTGGCCGTGCCCGACGAGGGCCGGGTGCCGATGGACTCGATCGTCAGGGCCGGCCCCGAGGACGTGGTGGTGGCGCTGACCTTCGCGCCGTACCGGGCAGAGGTCGTCGACGCGACCGCCGCGGCACGGGAGCAGGGGGCGGCGGTGGTGGCGATCACCGACACGCACGCCTCCCCCATCGCCGCCGGCGCCGCCCACGTGATCCTCGCCGCCGGCGACACCCCCGGGTTCTTCCCGTCGTCGCTGGCGGCGGCGGCGGCGCTGGAGACGCTGGCGTCGTTCATCGTCGCCGACGCCCCGGCCGAGGTGGTGGCCACCATCGACCGGTTTCATCGCAGGCGATACGATCTCGGCGTGTACTACCGGGAGGGTGAGTGATCGAGGTCGCTCCGGGCGCGTACACCCGTCCGCAGCGGGCGATGCCCGCCTCGGTGTACCTCGACCCCGAGGTGTTCGCGGCGGAGCGGCACGCGGTGCTCGCGACCGCATGGCAGTACGCCTGCCACGCCTCGGAGCTGGCGAGCGCAGGCGACTTCGCCGCCTACGAGATCGCCGGCGAGTCGCTCTTCACGATCCGGGACCGCGCCGGCGCGCTCCGCACCTTCTACAACGTCTGCATGCACCGGGGCCACGAGCTGGTGGAGGGACGGGGCTCCCGCAAGCTGATCGTCTGCCCCTACCACGCCTGGTCGTACCGGCTGGACGGCGCGCTGCATCGCGCCCCGCACGCCGGCGACGACGTCGCCACCGAGGACATCTGCCTGACCCCGGTCGCGACCGAGGACTTCCTCGGCTTCGTGTTCGTCAACCTCGACCCGGCAGCGCCGCCGATGGACGAGCTGTACCCCGGCGTGCGGGGGGCGCTGGCCGAGTTCCTGCCCGGCATCGAGCGGATGCGGCCGGTGGAGCGGCGCGAGTTCGTGGCGGAGGCCAACTGGAAGGCGGCCGTCGAGAACTACAACGAGTGCTACCACTGCCGGCACGTGCACGCCTCGTTCTCGAAGGGCGTGGTGCTGCCCGACACCTACACGATCACCCCGGTGGGCCGCTGCCTCCGCCACCAGGCGGACAGCTCGCCCGAGCAGTACTACGAGATCGACCACGCCGCCTCGCCGCACGCCGCCGAGTACGCGTCGTTCTACCTGTGGCCGCTGTTCTCGTTCCAGGTGTACCCCGGGCCGGTGCTCAACACGTTCTGCTGGCGGCCGGCGGCGGTCGACCGCACGCCGTTCTTCCGGGAGTGGTTCAGCCCCGACGGCGCCGCCACCGAGAAGGTCGGGCTGGTCGCCAAGGAGGACGCCGAGACGACGGTGGCCGAGGACCTGCGGCTGCTGGCGTCGGTGCAGCGCGGCATGGCCAGCCGCGGCTACCGGCCCGGCCCGCTGGTGCTCGACCCGGCGATGGGCCTCAACAGCGAGCACACGGTGGCGGCGATCAAAGCCTGGTACGAGGAGGCGATGGCGGGGTGACCGTCGACGCCGCCGCGCTCACCTCCAAGTTCACGGCCCGGGTCGGCTTCGTCACCACCCCGAAGTACTTCGACGATGCGATCCAGGAGTTCCTCAAGGTCGCCCCCGCCGGGGTGGGCGCCATCCAGCGGGTGATGACGCTCGACGGCTACTCGTGGGAGCTGACGGAGCGGGCCGCGGGCCTGCCCGAGATGCGACGCTCCGCGCGGGCGCTGGCCGAGTCCCACGCCGACGTCGTGCTGCAGGTGGGCACCAACTGGGTCCACTGCGCCGGCACCACGCCGGACGAGGTGGCGGCGATGATCGGAGAGATCAGCCGCGACATCGGGGCGCCGTTCCTGATGGCCGGCCAATCCATCGTCGACGCGCTGCGCCACCTCGGCGCCCGGCGCATCGGTGTCGCCAACAGCTACTACCGCGACGACTGGCGGGACGGCATCAACCGCTACCTCGCCGAGGCCGGCTTCGAGATCGCCGCCTCCGGGTCGATCATGGACCAGGGCATCGTGGGGTCGCTCGACGAGGCGCTGGCGATCGAGGCGGCCACGCTGTGGGACTACCCGGCGGAGATCGTGCGGGAAGCGATCCTGGCGACGTGGCGGGCGGCGCCCGACGTGGATGCGGTCGTCCAGACCGGCGCCGGGTTCCGCACCATCGAGCTGCTCGCCGGCATCGAGGCCGAGATCGGCGTGCCGGTGGTGCCGTCGGACGCGGCCACGTTCTGGGCCGGCCTGCGCGAGCTGGGGCTGCCCGCCCGGCCCGGCTTCGGGCGGCTGCTCGACGCTGCCCATGGCTGACCTGGCCGTGACCGACGACCGCATCCTGGTGCTGTGGGCGCACCCGCGGTCGATGTCGACGGCGTTCGAGTGGATGGTGCGGATGCGCGGCGACTTCGAGTGCCTGCACGAGCCGTTCGGCCCCGCCTACTACCGCGGCGAGGACCGCCGCACCACCCGCCTCGACGAGAACCCGCTCGAGCCCGGCCGCACCTACGCCTCCACGTGGGAGGAGATCCTGGCGGCCAGCCGCCAGGGCCGCGTCTTCTCGAAGGACTTCCCCAACTACGTGATGCACCTGGCCGACGGCGACTTCCTCGATCACTTCCGGCACACGTTCCTCGTCCGCGACCCGGCCGAGGCCCTGCCGTCGATGTACGCCCATTGGCGGGAGTTCACGACGGACGAGGCGTCCTACGAGGCGCTGCACCGGATGTTCGACCTGGTGGTCGATCGCGACGGCGCGGTGCCGCCGGTAATCGACGCCGCCGACCTGGCCGCGGACCCCGCCGGCACGGTGCGGGCGTGGTGCGCCGCGGTGGGGATCGAGTTCGTCGCCGAGGCGCTGGAGTGGGAGGAGGGCGACCGCCGCGACGTGCGCTGGTACGGCGGCCGCTGGCACGACACGCTGGCCGCGAGCACCGGCCTCGGCCGCCGCCCGGCGACTGACAAGGTCGCGGTGGGCGACGTGCCGTTCCTGCGGCAGATGCACGCGCAGTGCCTGCCGCACTACGAGGCCGTCGCCGCCCACCGGCTGCTGCCCGTGCCCGCGTGAGCAGGTGGTGGTAGCGTCGCCGACCATGACACGCTTCATCGCGCTCCTCGCCAGCCTCGTCGTGGTCGCCGCTGCGTGCGGCGACAGCGGCAGCACCACGACCGAGCCGGGGGCAGTCACGACGACCACGGTCGAG
>JBFKDA010000042.1:0-14066 GCA_041619955.1 Acidimicrobiia bacterium | reverse complement strand
TGGCCGGCGAAGGGCAGCTCGACGGTCGGGGTGAAGATCCTGACGAACGGCACCTCCCGCTCGACCCAGTCGAAGAAGACGGTCTCGGAGAACCCGAGCTCGGCGGCGATCGCCTGCATGCCCGCGTCGTCGAGCTCGGTGGAGTCGGCGATGACGCCGAGGTGGTTGCCGCCCTCCTCCCCGGCCGTGAACACCCGCAGCACGTAGCAGGCCCGCATGCCGGGAACCCTACCGCCGCTACCTTGGCGGCGCCGTGGTGGACATCCTCGCCCTCGACACCCTGCTCGCCCAGCTCGTCCTGGCGCTCGGCGCCGCACTGGTGCTGGGCAACGGCGCCGCCATCTACATGGACTGGCGGGGCCGGGCACCGAAGAAGGCGACCGGTGACTTCCGGGCGTCGCGGGCCTGGTTCCTGCTGGCGGTGGGGCTGCTGATCGGTGCCTGGGGGCTCGGCAGCCTGATCGCCTGAGCGCTCCCGGCGGCTACCATCGGCGCCGTTCGCGGGTGTAGTTCAATGGTAGAACGCGAGCTTCCCAAGCTTGAGACGGGGGTTCGATTCCCCTCACCCGCTCCGCGATCCGCTACCCGTCAGGGCTGCAGGCCCTCACCGTGCGTCACCTCCGGCCGCCTACCATCCCGCTCGTGATCTTCTCCGACCGGACCATCCGGGAGGCGATCGCCGGCGGGCGGATCGTCATCGACCCATTCGAGCCTGGCCACGTGCAGCCGTCGAGCGTCGACCTGCGCGTCGACCACCGGTTCCGGGTCTTCGAGAACCACCGCTACCCGTTCATCGACCCGAAGGCGGAGCAGCCCGACCTCACCACACCGGTGGAGGCAACCGCGGAGGAGCCGTTCGTGCTCCACCCCGGCGAGTTCGTGCTCGGGTCGACGCTCGAGACGGTGAAGCTCGGTGACGACGTGGTCGCCCGCCTGGAGGGGAAGTCGAGCCTGGGCCGGCTCGGGCTGCTCATCCACTCGACGGCCGGGTTCGTCGACCCCGGCTTCGAGGGCCACCTGACCCTGGAGCTGTCCAACGTCGCCAACCTGCCGATCGCGATCTATCCCGGGATGAAGATCGGTCAGATCAGCTTCTACGGCCTGTCGACCCCTGCCGACCACCCGTACGGCTCCGCTGCGGCGGGCTCGAAGTACCAGGGGCAGCAGGGGCCGACCGCCAGCCGCATCCACCAGGACTTCGGCTAGGAGCCCTCGACCGCGCAGCCCAGGGCAGGGCCGTAGTTGGCGACGTCCAGCCCGGTCGGCGCCACGCCGCCGGCCCGCATCGCCGCGGCGTGCTCCCACAGGACGTCCGGGTAGCCGCCCTCTTCGGCCATCTCGAGCAGGATCGCCCAGCCGGTCGACGTCTCCATCGCGGCCAGCGCCTCGGCCGCCGCGTCCCCGTCACCGGCCGCAGCCGCCGCGATCCACTGCTCGATCCACGCGCAGGCCACCGCCCCGGTCACCTGCGCACCCAGCTGGTACCGGTCTCGCACCGCCGAGCCCGACCGCAGCGCATCCACGTCGAAGCCGGCGGGGAGGGGGACACCGGCCAGCATCTCCTCGACCACCGCCGCCCGGTCGAACGGCCGCACCACGCTCTCCGGCATGGCCGACAGCCACTCGTCGACGCCGACCCGCTGGAGGGTCGCCGCCAGGTCGCGGTATGCCGCTTCGTCTGCGAAGCCGCCGCGCAGCTCCACCGAGTGCCCGCCATCGAGCCACAGCGCGGTGAAGAAGGAGTCGTCGGAGTAGCGGAACAGCACCGCCTCACGGCCGTCGATCTCCACCGCACCGGGCGGGCCGGAGCTGTGGGCACGGTCGTCGACGTAGCCGGAGTGCTGGTCGGCGGGGCGCCAGTGCAGGTCGAGCTCCCGCGTGCCGTCGCTGAACGTCATCTCGCCAACCTCGGGGGTGAACTCGTCGGCGCGGACGACGTCCCACCCGGGCGCGGTGACGAGCAGCCGGGGCGCCGCCTCGGCGACCTCCAGGACCTCGGCGGCCCAGGCCGGGCCGCGCTGCGACGCAACCGACTGCACGGCGACGACGGCGGTGACCAGGGCGGCGGCCGCGGCGATGGCTGCCGTCCAGCGGCGCGCCAGGCGCCGGCGGGGGAGCTGCGCCGGTCGGAGAACCTCGTGAGTGGTGACCATGATCTCCTCGCAAAGCTCGGCTTCGGCATCGGCGAGCGGCAGCGCGGCGACCCGGTCGTCGTCGAACGCGGCGGTGGCGGCCACCAGGCGGTCGAGGTCACGGTCGCTCATCGCTCCTCCTCGCGATCCCGGACGGGCGGGTGCCCGTCACCTCTCACATGTCCGGTCCCGGCCGGTCGTGCCGGCTGCCAACCCAGCGCCTCCAGCTCCGCCCGCAACCGCCTGCGGGCGCGGGCCAGCCGGCTGCGGGCGGTCGCCGCAGGCACGCCGAGCACCACGGCCACCTCCGCCGGCGTCAGCCCCTCCCAGGCCGTCAGCCGCAGCACCTCGGCGTCGTCGGGTGCGAGGCGCTCCAGCGCTCGCCGGGCGACCTCGCCGTCGGCCACGGCGTCGCCCGGGTCGGCGGCCGGCAGCGCCGCGATCCGGCTCCGCAGCTTGCGGCCAAGCCGATGGCGGCGCCGATCGCCGCGCCGCTGGTTGCGCAGCACCCCGCGGGCGACTCCGAACAGCCAGGGGCGCGCCTCCGTACCTGCCGGCATGTCCTGGACCCGGCGCCAGGCCACGAGGAACGTCTCGGCCACCACGTCGGCGGCGTCCGCCGCCACCTCGACCCGCCGGAGCGCGTAGCCGAGCACATCGCGCGCGTTGGCGTCGAACGCCTGGCGGAAGCGGTCGGCGTCAGTCGGCTCCATCGTCACCTCCCGTAGCCGGGCCGGTCTCATGCCTTCCACATGTCCGGGAGCGCCCCGTCCGTTGCCGGCTATTGCCGGCGCAGCGTCCCGGTGGCCTGCCCCCCGGTGAGCCACAGCTCCAGCTCGTCGTGGGTGGGCAGGTGCAGGCGACCGTCCCGGACGAAGAACGAGCGGTCGGCCGCTTCCAACACCGCCGGGTCGTGGGTGGCCACCACCACCGACGTCCCCTGCGCCGCAACCTCGCGCAGGAGCTGGAGGATCCCGCCGCCGGTGGCGGTGTCCAGCTCGCCGGTCGGCTCGTCGGCGAGCAGGTACGTGGGCTCGTGCACCAGGGCACGGGCCAGCGCCACCCGCTGCTGCTCGCCGCCGGACAGCTCGTCGGGCCGGTGCCGGGCGCGCCCGGCCAGGCCCACCGACCCCAACGCCTGCTGCACCCGCTCGCGCGACTGGCGGCCCCCTCTCCCCAGCAGCCGGAGCGCCACGTCGACGTTCTCCTCGGCGCTCAGCAGCGGCAGCAGACCGAACGACTGGAACACGAAGCCGATGCGGGTGCGCCGCAGCTCCGCCGCGTCCCCTTCCCCGATCCCGTCCACCCGGCGCCCGTCGAGCCACACCTCGCCCTCGTCCGGTGGCAGCAGCAGGCCCATGATCTGCAGCATCGACGTCTTGCCCGAGCCGGACGGTCCGAACAGCGCCACGAACTCGCCGGCGTCGACGGCGAGGTCGACGTCCTGCGCGCCGATCGCGCCCCGCCCGTACCGCTTCGACACGCCGCGCAGCTCAATCGACATACGGGTCGTACCTCCGCAGCAGCAGCCCCTCGTCGGTGACCTCCGCCCGCACCCGGTCCGTGAGGCCGGCCTCGGCGATCAGCTCCGCTGGGAGCTGGACGCGCCCGCGCTGGTCGACCGCCAGCAGGTCCATGCCCGCTTCCAGCGTGCGCTCGGTGGCCATGCGACCGTCCTCGAGCCTGACGGTGCGGTCGGCGCGCTCGGCGAGCAGCACGTCGTGGGTCACCACCAGCACGCTCAGCCCGCCCTGGTGGCACAGCATCCGCAGCAGCTCGTAGAC
Source organism: Acidimicrobiia bacterium (assembly GCA_041619955.1). GTDB lineage: Bacteria > Actinomycetota > Acidimicrobiia > Spongiisociales > JAOTWH01 > JBFJZV01. The sequence goes on along the minus strand of JBFKDA010000042.1, from coordinate 10,150 downwards.
GGCGAGCGACCGTTCGGTGTCGAGCTCGCCGGTGGGCTCGTCGGCGAGCAGCAGCCGCGGGCCGAGGGCGAGCGAGACGCACAGGCCGAGGCGCTGCTGCTCGCCGCCCGACATCTGGTGGATGCGGGCGTACGCGCGGTTGGCGATCCCGGTGGCCTCCAGCAGCGCCTCCGCCCGCCGCCGGCGGCGCGAACGCCGCACGCCGGCGAACAGCATCGGCAGCTCGACGTTGCGGACGGCCCGCAGGTACGGGAGCAGGTTGCGGGTGTAGTCCTGCCACAGGAATCCGACATTGCGGCGGTAATGGTCGCGCAGCGTCTCCTGCGTCGCCTCGGCCAGGTCGATGCCGCCGACGGTCACCCGGCCGGCCGACGGCTGGTCCATGCCGGCGAGGATCTGCAGGAGGCTCGACTTGCCGGCGCCGGAACGGCCCACGACTGCGACGAACTCGCCCTCCTGCATCCGGAAGTCGAGGCCCTGGAGGGCCACCACCTCCAGCGCGCCCTGCTTGTGGATCTTGATGAGGTTCTCGCACTCGACGACGGTCGCCATCAGCGGTCCACCTCCCGGAGCACCTCGCTGAGCCGGCGAGCAGATACCGTCCGCGTCGACCACAGCACCGACCCGACGACGAGCGAGGCGACGACGCCCAGGTAGCTGGCCAGCACCGCCGGGTTCAGCGTCAGCACGACCGGCGGCAGCAGCTCCTCGGCGGTCTCGCCGAGCTGCAGGAACGGCACCAGCAACCGCATCAGCGTGACCCCGGCCGCCACCCCGATCACCGCCCCGAGCACCAGCACGACGAGCTGCTCGAGCGCGAAGGTCGCCGCAACCCCGCGCCGCCCGAAGCCGAGCGCCCGCAGCACCCCCATCTCCCTCGCCCGGCGCCGCACCGCCAGAAGCACGTACCCGGTGACCCCGGCCAGCGCCAGCGCCACGCCGGTGAAGGCCCCGACGAACAGGATGGCGACCAGCCCGACCTGCACGGGGCGGCTCGAGAAGTCGGCGGCCACCGCGCCGGCGGTCACTACCAGCTCGGGGTCCTCTCCGTACGCGGCGAGGACCCGCTGCAGCGCGGCGTCGGGCTCGGTCGACGCAACCCACAGCTCGGCCGGCTCGAACATCCGGCCGAGACCGCCACGCAGCGCCCACCGCGGCGTGCCGTTGAGCCACTGCATCAGCGCGTCGAGGTCGGTGACGATCGTCCCCTGGAGACGGGCGTCGTCGGCGGTGGGCACCGGCCCGAGGGTCGGCCCCACCCGCACGCCGGGGACCTGCGCGCTCTCGATCCCGAACAGCGTCTCGCCGCCCACGCCGAGCGCAGCGGCGGCGCTCGCCTCGCCGTCGAGCAGCACCGGGACCGGCTCCGGCGGCCGGGCCAGGTACGGCACCGCTCCGACCGCGTTACGGCTGGGCACCAGCCACGAGCGCACCCGGCCCGCCCGGTACCGCGGGGACGCCTCCAGCTCGGCGGACGTCGCGTCGCCGAGGGCGGCACGCGCGGCGAGGTCGCCGTCCACTTCGGCGCTGAGCAGACCGTTGAACGACTCGAACTCGGCCAGTAGCTCGTCGGTGAGCGACACCTCCCCGCCGGGGGTGGCGGCTCGGAAGCCGTCCCACAGGAGCTGCTCGCCAAGCAGCACGGGCTCGGACCCGGCGGCGCGGCGCTCCAGCCACAGCGACTGGATCGTCAGGGCGCCCGGGAAAGCAGCCGGGCCGTCGTTGAGCGCGCCCGCCGGGTCGAGTACCACCTCGACCGTCGTCCACCCCTCCGTGCTGACCGGCCCGCTGGCGAACGTCCACAGCCGCCCGAGCGGGTCGGCCAGCCGGGCGATGAGCTGGAGCGGCTCGGTACCGGCCGAAGCGGTCTCCGCCGGGATGTGCACCGCGTCGACCCGCAGCGCCGTGGCATCGGCCGGCAGTTCGACGCCCCAGTCGGGCCCGACCCCGTCGGGCCGCAGCAGGGAGAAGAGCTCGGCGGGATCGTCGGCCCCGAAGTCGCTCCGCCACGCGACCACGGCTGCGAATTCGGCGGGCCGCACGGCCAGCAGCTCGGCGGTGCGGTCGGAGAGGCGCGGCGCACCTCTGGTGCGGAGCACGGCAGCGGCGTCGAGGTCGGGGGGCACCGCGGTGAAGCCGGCCTGCTCGCCCTCGATGCGGATGTCCGAACCGGCGGCGAATGCCGCCCGGTCGTCGTAGGAACGCTCCAGCGTCTGCGCGTACGTCAGCGCGAAGGCGCCGAAACCGGTCGTGAGCCAGATGAGCAGCGCGAGCCGGCCGTACGGCACCGGGTTGCGGCCCAGGTGCCAGCCGGGCAGGGCGCCGGCGAGTCCCCGCATGCGGGACATCAGCCACCCGAGGGCGCGCAGCACCCACGGCAGCACCCGCAGCAGCAGCAGCGCCCCTGCGAACAGGAACAGCGCAGGCGAGGCGATGGCGAACGGGTCGAGGCCCAGGTCGTCGGACCCGGCGTCGACGAGGCCGCGCTGGCGCAGCTCGAAGAGCAGGACGCCGGCGAGCACGACCAGGAACACGTCGATGTAGTACCGCTGCCACACCGAGGTGCGCGTGGGGCGAGCGGCGAGGAGCCGCAGCTCCAGCACCGATCGCCGGGCGAATGGCAGGATCGCCAGGCCCATGGTGACGAACGTGAGCACCGCCCCGCCGGCGACCCACGGCCACAGCGAGCGCACCTGGGTCACCGCCAGCGCCTCCCCGCCGGTGAGGTCGGACATCGGCGGCACCCGCCCGGTGACCGCCACCAGCAGCCGGGCCACCACCGGGCCCACCAAGACCGCGCCGGCCGCCAGCATCCCCGACTGGAGGAGGTGGATGCCGATCGTCTGCCAGGTGCCCGCCCCCCGCGTCCGCAGCAAGGCCAGCTCGGGCCCCTCCCGCTCCAGGGTCAGCGATGCGGTGTACACGAGGAAGTAGAGGGCACCCGCCACCACCAGGGCCAGCATCGCCAGGATCGGGCCGCCGAACACGGTGGTGCGGACGTCGAAGGAAGAGATCAGCTGCGGCAGCGCGGTGCTCACCGCGATGGAGCTGACCTGGCCGAGCCGGGACGACAACCCCTGCACGCCGTTGCGCAGGTCGGTGACGTTCGCGAGCGTCACGGTCTCCCGCTGCAGCGGGAGATACCAGGACTGGGTGGCCTCGATGGTCGGGATGCCGCGGGCGCCCCGCAGCCACGGATCGGCCTCGTAGTCGGCGCGCACGGGTGCCGCCCAGAAGTCGAACACGTCCTGGGGCAGCACCAGCAGCGAGCCGGGCACCGTGCCGGCCCACACCGGCGACCCGGGATCGGCCGGCCGGAACACCGCGGCGACCTCGGTGAGCTCGAACACGCCCGGGGGGCTGATGAACGGGCGGAGGATCGTCTGGTCCCCGACGGCCAGCCCGGTGAGCCGGGCGAAGTCCTCGCCGACGACCACCCGGAACGCGGGGTCGGCCGCATCGGCGGCGGGCACCGACGGCCACTCGCCGGCGACCAGCTCCACCGCCTCCCTGATGGCGGGTGCCGTGAGGATGCGGGTCTGGACCGCCTCCTGCGGCGGCACCGGGTACGGCGGCGCGGGAAAGGCCGGCAGGTCGTCGCCGCCGACCACGGCGGCCGCCTCGGTGGGGGGTCCCAGCGCGCCGGCGTCGACGCCCTGGATGGCCGCGACCTCCGCGCGCCACGCGAGGGCGGCGTCGCGCCACGCCGCCGCCGCGGCCAGCCAGTCGGGTGTGCCCGGCGGAATCACCACCAGCTCGCGGCTGAGCGTGCGCTCCTGCGCATCGACGTACCACGGAGACAGCCCCGCGATGCCGTCGGCCAGTGCGACCCGGCCCTCCTCGGCCGCGGTCGCGCTGTAGGTCTCGGTGGGGCGGGTCGCCAGCAGGTCGACCTGCACCGCGGGGGCCTGCCTGAACGTGAACAGCAGGTCGATCGCCGCGATCGACGACTCGTACAGCGGCACGATCGCCAGCAGCGCCACCACCATCGTGGCCCCGAGGAAGGAGCCGACCAGCACGCCGCGCTTGGCCCACATCCTGCGAGCGACGAGGCCGAGGTAGGTGAAGAACGCCAGCGGGCACACCTCCGTGCTGCGCACAATGGGCCTGGCAGCGGCTCGCACGACCCTGCGTGCTGCGGCGCGGGCTGCTCGCTGGGGCCCTGGCCGGGATGGGGCGGGGCAGGCAACGACCCTGCCCACGACCGCCACCGAGCATACCGCCGGGCCATCGGCGCCGCGCGCGCCGCGGCGACCGGGGTGGGCGGTAGGTTGGCACGATGCAGCGCTTCTCCCATGCGGCCGCCGAGCTGTGGGACAAGGTCCGCGGCAGCCTCTTCTACGTCCCGGCGCTGTTCATCTTCGCCGGTCTCGGGCTGGCCCGGCTGCTGACCTGGGTCGACGCGACCTACGACCTGAGCGAGCTCCCGGTGGTGCTGCGGTCGCCGATCATCGTCTCGACGGCGGGCGGGGCCAGGGCGTTGCTCGGCACGACCGCCGGGGCGCTCATCACCGTGGCCGGGATCGTGTTCTCGGTGACGGTCGTGTCGGTGCAGCTCGCGTCGAGCCAGTTCTCGCCGCGGGTGCTACGGGGCTTCCTGCGCGACCCGTTCAAGCAGAACGTGATCGGGTTCGTCGTGGGCACCTTCAGCTACTCGCTGGCCACGCTCGCCGTGACCCGGGCCGAGTTCGACGACGGTTTCATCCGCAGCGAGATCGCGCAGCGGCGGCTGGCGGTGACCGTGGCGCTCGCCTTGGGGATCCTCGCCATCCTCGCCATCGTTGCGTTCATCGACCAGAGCGCCCGGTCGATGCAGGTGTCGGAACTGGTCCGGCGCATCTCCGACGAGACGATCGGGCGGATCGAGCGGCTCCATCCCGAGAAGGCCGACCACCGGCGCCTCGAGGACGAGCAGCCGCTCCCGTCCGGCAGCGGCCACACGGTCCCCGCCGCGCAGGACGGATGGGTGCAGCGCATCGTGGTGGCCGACCTGCTGGGGGCCTTGCCGCCTGGCGGGGTGGCCCGCCTCGACACGCGGGTGGGGGCGTTCGTGGCCCAGCAGCTGCCGCTGGTGACGGTGTGGCCCGCGCCCGACGACCCGGAGCCGATGGCGCAACGGCTGCAGGCTGCGGTGGCGCTGGGACGGACGCGCAGCATCCGGGAGGACGCGTCGTTCGGCATCCGCCAGCTCGTGGACATCGCACTGCGGGCGCTGTCGCCGGGGATCAACGACCCCACGACCGCCAACGAGGTGCTCGTGCACCTGGCCGGCATCACCCGCGAGATTTTGCTTCGGGAGCTGCCGCCCCGCGTCCACGTAGGCGACGAAGGCCGCCGCCTGTACCTCCCGCACAACCTCGACCGTGCCGACTACGTGCGGGGAGCCTTCACCGAGATCCGGGTGGCCGCCGTCGGGCAGCCGTCGGTGCTGCGGACGCTGGTCCGCGTCATGGCGGGCCTCGACGCGCTCCTCGCCGCCCAAGGTCTGGAGGCTCGCGCCCAGCCGCTGCGGCGGGAGGCGCAGCTCGTCCTCGACGCACTGGCCGACACCAGCCTCCTCGAGGAGGACGTGGAGCGCATCAAGCAGATGGCCGAAGCGCTCGCCAGCCCGGACGACTGACCGACGGTCAGCGGCGGACGCCGGGCAGGTCGAGCTCCCGGGCGCGGATGCAGCGCACGTACGAGTCCCCCACGAGCTCCCGCGGCGGCAGCCGGTCGGGGCAGCGGGGCTCGGCATGCGCGCAGCGGGGCCAGAACGGGCAGCCCCGCGGGAGGTTCGAGAGATCGGGCGCGTCGCCCGGTATCGGCTCGAGGCGTCCGCCGAAGCCGGGCGCCGAGCCGAGGAGGCCTGCGGTGTAGGGGTGCTTCGGGTGGTAGAAGATCTCACGCACGGGTCCCTCCTCGACGATGGTCCCCCCGTAGACGACCGCCACCCGATCCGCGATGCCGGCGACCGTGGCGAGGTCGTGGGTCACCATCACCATGGCCAGGCCCCGCATGATGCGCATGTCTTCGATGAGGCTCAGCAGGGCGCGGGCGGTGCTGGCGTCGAGACCGCTGAGCGGCTCGTCGGCGAGCAGCAGCCGCGGCTGGCTGAGCAGCGCCGCGGCGAGCATCGCACGCTGCGCTTCGCCGCGGCTGAGCTGCTGGGGGAACGAGAGGTACCGGCGGGCCTTCGGGAGCCGCACCTCGCCGAGCGCGTCGAGCACCCGGCCGCGGATCTCCTCCTGGGTGAGGTCGAAGTGCTCGTCGAGCACCTCGCCGCTCTGCTCCCCGATCACCTCGAGGGGGTCCCAGGCGCCGATCGGGTCCTGGGTGATGAGGCCGATGCCGGTCCCGACCGTTCGGCGCCAGTCGGGCTGGGTGAGCTCCTTGAACTCGTCCTCGTGGCGCTCCCACCAGTCGTCGGCGCCGGCGTCCTGGAGGAGATGGCCGTCGAAGGACGTCGTGCCGCCGACGACCCGCGCCCCGGCCCCGAGCAGGTTGAGGGCACCGAGCAGCATGAGGCTCTTGCCCGACGCCGACTCGCCGACGAGGGCGAGCACCTCCCCCGGCTCAACCGAGTACGAGACGCCCCGCACGACCTCCCGCCACCACGTGCGGTCCTCCATGGCGATGCGCAGCTTGCGGCGCGAGGCGTGCTCGTCGGAGGGGCGGAACACCGCCACCGAGAGGTCGTCGACGCGGTACAAAGCCATGGGCGCCCTCCTGTGCGCCCGAATCTACCGGCCGAGGCGTCGGGCGACTCGGCTGCCTCGTCAGGACTAGTCAGATGGCGGTCACCGGCAATGGCGTTCAACCTGCGCCGCCCCGCCGTCGATACCAAGAAGCACCGGCTCGGAACCGACGAGACCTCCCTCTCCCCGCCCTCCTCAGGCACCAACGGATCGAGCCCGACAGCCCCCCGGTCCCTTCTCCCGGGGGGCTGCGTCGTTCGCGAGCATCCGGCCCGCCGAAACGCCGGTCGTGGCTGGCGTCTCGCCGGCGCGCAGACGCGCGCAGCCCCCTCGGAAGGGAGCGAGGGGGCTGCTGGCTCGACCGGCCGGTTGAGGAGGATCGGAGGAGGAGATCGCATCCATCGGTGGAGTCGGGCTCCCGGTCGGGCCTGTGACTCTGTTATCGGCGGTCCACGTCGCACGTTGAGGATCATCCCGCCAGCCGGTGCGATGACTAGTCAGCGGACCACCACGTCGAGGATGTCGGCCCTCCCCGTGATCGTCGCCGGAAGGCAGGCCGCCGGCACGACCGCCGTGTCTCCAGGCGCGAGCGCCAGGTCGCCCAGGGTGGCTGCGCCTCGCAGCACCATCACGACGTGACACGTCTGGCCCGCCAGCGCCAGCGGCCCGTCGAGCCGGCGGGGGAGGATCTCGAACGGTACGTCCGCGGGTGCAGCAGCCTCCCAGGCGATGGCCTCGATCGCTTGGGACAGGTGCATCTCCCGCCGCGGCCTGTCGAGCCGGTGGTGCCAGTCGTAGAGGCGGAAGGTGGTGTCGCTCGGCGTCTGCACCTCGGCGACGAGGACGCCGCCGCCGAGGGCGTGGACCGTCCCGGCCGCCACGTGGTGGAGGTCGCCCGGGCGGGCCGGCACCGCGTGCAGCACGTCCTCGACCTCCCCGGAGTCGCAGGCCGCGGCGAGCGCGGCGGCGTCGACGCCGACGGCGAGTCCCAGGTACAGCACTGCGCCCTCGTCGGCGTCGACGACGTACCACGACTCGGACTTCGCATGCGTGCCGGGATGGGTCGATGCGTACGCGGCGTCGGGGTGGACCTGGACCGACAGCGGCTCGCCGGCGTCGAGGAGCTTGACGAGCAGCGGGAACCCGCCGGTGGGCGCCGCTGCCCCGTCCCCCAGGAGCTCCACGCCCCACGCGGCGACGGCGTCGGCGATCGTGCGGCCGGCGAGGGCCCCGTTGGCGATCGGGCTGCGTTCGCCATCCGGGGTGCCGGCGACGTCTGGGGCGAGGTCGGCGACCTCCCACGACTCACCGGTGCGAGCGCCGGGTCCCGCCTGCTTGCCGTAGGCGGAGAGGCGCGTGCCGCCCCACGGCTTCTCCTTGAGGATCGGGACGGTGACGAACGGATAGGGACCTGCCATCCCGCCCACGCTATCGGCCGGGCAGCTCCACACGGCGGACGAACGTCTCGACCTGCACGCCGGGCCGGACCTCGACCAGCCCGGTGCGGCGGTACCCGCACGCCGCGTAGAGCGCGGCGGCCGGTGCGTTGCCGGCCCCGGTCGCCACGTCGAATCGGGCCGCATCGGACTCGGCCGCATGCAGCGCCGCGAGGAGGCTCCGTCCCAGGCCGCGCCGGAACCGGTCCGGCCGCACGACGAGGCGGTCGGTGTCGACGACGGCGCCGGCCCGGGTGTACCCGAGCATCGACACGGGCTCGCCGCCCTCCAGGTGGGCGAGCACGGTGAGGCCGGAGCCGGCGAGCCGGGCGGCGGTCTCGGTGAGCTGGGGGATGGCGGTGATGCCGGTGCGCGCGGTCTCGACGGCGTACGCAGCGCGCTGCAGCGCCACCAGGCCGTCGACCAGCCCGGGGTCGGAGAGATCGACGAGCTCGGGCGCGGGGACGGCCCCGGGGGTCAGACGGTCACCGGCGCGGCGTCGCGGGCCATGTCGCCGAAGCGGGTGAACTCGGGCTGGAAATTCATCTCGACCTTGCCGACCGCGCCGGCGCGGTGCTTGGCCACGATCACCTCGGCCACGCCGGGCTGGTCGCCGGGGTGGTAGTACTCGTGGCGGTAGATGAACATGACGACGTCGGCGTCCTGCTCGATGGCGCCCGACTCCCGCAGGTCGCCGAGCTGCGGGCGCTTGTCCTGGCGCTGCTCGAGGCTGCGGTTGAGCTGCGAGACGGCGATGATCGGGATGTGCAGCTCCCGGGCCAGCGACTTGAGCGCCCGGCTGATCTCCGAGATCTCCTGCTGGCGGTTCTCGGCCCGGCTACCGGAGTTCATGAGCTGCATGTAGTCGACCACCACGAGGTCGAGACCCCGCTGCCGCACGAGCCGCCGGCACTTGGCCCTGATCTCGGTGACGGTGAGCGCCGCCGAGTCGTCGACGTAGATCGGCGCCTCGTACAGCGCGCTGGCCGCCCGGCTGAGCTTCTGCCAGTGGGTGGGGGTGAGGTCGCCGGTACGCAGCTTGTGCGAGTCGACCCGGGCGTGGGAGCACAGCAGCCGCTGCACGATCTCCTCGCGGCTCATCTCCAGGGTGAATATGGCCACCGGGGAGCCGGTGACGGCCACGTTGTGGGCGATGTTGATCGACAGCGCGCTCTTGCCCATGCTCGGCCGGGCGGCGACCACGACGAGGTTGGCGGGTTGCAGGCCGGCGAGCTTGCGGTCGAGGTCGCTGAACCCGGTGGCGAGCCCGGTGACGTGGGAGCCGCGGGTGCCCATCTCCTCGGCATGCTCCAGCGTGGTGCGGAGCAGCCGGTCGATCGGGGCGAGCCCGTCGCCCACCCGGCGCTCGGCGACGTGGAACACCGCCTGCTCGGCTCGGTCCATGACCTCGGCGACCGGGGTGGCCGTCTCCATCGCCAGCTCGCCCACCTGCCCGCCGGCCCGCAGCAGCCGGCGCCGCAGCGCGTGCTCCTCGACCACCGAGGCGTAGTAGCCGATGTTCGACGTGGTACCCACGGTGTCGAGGAGCTGCGTGAGGTAGGTGGGCCCGCCGAGCCGGTCGAGCGCGCCGCTGCGGCGGAGCTGGTCGGCCACCGTGATCGCGTCGACCGGCTGGTTCGCGTCGAAGAGGTCGGAGATCGCCGCGAACACGGTCTGGTGGGCGGGCTTGTAGAAGTCCTCGGCGTGGAGCGTCTCGAGCGCCACGTTCGCGGCGTCGGCGTCCATCATCACCGCGCCGAGCACGGCTTCCTCGGCCTCGGTGTTGTGCGGCGGCACCCGGCTGGTGCGGGGCCCGTCGATCTGCAGCGTCATCGCCCGACCCCCGGGGTCCGCACGTGCGAACGCTTGCTGTCCTCGCTCATCGCCACCTTTCCGGGCACCCCCGCCCCGGTGCACGACGTCCTTCCCGGCCAGGCGGTGTTGGGGAAGCGGCGCCAACCTAGGGGTCCCGCAGGGTCTCCCGCCACACGGGGAAAATCAACTCTCCCCAGTTGCGGTTTCGCCGGTCTCGGGAAC